>CALZGC010000020.1 GCA_945786985.1 uncultured Nitrospirota bacterium | reverse complement strand
GCGAGGTTTTCAGTGATCAAATCAGCTTTGCTTGGGAATAATATCCTGATGGCCTTAAGCGCAATGATGAGTAAACGGACTATGGCTTGATACATATCTTTCTGGCACCTCGTTTGAATTTGGATGAAAACAAGCTGCCCTTTTGTATCGTGATTGACTGTTTTACAACAAAAAGATTCCGACTCCACAAAATTCCCGACCCATCAAAAGTTATTGATATTGTGGGGTGATGATCTTTTGGCAAACGACACCTGTTGTACACCTTCAATAATTGTATTTCCTCATACGTTGCCAAATCGTCATGTTCGGATCATCTTGTAGCAAGGTTGGTCGGGTAGTCTAGTGGCCCTCGACACCACCCAGAAATCCGAAAACAGCAGGAGGAAAAAGCCATAAAATTGGTTAACTCTCATGTCCGAAATTTTTGCGGCCGCCCTGAGCGGGGCCGTGGTTCCCGCCGCCGGTTGTGCGGTAGAGTAGACGGTAGAATTCGACGCGCGCCGCGTGCACATTGAGATTAATGCCGCGGATGGTAATACCGGTCTTCACCCCTCGGTAGATGGCGACGCCTCGAAGGAAGTCACACCGGGCGGGAGGAACTTGTTCAACTCGGAAACCAGGGGCTCGTTGCGAGAAGAGGGCCTCACCGAGATCATTTTCCAGAACGACTAAACACCCTAAGGACCAAGCCTCTGCTCAATCTGATTGGAGTCAACCCCGTGGACCATTCCCGGATAGGACCCGATGGAACCACAAACTTCCCAAGTCGTTGAGGCTGCCGTCGACCGGATTGGTATCCTCCAGATTCTGAATGATGACGAGAGGGTACAGCTGGCACCCCTGTTCGAAAGAAGGCGGTTTCCCGCTGGTACGATCTGCTTTGAAGAAGGCGAGACCATGAACTTGATCGGCATCGTCGCATCCGGACGGCTGGAGGTCAAGAAACAAGCGGAACACTCCGGGACAAGCACGTTAATTGCCGTTCTGGGCAAAGGCGCTCATGTCGGTGATTTCTCAGCGTCGCGACGGATGGGCAATTACAGCACCGTTGTGGCGCTGGAGGAGACCGAACTGTTGACGGTCACCAGCGAAAAGCTGGAAGCGTTTGTGGAGGAATACCCGCGTATAGGCGTCAAGCTACTCAAGGCGATCGCCGCGGTTGATGCGATTCGCCTTCAAAACGCCATAGACAGGATCGTTCGTTTGTCATAATTGGGGAAGCCCAGCGTCGCCCTTTGGGCTCTTGTCACGGCGAAGCCGAAAGCGAAGATAGTGATGGCGTGTGTTCCTTAAACTGGCTTGCCAAGGCGATCCGGCTTCGCTCTGAAGCTCCGCCGTGACAAGAGCTTGGAGCATTACTTGCCAACGCCGGGATAGCCCGTCTTCGCCCTACGGGCTCTTGTCGCGGCGAAGTCGTCAGACGAACACGGAACGCCGCGGCTTTCTTCGCGTTACGCTGACGCTCCAAGCGAAGGGTTGACTGGCTTGGGGCTGCGCTTTCAGCTTCGCCCTCATCAATGCCGAGGCGAAGTTCGAAACGGACCTGCAAGGAGGCTAATGGAACAGGCCCGGCGTCGCCCTGCGGGCTATGCCGCGGCAGTCTTCGTTCTCAACTCCGTTTCGAACGAAGACTGGTGCCCGGGGCCGGAATCGAACCGGCACGGAGCCAAGCTCCAAGGGATTTTAAGTCCCTTGTGTCTACCAGTTCCACCACCCGGGCTTTGAAGGGCTATCCTTTGGCAAGAAGTGCGGTGGATGGGGTTGTCGGTATGGATTCAGCTGCGTGCTGAAAAAATGGAGGCGGCGACCGGATTCGAACCGGTGCATAAAGGTTTTGCAGACCTCTGCCTTACCACTTGGCTACGCCGCCTGAAAACAAAAAGAGCAGGATTCGATTGGCTGGACTGAACCGCTTCATCGCAACGCCTGCCCTCATCACTTTTGAATGGAGCGGGAAACGGGATTTGAACCCGCGACCCTCGCCTTGGCAAGGCGATGCTCTACCACTGAGCTATTCCCGCATCTGCGCAAGTAGTCAAATTAACAAGATTCATCGAGGTTGTCAAACAAAAAATGGCTCTAAAAACCCTTTCTTATTGACATCTTATACTGCAGCCGATATATTATTTTGGTTTTACCCAAGGAGTCTCGGAATGAAGATCAGCGCGGTCCGGGGAGTCAAAGATATCCTCCCCGAAGAAGTGTGGAAATGGCAGTTTATCGAGTCGGCGTCCCGGCGGATCATGGAGAATTTCGGATTCAGCGAGATCCGGATTCCCGTTTTCGAATACACCGAACTCTTCGCCCGAAGTATCGGGCAGGGGACCGACATTGTCGAAAAGGAGATGTATACCTTTCAGGACAGCAAAGGTGAGAGCCTCTCCCTGCGTCCCGAGGGGACGGCCGGGGTGGTCCGGGCCTGCATCGATCACCACCGCCTCCAGCCCGATTCGGTGAGCAAGCTCTACTATACGGGCCCCATGTTCCGCCACGAGCGGCCCCAGAAGGGACGGTACCGCCAGTTCTACCAGATCGGCGCCGAGGTCTTCGGCACCGACAATCCCTGGGTCGACGCCGAGATCCTCTCCATGCTCCACCTGCTCTTTGAGCAGCTCGGCATTTCGGGCACCGTGCTGCAGATCAACTCTCTCGGCTGCACCGAGTGTCGCCCGGTGTACCGGAAGGCGTTGCAGAAATTCCTGAGAAATGAGCAGGCCTCGCTCTGCACCGATTGCCGGCGCCGAACCGCGGGCAACCCGCTGAGGGTGCTCGACTGCAAGCGCCCCGACTGCAAGGAGGCCACGCAGAGTGCGCCCTCCGTTTTGGCATCGCTCTGCCGCGACTGCATGGCCCATTTCGAAATGGTGAAGGGGACGCTCGATTTGATGGGTGTGCCCTATGAAGTCAATGAGCGGCTCGTGCGCGGGCTGGACTATTACACCCGGACGACCTTTGAGATCCTGACCGATCAACTTGGCTCGCAGAACGCCGTGGCCGCCGGCGGCCGCTACGACGGCCTCGTCGAACAGCTCGGCGGCCGTCCGACACCGGCCATCGGTTTCGCCCTCGGCATGGAACGTTTGGCCGCGCTGCTGCCGGAGGAGACGAACCACAGCCGCGCGAAGCCGCTCTATCTGGCCCCCCTGGGGGACGCGGCCATGGAGCGAATGCCTCTGCTTCTCCACCAGCTGCGGGCCCGGGGCATTCCGGTGGACACGGACTACCTGGGCAAGAGCCTCAAGAGCCAGATGCGCCAGGCCGACCGCATCGGCGCCGCGTACGTCGGCATCCTGGGGGAAGATGAGTTGAACGACGGCGTGATTCTCCTGAGAAATATGGAAACCAAGGCACAGACCAAAGTCCCCCTCGAAGGGTTTGTCGATCAGATCGCGGAGACCCTGGCCGGGGAGGGCGCATGACCGTCCTCAAACGGAACCGAATCTGCGGGGACCTCCGGGTCGTAGACGCCGGGGAATCGGTGACTCTCACGGGCTGGGTTCAGAAACGCCGTGACCACGGTGGTCTGATTTTCGTCGATCTGCGGGACCGCTCCGGCATCGCCCAGGTCGTCTTCAGTCCCGATGTCTCCGCCGACATTCACCAGGAGGCCCATGCTCTGCGAAACGAGTATGTCATCCAGGTTCGGGGCGAGGTGCGAAAACGACCGGAGGGAATGGCCAACGAGAAGATCCCCACCGGCGGGATCGAAGTCTACATCGATCACTTCGAGATTCTGAACAGAAGTCTCACCCCCCCGCTGATGATCGAAGACCATGTCGATGTCTCCGAGAGCCTGCGGCTCAAATACCGCTATCTCGACCTGCGGCGAAAGCCGATGCAGGATGCGATCATCCTGCGCCATCACGTCTCCCGGGTCACCCGGGAGTTTCTCAACAGCGAGGGCTTTCTGGAAATCGAAACGCCGGTGTTGACCAAATCGACCCCCGAGGGCGCGCGCGACTATCTCGTGCCGAGCCGGGTCAGCCCGGGCCGCTTCTTCGCACTGCCCCAGTCACCGCAGCTCTTCAAACAGATCCTGATGGTCGCCGGCTTCGAGCGCTACTACCAGATCGTGCGCTGCTTCCGGGACGAAGACCTGCGGGCCGACCGGCAGCCCGAGTTCACCCAGATCGACATGGAGCTCTCCTTCGTCGACGAAGAGGATATCTTCGCCGTCACCGAACGGATGATCGCGCGGATCTTTCAGGAAACCAAGGGGCTCACCGTCGCGACGCCCTTCCCGCGGCTTGCCTACGCCGAGGCGCTCAATCGCTACGGTCTCGACAAACCCGACACCCGTTTCGGCCTCGAGCTAAGGGACATCTCGGATCTCGCGTCTTCGTGCAAGTTCAAAGTCTTCACCGACGCGCTGGCCTTGGACGGAACGGTCCGGGGCATCCGCCTTCCCGACTGTGCCGGCTATTCGCGTAAAGATCTCGACGGGCTGACCGACACCGTCAAGGTCTTCGGGGCAAGGGGCCTGGCCTGGCTCAAGGTAGCCGAGGGGAAGATCGAGTCTCCCATCGCCAAGTTCTTCTCACCGGAGCTTTTGGAGCAGATCCGGCAGCGCCTCGAGGGCGCCCCGGGGGACCTTCTGGTCTTCGTAGCCGACCAGGCCGGCGTGGCCTTCGACGCGCTGGGAAATCTCAGAAACGAAATGGCCCGGCGCCTAAGCCTCATCGATGAGAGCCTCTATCACTTCGCCTGGATCACCGATTTTCCCCTGCTCGACTGGGATGCACAGGAGAAACGCTTCGTCGCCATGCATCACCCCTTCACCGCGCCCGCAGAGGCCGACCTTTCACGGCTCGGCTCGGAACCTGGTGCAGTGCGTGCACGGGCTTACGATCTCGTCCTCAACGGCTCGGAGATCGGCGGCGGCAGCATCCGTATCCATCGCAAGGAGGTGCAGGAACAGATGCTCGCGGCCCTCGGGATGGATGCAGAAGAGGCGAATGCCCGTTTCGGCTTTCTGCTGGAGGCGCTGGAGTACGGCGCCCCCCCCCACGGGGGGATCGCCTTCGGCCTGGACCGGCTGATCATGATCCTCGCCGGCGCGCGCTCCATTCGGGACGTGATCCCCTTCCCCAAAACCCAGAAGGCGACCTGCCTGATGACGGACGCGCCGACCCCGGTGGATCAGAAACAACTCGACGAACTGATGATCCGGACCCGGATCCTGGAGTAGCCTTACGTGCATGCCACAGCCATGCTGCCCCGAACCTTCGTGTTTTTCTGTTTCTTGCTCCTGCTTGTATCGGGGTGCGCGCGGATGCCGCTGCAGGAGATTTCGAATGCGCGAGACCTCATGGAGGCCGCAAAGAGCTCCTGCGCCAAGGTCTACATGCCGAAGGAGCTGGGGGAGGCGACGGACAAACTAGATACCCTCGAAGAAGGAAGGAACCGGCGGTCCCTGAAGGACAAGAGAGAGCTGGAAGCCCTCGCCGCGGATGTCCAGGATCTTTCCAAACAGATGATCAACCAGACGGCCCGGACGAAATCCGAGATGCGCGAGCGCATCCAGGAGAAGATCGTCGCCGCAATCAAGAGAATCCACGAAGGGGAAGCGGCCGAGGCCAACCGGTATGCCCGGAGCAGTTATCTCAAGGCCGTCGAGCGGGTGCAGGAGGCGCGGCTTCTCTTCCAGGATGAGTGCCGATACCCGGAAGCGCTCGAGAAATCGGAAGAGGCCCTCTCTCTGGCGGAAGCCATTATCATCGAGGCCCCGGTCTTCAAGGAGGAGCTCGAGCAGAAGCTCCCCGAGTACCACATCGTCCGAACAGGGGAGACCCTCAAGAGCATCGCCCGGGACTCCAGTCTTTACGGCGACGAGTCATACTGGGAACTCATCTACAAGGCGAACCGGGACCAGATCCGCGACCCGCGCATCCTCTATCCGGGACAGCAGCTCTACCTTCCGAAGAAGCCCTGATTTTCAGCACCTTCGCCGCGGCGCCGCGTCGCAAAACCCATGCAACACCGTCCGACTTTTTCATATCCGGAGAGCAGGGGGCGTGGTATAATTTAGTGAAAAAACAGGGTTCCAGGGTTCCAGGGTTTCAGGGTTCCAGGATTCGAGGGAAGGACAGCCGGACCCTATAAAGAGTCTCACATCGTCATCAGAGTCACCAACACACGGTAACCAAAACCATGTCTTTTGCCGAGAAATTTTCAGCGCTTGCCGGATGGATTCAGGGGGTCAGCTCCACCACGTGGCTCGTGGTCGCCTTTCTGACCTTCGGAATGGGGATGCTCTGGGGCCGCGGCGGCAAGGGCAAGGACGACGCCCAGCGCCTGAACCGGGAGCAGGAGCTCGTCCACACCCGCAAACGGGTGGAGTCCCTGGGCCAGATCAAGAAGCGGCTCGAAAGCTCGGTCGATGCGCTGAAGCGGAAGAATGGTGAGATGCGTGGATTGACATCGCTCCTGCCCGATGCCGTTGAGAAGCTCAACACCGCCGGAAAGCTGGAAGACCTGCTGCAGACCCTGATCAAGATCACCGAACGACTCGTGGGTATCCAGGACGTCTCGATTTTTCTTCGCGACCGGGAGGTCCTGGTGCTCGGCGCCGCGAGTGAGGGCTCTTCCATACCGTCGCCGGCCCCAACGATCCGAATCGGCGAGGGGCGAGTCGGTTGGGTGGCCCAGAAGGGGATCACCATGCGGGAGAGCGACTTCGAGGAGGAGAGCAACCTGGTAAAGGCGAGCATGGCCGACGACCCGCTGGGCGTCCCCACCCGGATCTGCTCCCCCATGATCTACAACGGCAAGCTCCTCGGCGTCGTCAACGTCGGCGAGACGCCGTCAGACCCCGAGCAGGGACTGCGCATGGTCCGGATGATCACCTCCCTGGGCGCGCTGGCCATGGGGAACATCATGCTCAAGAGTCAGCTCCTCAAGGGGAGCGAAACGGACAGCCTCACGGGGCTCTCGTCCCTGCAGCATTTTCTCGGCTGGTTCGGCAAAGAGTTGAACAAGGCGCGCCGATACAACCGGCCTCTCTCGCTGATCCACTTCGACCTCGACGCCTTCCAGAGATACAATGAGCAGAACGGCTACCTGGCAGGAGACGAAGTCCTGCGGATGATGAGCAAAATTTTCAGTGATCACCTTCGGGAGCAGGACATGGTGGCGAGGTACGGCGGTAAGGAGTTCATTGTCGGCTGCCCCGAAACGCTTCGGGAATCCGCGGGTGCCCTGGCGGAGAAGCTCCGGGGCATCATCGCGAACCACCCCTTTCCCCACATGGAATCCATGCCCGAAGGCCGGATCTCGGTGAGCGGCGGTGTCTGCACCTACCCCGACGATGGGGCGGATGAAGCCGAACTGATCCGGGAGGCCGTGGCTGCGACCGACATCTCCAAGGAGGCCGGCGGGAACCGGATTTCGCTGGCGGGCAGTCAGCAGGAAACAGGAGAGGTCTCTCTCCAGCAATAACCCCCCACCTCGAAGCCCGGGCTATTGCGGCTGCAGGATTTTAAACCCGGATATTGCATGAGTCAATCTATTACGAGGCCGGATAGTCGGCCACATGCGGCGTTACAGAGAATTTCCTGACTTCGAAATATTTCATTTCAATATGTCTTCAGCCAGCAAGTCTTCTGCGCCTTGCCTGTGGCGCATCCAGTACCTCTAAGGCCTCTCATGACGATCACTCATGCAATATCCGGGTTAAGCAGATCGAAGGCGAGTGCCCCGCCCGGCGCGATCCCCGCGAAACGGATCCTGGTTGTGATCACATTCTGTCTTCGAATCCCCACCTTTCTGATCCCTTTCTCCTGACCCGGCGTGATCCGGATCCTGATGGCATAAATTGAGGACGTTTCTTCAGTCACTTTTGCAGGGTGGAATGTGGGAAAGACCGTCGGGTTCGAAGATTCAAGGGTTACGCTTCGCGTGCCCCGCTTTTCTCAAATATGTGCCGTCTGCGACAGCTATTACGCTAAGGTATCTTGGGGTCAAGGGGTCGAGTGGAGAAGCTTGAAGAGCCCCCTCACCTCTGTCCTCTCCCCCTAGGGAGAGGATAACGAAAGATATGAACCGGGTACAGTAGTTACAGGATTGACCGGGCACATGGTTTACAGATACAAAGCATTCGAGGGAAAAGATTTGATTGCGCCTACCGGCTGTTCTAAGCTCGAACTCTTGGTCCTTCTCCGTACCTCTTGTTTCTCGCGCTCTTCACTCGACCCCTCGGCCCCTTCGCAGCTTCACACTATCCCGTATTTTTTCCGCTTGCGATAGAGGGTGGAGACGTCGATGCCGAGTTCCTTGGCCACCATTGCGAGGGTGTTCGGAAACCGAGAGTACTTCTCTTCCAGCTCGATGAGCAAATCCTTTTCGCTCTTGGGCTTTCGGATGGTCTGGTCCCCCTGGAGCATCTGGAAGTGGGCCAGCTCGAGCAATTCGCCTTTGGAGAGAATGACGGCCCGCTCAATGCTGTTTTCAAGTTCGCGCACATTGCCGGGCCAGTCGTACTGGAGAAGGGTCACCATCAGCTCCGACGGGATGACCTTCGCTTGCTTTCGGTGCTTCTTGCTGAACCTCTCCAGGAACTTGTTGGCCAGCGGATAGATGTCGTCCCGTCGCTCCCGCAGGGGCGGGATGAATACGGGGAGCACGTTGAGGCGGAAAAAGAGGTCTTCCCGAAACCGTCCCTCCCGAATGGCCGACTCCATGTCCCGGTTCGAGGACGCGACTATCCGTACGTCGACGTTGATGGTCTCACTGCTGCCGAGCTTCTCGAACGCCATCTCCTGCAGCACCCGGAGCAGCTTGGCCTGCATGTTGGGCGAAATGTCGCCGATCTCGTCGAGAAAGAGCGTCCCCCCGTCGGCCGCCTCGAAGCGGCCGCGCCGGTCCCGGGTGGCCCCCGTGAAGGCCCCCTTGACATGGCCGAACAGTTCCGTCTCCAGCAGCGTGTCGGGCAGGGCCGTGCAGTTGATTGTGACGAAGGCCTTGGCCGCCCGTGCGCTCCCGTAATGGACGGCCCGAGCCACCAGCTCCTTGCCCGTCCCGGTCTCGCCACGGATCAGCACGGTGGCGTCCGTTTCGGCCACGTCGGCGACCATCTCCAGCATCTCCAGCATCTGCTTGTTGTTGGTGATGATGGACTCGAAACGGTTGCGGCTTCGCATCTCCTGTCGGCAGCGCTGCAGGTCCTGGATCAGGTGCTTCTTCTCCAGGGCCTGCTTGAGGAGGAGAATCATTTCGTCGTAGTTGACGGGCTTGCTGAGATAGTTGAAGGCCCCCTTCTTCATCGCCTCCACGGCCATCTCGATGGTCCCGTGTGCCGTGACCATGATCACCGGCACGTCGGGGTGCTTCTCCCGGGAGCGGACCAAAAATTCGAGGCCGTCCATGCCGGCCATCCTGTAATCGACGATGACGGCGTCCACGACGCGCTCCGCCAGCACCCCCATGCCAGCTTCGGCCGATTCCGCCGTGAAGACCCGGTAGCCCTGGCTGGTGAGGTTGAGGTCCATCACCTGCAGGATCGCCTCTTCGTCATCGATGACCAGAACGGTCGATCGGTCAGGCATGGGTCTTGTCCTTGAGCGCGGTCTTGACGGGGAGCCGGACGACGAATTCGGTGCCCGGGCCCGGCTCTCTCTTGAGGATTCTCAACTCTCCCTGATGCTGGGCGACAATCTGACGGACAATGGAGAGGCCGAGGCCCGTGCCATTGAGTTTAGTGGTGTAAAACGGCTTGGTGATAGACTCGAGGTTTTCGTCAGGAATCCCGCTGCCCGTATCGAGCACGGCCAGCTGTACGGAGGCCCGCCGGCCGTCGCCCCCTTCCCCGATGCGGGTCCTGAGGGTGATGGTGCCGCCGGCAGGCGTTGCCTCGATGGCATTTTCCACGAGATTGATGATCACCCGCTGAAACTGATTGAAATCGAGGCTGACCCGGGGCAGCTCTGTCCCGAAGTCTTTCTCCAGGGTCTGCCCGGCCACCCGGACCTCCTCCTTTAGAAACGAGGCCGACTCGTCCACCAGCCGGTTGAAATCGCATTCGGTGAAATTCGGAACCATCGGCTTCGAGACCCTCAGCAGATCCTGGGTGACACTGTTCAGCCGTTCCACCTGCCCCCGGATCAGATTGGAGATATTGAGGATCTCGGAATCGCTCTGGTATTTGCCGATCAGATAGTGGATGCCCCCCTCGATCGCGTTCAGGGGGTTGCGGACGTCGTGGGCCACCTTGGCCGCCACCTCCCCGAGTTGGGCCAGATTCCGCGAGAGATTGAGCTCTTCCCGCATCTTCTCCTTCTCCGTAACGTCGTCAAAGACGACGATGATCGGCGCCGGCCCCTGGGCGACATCGCCGTGCAGCGGCAGGACGCTGAGGTTCAGGGTCATGAGGTCCCCGTCGTGCTTTTTCACGGTGACCTCCTGCTCGAGCACCGGTGCGCCCACTTCCTGGTACTTCTCGATAGCCTGCAGGATCAGACTGAAAAAGGCGTTGCAGCGGGTGCAGACCTTCTGCACCTCCGTGATATCTTTGCCCAGCAGCCGGTCCACCTCCGCTCCGAGGATGTTCTGTGCTGCGCGGTTGAATTTTCGGATGATCAGCTTCTCATCGAGCGAGATTACGGCAGACGAGAGGCTGTCCAGAATCCGCTCGTGGTAGATCCGGATCTCGAGGTTCTGCCGGTTCGCGACATCCAGTTCTGCCGCGGTCTTCTCGACACTCTCCTTGGCTTCTTTCATCCGTTCCGATTTGTCCAGAAGCTCCCGGACCATGATGTCGAATCCGTCGTTCAGCCGCTCCAGGTCGTCGCCGCTGTTTTTTCGATAGACCACACAGTCGCGGCAGTCGCCGATCTTCTGCGCGAAGACCCCCTGGACCTCTCCCTTGCAGAAGGTGCCCGCCACGGCCCAGCACTTCTCCGACTTGTTCATGTACGAGGGGCAGCCCTCCTGCTGACAGTTCAACTCCTCCCAGCAGTAGACATAATTGATGGGCACCTTCTTCTCGGGGTATCGGCCCCGGAGCACACTGTACGTCTTATCCGCCAGCATCCGCACGGGGTAGGAGATGAGGCGGGTGATGACGAACGCGCCGGCGAGCCCTAAGATCGCCCCGAAAAGAACGACCCGAAAGATGTTCTTGAGCGTGGTCCGTCTCGGATTCTCAAAAAGGCCCATGAGCGTCAGCGGCTCAAAGGTCACCACCACCGTTCCGATGTAGCCGCCCTGGTTCTGCGCCGGCGCATAGACGGCGCGGATATTCTGGGCATTGAGTTTAAAGGAATAGTAGCCCATCTGCGCGTACGCGTTTCGCGCTTCGGGCCCGACGGGGATCTCCCGGCCGATCATCGCCATGTCGGTGTGGGCGAGGGCAATGCCCCTGGCGTTGAGGATCGCGCAGTCTTTGACATTGGAGAGACGCCCCACGATATTGACCAACCGGTTGAGCATCATGCGATGTTCGACCACCAGCATGGGCGCCACGTTCTCCGCGACGTTCTGTGCCAGGGCTACATGCTCTTCCTGGAGGATCGATTTCTCGTTGTGGACGACAAGCAGGGTGCCCGCCGCGCCGATGATGAGGACGAAAGCCACATAGGCCAGCACCACCTTCGTGTTGATGGAGAGATGCTGCAAATAGGAGAGAAGTCGTCTTCGCTTCATTTGAGACCGTTGTACGAGTGATTGAGGTCCCGGAGGCCCTTTGCGACCAGATCGTCCACCTGGTCCAGACGGGAGCAGAGCGCAGACAGCCGGAAGGTGTGCCAGTTGCCCTTGCAGTGCGAGAGCTCCGTTGCCGCAAGCGCGAGCAGCTGCTCGGCTTTCTCAGTGCGAAGTCCGCTCTGGGCGGCGCCCCGGACGGTCCCACGGGCCTGCACCAGCGTGCGCTCTGTCTCCGCCATCCGCTCGAGGACCCGTTTCGCGAGGGGGCCCACGTCGGGCAGGGATCGGCCGCGCGGATTATGGCATAGGGTACAGAACATTTCAACCTCCACGGGCGTGAGGACCTTGGTCCACATGGCATCGTGGCAGGTGACACAGTTGGGGCCGACCCCCTTGTCCATCAGATTCCGGTAATGGCTGCTCATCTTGAAATCGGTCAGGGCCTTCACGTGGCACGATCCGCAGAGCCCGGGGACGTTGGTATAGTAAACCCGACTTCCCGGGTTCATGGACGGGTAGACCCGCGGTGCGACGCCTCTTTGCCGTTCGCACCCGCATCCCCCCCGTGGCAGTGCTTGCAGATAACCCCCCTTTCGGCATGCAGCGATGCCTGCCACTCCGCATGGTATTCCCGAAGCCTGGGCAGGACCTCCGATTCATGGCACGCAATACAACCGTTGGGTTTGTCCGCATGGGCTGGGATGGCGGCAAGGAATAGCCCCATGGTCCAAAATATCCAAATTTTTCGCATAGGAGTTGCCATTATACAGGAATCTTGACGATCTTGCCAGCCCGGCTCGACCAGGCCGTTCGCGAAGGGTCAGGGGGTGCTGCCGTAGGACGCGATCGAGCGGAGTCGTTGAAACCGGCTCTCCACGAGTTCCTTCACCGGAATGGATTTCAGCTCCGCCAACGCCTCCACCAAGGCCTGGCGCAGATTTTCCGCGGCTTCCTTGTGATTCCGGTGCGCGCCGCCCACCGGTTCCGGCACGATGCGGTCCGCCACACCGACATCCGACATATCCTGAGCCGTGATTTTCAAGGCTTTGGCGGCCTCTTCGGCCCGGGAGGTTTCCCGCCAGAGGATGGACGAGCACGACTCGGGGGAAATCACGGAGTAGACGGCGTGCTCCAGGACCAGCACCCGGTCGCCCACACCAATGGCAAGGGCCCCGCCGCTTCCCCCTTCGCCTGAGACCACCACCACGATGGGGACCCTCAGGCGCGACATGTCGTGCAGATTCCGGGCGATGGCCTCTCCCTGCCCGCGTTCCTCCGCGCCGAGGCCGGGGTGGGCACCGGGTGTGTCGATGAACGTAATGACCGGCACACCAAACTTCTCCGCCATCTTCATCAGCCGCAGCGCCTTGCGGTACCCCTCGGGCGCCGGCATGCCAAAGTTCCGTTCGATGTTCTCGCGGGTATTCCGCCCCTTCTGATGGCCCATCACCACCACCGACTCTCCCTGAAATCGGGCGAGACCTCCCACCAGTGCCAGATTGTCTCCAAAGACCCGATCGCCGTGGAGCTCATGGAACTCGTCCATGAGCAGCGCGATGTAGTCCAGGGTGTAGGGCCGCTGGGCATGCCGGGCGAGCAGGGTCTTCTGCCAGGGTGTGAGATTGGAAAAGGTGCTTTTCTGGAGGTGGCCGAGCTTCTTCTGCAGGCGGCGGATCTCATCGGAAAAGTCGTTTCCGTCCCGAGAGGCCCGCTGGTTGAGCTCCTCAATCTTCGTCTCCAGCTCAATGATCGGCTTTTCAAAATCAAGGTAGTTGGACATGGGTTTGCTCGCTATGGTAATGCGTCAATCACGCGTGATTTTTTCCCTAGTTTGAATGAGCACGCTTCCATGAAGAAACTCAAGAATTAGAAATCAAAGATCAAAAATACAGATTAAAATTCAAACTGATCTTCTCTGAACGTTTGGTTTCTTCCTTATTTTTGATCTTTAGTTTTCTATTTGCAGTCTCGATCTTCAGTTTTGATTTATCATCTCTAATCTTTGATTGCCTCTCACGTTACTTGGACCGTCCGGTCCCCGGCTATCCGCTCGACGGCCAGAACCATCTTTTCCGACGGGGTGACCCGCATGTCGTTTCCCACCGAGATGACCGCTTCGCTGTGGTTGGGTACCATGATATGGAGGTAGACCCCGCACGAGCCTTTGTACTGCGCGAGGACATCGCGGATCCGAGCGAGATGATCGTCGCTCAGTCCGGGGGAGTGCAGCCGGATGTCTACCCGGGTGGCATCGCGTTCGCGAACATTCTGCAGCAGCGCGACCTCGTCGGAAATCACGGTCACCCCCTTTTCGTCTTTCTTGACGCGCCCCTTCACCAGCACCGGTAGATCACTCTCCAGGAGATCGTGCGCGACTTCGTACACTTTGGGGAAGACCACCACGTCGGTGAAGCCCTGCAAATCCTCCAGCGTCAGCACAGCCATCTTGTCGCCCCGGCGGGTGACTTTCTTCTGGGTCGCGGTGATGACACCGCACAGGGAAACTTCGGCGTTTTCACTCATCTCATTGATGCCGACGCTGTCCGTGTTGGTGAATTTGCGGATGTCGCCGCTGCAGCGGGTCAGGGGGTGCCCCGATATATAAAACCCCAACGACTCCTTTTCGAAGCGCAGGAGTTTGTTCTCATGCCACTCGTCCGTCTCGGGGAGCAGCGCCCCCGGCCCCTCGAGGGCTTCGGTCTCCGCGGTCCCGCCGAAGAGACTCCCCTGACCCCGTTCCCGATCCCGCTGCGTCCGTTGGGCCATCTCCATGGCCTGCTCGCAGATCGCCATGAGCTCCGCGCGTTTCGCACCGGTGGAATCAAAGGCACCGCATTTGATGAGTCCTTCGACCACCCGCTTGTTCACCTTCTTGAGGTCGACCCGTTCGCAGAAATCGAAGATCGACGTGAAGGGCCCGCCCTCCACCCGCGCCTTGAGTACCTCCTCGATTGCGCCCTCGCCAACGTTCTTGACGGCGGCCAGACCGAAGCGGATCTTGCCCGACTCCACCGTGAATTGGGTGGAGCTCTCGTTCACATCGGGCGGGAGGATCTCGATCCCCGCCCGGCGGCACTCGGAGATGTACTGGACGACCTTGTCGGTGTTGTCCATGTCGGAGGAAATGAGCGCGGCAATGAACTCCACCGGGTAGTGGGCTTTGAGGTAGGCCGTCTGATACGCGATGAGCGCATAGGCTGCGGAATGGGATTTGTTGAAACCGTAGCCCGCGAAATATTCCATCTGGTTGAAGACCTCTTCCGCCTTCTTCGCGTGGAACCCCCGCTTGACGGCACCGGGAATGCCGAGCTTTGCATCGCCCCGCAGAAAGATGGCCTTGTGTTTGGCCATCTCTTCGGGGATCTTCTTGCCCATGGCCCGGCGCAGCAGATCCGCGGCGCCCAGCGAGTAACCGCCCAGAACCCGGGCAATCTCCATCACCTGCTCCTGATAGACGATAACCCCGTAGGTTTCCTTCAGCACCGGCTCCAGTTCCGGCAGGAGATACTCAATCTCCTTCTTGCCGTGTTTGCGCAGCACGAAGTCATCGAGCATCCCGCTCCCCATGGGACCCGGCCGGTAGAGCGCGACCAGCGCGATGATGTCTTCGAACGTCCGGGGCTTCATCTTGACCAGCAGGTCCCGCATCCCCGAGCTTTCAAGCTGGAAGATCCCCATGGCATCGCCCCGGGAGAGGAGTTCGAAGACCGCGGCATCGCCGAGGGGAATCTCCGAGATCTGCAGCGGCTCGGCCGTCCGGTCCGGGTCGTTCTGACCGTTGATAATCTTGACGGCGTTGTCGATTACCGTCAGGGTCCGCAGACCGAGGAAATCAAACTTCACCAGGCCGACCTGCTCGACGATCTTCTTGTCGTACTGCGTCACGATATCGGCATCATCGCTGCGGTACAGAGGTGTCCACTCGCGCAGAGACCGGTCGCCGATGACAATCCCCGCAGCGTGGGTGGAAGCATTGCGGTACAACCCTTCCAGGGCCAGCGCGATGTCGAGCAGTTTCTGGACGCGGGGATCCTTCTTGGCCATCTCCTTGAACTTCTTCTCTTTGCGAATCGCGGCTTCCAGCTTGATCCCCAGCTCGTTCGGCACGAGCTTAGCCAGTACGTCGGCTTCCGCGTAGGGGAACTCCAGCACCCGGGCCACATCCCGGATGACGCCCCGGGCCTGCAGGGAACCGATGGCCATGATCTGCCCGACAGCCTCCTTGCCGTAGCCCTTCTCCAGGCTGTACTTGCGTGTCACGTAGTCGATGACTTCCCCGCGACGGTCCATGCAGAAGTCGATGTCGAAGTCCGGCATGCTGACTCGTTCGGGATTGAGAAACCGCTCAAAGAGCAGTCCGTAAGCGATGGGGTCGATGTCGGTGATCCCCAGGGCGTAGGCGACAATGGAGCCCGCGCCCGAGCCCCGGCCGGGCCCGACGGGGATCTGCCGCTGTCTGGCCCACAGGATAAAGTCCCACACGATGAGAAAGTACCCCGCATAGCCCATCCGGATGATGATGTCGAGCTCTTCGTGAAGGCGCTGCCGGTACGCCTCCTTGCGCGTCTCCTGGATCAGGCCGCGACCGAAGCGGCTTCGGAGCCCCGCCTCGGTCTGTTTGCGCAGATAGGAATCGAGCGTCTCCCCCTCGGGCACGTCGTAGGTCGGCAGATAGGTCTGGCTGAAGTCGAGCTTCAGGTTGCACCGTTCGGCAATCTCGATGGTATTGGCGAGCGCCGCCGGGACGTGGGAAAAGGCGCGCAGCATCTCCTCGGGAGGCTTGAGGTAGAGCTGGTCCGTGGTGAACCGGAACCGGTCCGCGTCGCTAAGGGTTTTGCCGGTCTGGACGCAGAGCAGCACCTCGTGAGCCTTGGCATCCTGCTGCCGCAGATAATGGCAGTCGTTCGTGGCGACCAGCGGCAGATCCAGCTTGTCGGCCAGCTCAAGCATCCCGTCGTTGACGACCTTCTGCTTCTCGAGACCGTTGTCCTGGATTTCGAGGTAAAAATTGCCGGGACCCAGAATGTCGGTGTAATCGCCGGCCGCGCGTGCGGCCTTCTCCTGATCCCCGGCCAGCAGCGCCATCGGGACTTCCCCGCGCAGGCAGGCCGTGAGCCCGATGAGCCCCTCGGCATGCTGGGCCAAAACCTCCTTGTCGATGCGGGGCTTGCGGTAAAAACCGTTCAGGTATCCCTCGCTGACCAGCCACATGAGATTCTTGTAACCGGCGTGGTTCCGGGCCAGCAGCACGAGATGGTGGGCCGTCTCCTCCCGGGCGGACGGTTTTTCCAGGCGGGAGCCGGGCGCCACGTACATCTCGCACCCCAGGATCGGTTTGACCCCGCTCTTCATCGCCTCCTTGTAGAAATTGACGGCGCCGATCATGTTCCCGTGATCGGTCATGGCCAGGGCCGGCATCCGGTACTCCTGGGCCTTCTTGAAGAGGTCCTTGAGCCGGATCGCCCCGTCGAGGAGGCTGAACTGGGTGTGGGTATGGAGATGGACGAACTCGGCATGTCTGGTCATGGCACAACCCTGGTATGCGTTGGGGGACTTTCGCTTTTGGTTATGACGGTCATGGGAATTCTACATGGATCGATGCGGCAAGTCAATCAATATGGGGGGAGTCCGGACCCTCTGCGGGCATCGGGGCCCGTCCGACCCTGCAAGTGATATGCCTTTTAGTTACAAGGGGTTCCGGTCCAAGAGCACCGGCCACGATCCTGCGCGAAGCCCCTGTCACGCGGCGGGCCCGGAAGCCCCTTTCTCGTGCATGGAAATAACCAGTCTCGGCCCGGCGAGTGTCGTGAAGTGTCGCAGAAAGACCACCCAGCAGAGGGTGATGCCGACCATCTCGAGGAACTCCTCGAAGGAGGACACCCGGTGGTTGACGTTCTCAAAATCGTGATAGAACCGCTCGTCCAGCCGGAACAGAATATTGAAGGGGTGGGTCGCGTTCAGCCCGGTGAGAAAATCGAGACCCACCGCGGCAGCAAAGCACGAGCAGGCCAGGACCAGCCACGTCCGGGACGACGGGGGTCTCAGCTCGCGCCAGAGAAAGACAACCATTAAAAGACCGGCGACGACGAAAACAGGTAAGACAATCAGAAGCCAGTTCCAACTGGGAAATCGCTCCAGCAACCCCCCGATCCAGGAAAGAGCCCCGAGGGCGCGAAGAGTCTTTCAAGAAGGCTGTCGGCCGCGGCCCCGATCCGCTCGTGAATCGCTGCACCGTCGTCGGCCGACATAGTGAGGAAGAAGACGGCCAGAAGCGGCCAGCCGAGGCGGCCGCGCGGGCCGCGCCGCACGAGTGCAATGAGCCAGAGGGTGACGCCGGCCATGAACGTCTGGGTGGCCTGAAACCATGAGCCGAGACCGTCTTCGAGATCGAGGTCAAAGAGCGTCCCTAACGGTTCCGTTGCGATCCATCCCGCCGAGGTGCCCAGCCCGTCGAGCAGGAGAAGCACGATTTCGTCACAGAGACAGCCGATCAGCAGCCGGCGGTGCAGCCGGTCTCCGTCGATGGCGATCGGAACGGCTCCGGCGCCGTCCTGGTCAGTCGTAAGGTTGGGAAGCATCTCATCTTCTGAGCTAGTTTCCGTCCGGAAACAACCCCTTTTCCGACGAGCTGCGTTCTTTGCGGGCTTACTTCCTCAACGTACAATTAGCACGCCTCGTCGTAAACCCGTGTGCGTCTTGTTGAACACATTGATTTAGAAATTCAAGGAGTGAAATCCCGCTATTTGGCGGGGCTCATCGAAAAAATTGCTCATTTCCGAATTGGAAACGAATTCGTGCCAGGTTGAATATCCGGGCTAGCTTTCCCAGGGGCGGCGGAAGTCCAGCAGGGTCTGCCGGGACGTTCGAGTCAAATGCTTCACGAAGCTCATCCAGAGCAGGGTGATGCCCAGCATCTCCAGAAACTCCTCCAGCGACTTGGAAAAATGCCGGACGGTGTAGGGGTCGCGCACTTGGAAGCGAGTTTCAATCCAGGTGTGCAGATTCCACGGATGGCTCTTCTCCAGCCCTTCGATGAAATCGAGCCCCACGGCCACCACAAAGAGGCCGAGTGCCGCCACGATCACGATCCGCGACGACGGCGGGTCGAGCTTGCGCCATAAAAAGAGGAGCAGAAACAAACCCATCCCAGCAAAAAACGGGAGCAGCAGCGCCTGCCATGGGTAGCTGGGAAAAAAGTCCAGGATCCGGGTCCCCAGGGACGGGGGGCCCTCACCCGATGGTGCCGCGTAGACCACGGCTAGGAAGGTGTTGCCGAGCCTTTCATGGATTTCGGCCCCGTCGTCTGCGGCCATGACGGTAAAGAAGAGTGCGAGAATTCCCCACCCGGCACGGGTCCATCGGGTGCTCAGCCGGGCCCGCTCCACGAGAAAGATTGCCCAGAGGGTCAAGCCCGCCATGAACGTCTGGATCACCATGAACCAGGAGGCCAGCCCGTCCTCCCGAGCAATGTTGCACAGACCCCGGATCGGACTGATGTCGATGAGCTTCCCGTAAGTGATGAAGGCATCGATCAGAACGAAGAAGACCTCAAAAGCTATGCAGCCAATGAGAAGATTCCGGATCAGCCGGTCCGGGTCGGCCGCAATTCGCACCGGCACACCGGCGCGGGCTTCGGGTTCGGTCATCATGTCAGGGATGGGCTCTTTCATGAGTGTCTCTCCCGCCGCCTGCCGTCTTTTGCAGGCGATATCACGGTGTTAGGTAGCAACATCACCGAAACACTCTATGATTGTGCTCAGTGGGAGTCAAGAGAAAAGTCCGGCGACCCGCTCTCCGCACAGGGCGGCATCACTTCTTCTTCCGGCGCGCCCTCGGGTGGGCCCGGCCGGAAACCTCCATCAGTCTTCCCATGGAGAGGTGGGTGTACTTCTGGGTGGTGGAAAGGCTGGCGTGCCCGAGCAGCTCCTGGATGGCGCGAAGATCGGCCCCGCCGTCGAGGAGGTGGGTGGCGAAGGAATGACGCAGCGCGTGGGCCGAAATCTCCGGGGCAAGCCCCGCGGCCCGGACGTATTTCTCCACCACCCGCCGCACGCCCCTCGGACCGAGAAGGACGATCATGCATACATGGTCCGGACTAATATTGCCAGGGCCGGCGAAAGTCCAGGACGGTCTGCAGAGACGTGCGCGCAAAATGCTTCACGAAGCTCATCCAGAGGAACGTCATGCCGAGCATCTCGAGAAACTCCTCCAGCGACTTGGCAAAATGCCGGACGGTGTAGGGGTCGCGCACGTGAAATCGCGCCTCTATCCAGGTGTGCAGATTCCACGGATGGC
>CALZGC010000019.1 GCA_945786985.1 uncultured Nitrospirota bacterium | reverse complement strand
CCGTGGATCGAGTCGCAGGCTTCGCCGTAGAGTCTCTCGAGCCAGTTCTCCCGGCGGAATTCGCCGATCATGGGCAGCCCGCATTCCGAACAGGATTGCAACTTCGACAGGCGCCGCACGATCCGCTGAACGGTGGCAACGAAGGTGGCATGGCTCCATGTGAGCGGAGAGACCGAAAGGGGTTCTCCTGTAAAAGGATGGACCTGTTCGGCCATGACGCCCGAGGGAAGTGCGTGGTCCGCAGCCCAGCTGACGATCTCGATGGCCTCCTTCATCTCGGCGTCACTCTGCGCTCTTTCGGCCAGGTAGTCGGCGTACCAGAGGGTGCAGATAAACCAGGGGTTCCCCGGCACTTCCCGGCTCACACGATGATAGATATCCCCTTCGTAACGGGCCATACCGCCGACTCCCGTCCGGATCCAGAGACGCTCCTTCAGGGCCGCCATGGTCGCTTCGATGCGGGGATCCCCGGCCGTGTACATCCCGAACGCGAAGAGGCCCCAGAGACTGGCATCGACGCGATCATCCACTGCGAGTGTGCCGTCGCGGCTGGCCTCGATCATGCGGCAGAAGCGGTTCGCGTCCTCGCGCCACAGATGCATCGATGCGGCGTCCCGGATCTCGGCCGCGGCCTGCCGGTACTCCGCGGCCTTATCGCTCTCTCCGAAGACGGTGCAGAAAAGAGACGCGGCCGTGAGCCCGCCGAAGACGGCCCCCACGGTGAAGCTGAGAATGCCGCGCCGCTCCTCCCAGAGATCGTAGGACGGGGCCGGCAGACCGGTCCCCTCATCGCGATAAGACGCCATGAAATCGGCCGCGTTCTTGATCAGGGAGCGGTAGAGCGGCTTGATGAACTCAATGTCCCGGTAGAGCACGAAGTGCTGCCACAGGGCCCAGATCACCAGGGCCGTTTCATCCTCCTGGATCGGCAGCTGCCGCTTGCCGTTTTCAATCCACGGGTGCCAGGACGAGGCCGGGGTGCCGTCGGGATTGTACTTGTGCAGGAGGTACCCCTCGTGGCCAATGACCCGTGCAATGAACCTGTAGAAACCCTCCGCCGGAACGGGATAGCCCGCCACGTCGAGCGTGTTGGCAATGAGCGCCCCGTCGCGCGGCCAGCAATAGGAGTAGGTGTCCCGATTGAATTGAATCACGTCCGAATCGTTGGCCGCCAGGATGGCGCCGTCCCCGTCTATCTGCGTCGAGAGGATCAGAAGACTACGGCGGTAGAGGGTCTGGACCTTCTCGCTGAACCACTCCATGGGGGGCGTCTCTTTGCGCGCCCAGATATTCCAGTAGCTGCCGGTGCGCTGAATCAGGTTCGCCGGCCCCCGCTCACGGACCACGGCATCCAGCTGTCGCACCTCGGACCAGCTCCGTCCCGCGCTCAACCAGTAATGAGCCCGCTCCCGTCCGAGCTCGGTCACCTGCAGGGTCACGGAGACCACCGAATCGACGGATCCCTGGGCGACGGGGTTGCCCGAAAGCGTCCCATCCTCGGCATCGCGATAGGTCCCCTCTTTGCCGCCGACCCCCCGCTGCCCGACGGCATACTGCGAAAGGCCGTCGGCGCCATCGGCGCGGGCGTTGGCCAGAAAATACCGCCCCCCCTTGTAGTGGACGATGCCCCCGCTTTCGGGGTCAAAGGTGGCGGTGTCTCCGATATCGTTGCCCGAAATGTTCAGAACCTGCTGAAAGAAAAGGCGGATTTCCCTTGGCGCTGGCTGCAGGTTTTCCACTTCGATTTCACGGAGATAAACGTTTTCGTGAAAGTCGACGGTGTCCCGGCAGAAAACCCGCACACCCAGTCCCTTGTGAAAGAGGGTCACGTCGGTCACCAGGGTATCCGCGCCGTACTTCAGATCGATCTCCCACTCCGGCCCGACCCAGGAAAACCTGCCCTCCACCCAGACGCCAAAGCGCAGGACCTCCCCCCGGACGTGATTCTCCTGCCCCACATGGGGATAATAGAGTTCGCGGATGCGGTAATGGCGATCAAAACAGACCAGAAGATTGCGATTTCCTACCGGAATATCACGGGGCATACTGAATCACTCCTATTGGGGCACCAGACGGAGAGTGACGTCCACGATTCCGACAACGGTGGGCATCTGATTTTGCAAGACTTTATCCTATTTGCACGGGGGAGGCAACCGCGAGGGGCCAGAGGACAGAGGGCGGAGGACAGAGGAAAGACCAGATGACGGACTCACGGATGACAGAAGACGGAAAATTCAAAAGGCTGAAGGTTGAAGACCCCGTTAGAGGCTACGCCTCTAACGGGGCAGGCTCCGGACGGAGGACAGACGACAGTGGGCAGTGGGCGGTGGGCAGTGGGCAAAAGACAGAGGACGGAAACTGCACGAGACCGACGACACAACTCAGAACACTGTGGGTGGTGGAGGCTTGGAACGACTCCTCAGGGGCGGGCCGTGAGGCCCGCGCCCCGTGAGTCGGTTGAACACCTAGCGGCATCCGCGGCCGTAACGGGGGGCATAGTAATTCCCGTATCCGTATGCGGGCCGGTCGAAATGTTTGCGCTTGTGCCGCAGGTAGCGGCGCGTGTCTTTGCGGCTGTCCCGATAGCCGTCCCGGTAGCCGAACCGGTACCGGTAGCCATCGTCGCGGCGGTAGCCATCATCGTAGCGGTCACGGCGATCGTACCGGTTGTACCGATAGGCATAGGGCCGCGCCCCGTAGGCTACGGGCGCACTGACATGGGGGTGATGCACAAGATGGTCGAGCAGAACGGTCGACGCGACGCCGATCGCTATACCCTGCCATCGGTGACGGCTCTTGTCGCCGGCCTCCACCGCTGTCACGGCCGCCACGCTGAATATCAGCAGAATCGCCAGGGGAAGCATCCATTTTTTCATGTCGAATCTCCTTTTGGAAAAGGTGAACTGCGAGCCCTCACTCGCGACCCCCCCGATCCTGTATCCTGTAAACGGCTGTCGTGCGCGTTTATTCAGCGGAATTTCAATCTGTAGCCATCTTCCCCAACGCCCCGTTGGGCTGGGACAGGCGTTCAACCATATTGACAAAATACCATATATTACAATAATTTAACAACTTTCATCTCATGTGTTACATGATAATTCTCGCGGGTCAGTTGTGTCCCTCGGCTTCAGGCAATTCGGCCTTCACCAGCAAAGTGAGCCCCTGCACATCGAGAACCCGCACGGCCCTCCCCGGTTCCACGGGCGGCTCCCCGCCGGCCACCTCGCTCCGCCACAGCTCGCCTCGAACCTGCACATAGCCGGAGGGGGCCAGACGATCCCGGGCCACCCCGGTGGCCCCCACGAGGGGATTGGATTCGCCCGCGCGATCCCAGTCGTAGGCATTTTTGACCAGGGGGAACATGAGAAGGTCTTTCAACACCCAGAGACCGATGCCACTCCAGAAGACCCAGGCGGGGAAATGCACCCAGCGCCCGAGCAGGAGCAGGATCAGTATCAGTCCCACGAGCCCGGGGATCTGAAGCAACGCATAGCGCACCAGGAGGCGCGTCGAATGTTTTCGGTTGCTGGGGGGGCTTCCCACCGGATGCTTCCTCCCGGAGGTGACAGAATGCAGCCGGTCGATCTCCGGCCGGCCGCGGCGTACAAACTATAGCAGACTTACTCCCCCGTCACCACCCTCGAGCCGACCTCCGCCGTAGCGGCGGCGGAACCAGAAGTACGCGGCGATTCCCGCGAGGATGGTTGCAACGCCGTAGAGGGCGATCTGCGGATTGTCACGGACGAAAAAAAAGACGATCCAGAGGTTCCCCAGAATGAATAGGACCGGGGTGACTGGGTAGGCGAAGGTGCGATAGGGGCGCGCCGCCCGGGGCCTCCGGACCCGCAGCACCATCATGCCCGCCACCGTCAGCATGGCGAAGAGCGACAGGGTGAATCCGATGTAGAGAAGCAGCAGGTCGAAGGCCGCGCTCAGGACCATGACCGCGGCGATGACCCCCTGGAGGCAGATCGCAGCCGCCGGGGTTTGGGTGACTCGGCTTACCCGCCCGAAAACGGGAAAGAAGGCCCCGTCCCGGGCCATGGCATAGTAGACCCTCGGACCGGACATGATCATGGCACTGATGACCGAGAGAATACCGACCATGACAGCCGCAGAGAAGAGCTTCCCGGCCCGAGGACCGAAGAGGGCGAGGGAGGCTTCGGCGCCCACCTCAATGACCCCCGACATCTGCTCCGCGGAGAGGGCATAAACAAACACCACGTTCAGCAGCAGATAGAGCACCAGCACGAACAGCGTCCCCATGAACAGGGCCAGCGGGATGTTCCGCGCCGGGTTTCGGATTTCGCCTCCCAGATAAGCCGCGGCATTCCAACCGCTGTAGGCAAAGGAGACGAAGATCAACGACCCGGCGAAACGCTCAGAGAAGAGCAGATCCAGGCCTGCTTGCGGCGCGAAGTGGCTCGTGCTTCCGTGGCCCAGGCCGAGGCCCAGGATGACCAGAAGGAGAATCACGCCGATCTTGAAGAGGGTCAGTCCGTTCTGGACCCGGCTGCCGACGGTGAGGCTGGCGATGTGAATCAGCGAAAAGAGAAGGATGATCCCGACGGCCAGAATTAGTGCTGCCGTTGCGCCAGGCTTCTCCGCACCGACCGTGGAGACCTCCAGGACTGCACGAACTCCCACCGGCAGAGCGCGCAGACCGTAGTTGGCCGCGGCGATGGCGGACGCGGCGATGGGTGCGGAGAATCCAACAATCAGTGAGATCCAGCCGGATAGAAACCCGACCAGCGGGCCGAAACTCTCCCGCAGGTAGACATACTCCCCGCCGGCCCTCGGAAACATGGTACCGAGTTCCCCGTAACTCAGGGCACCGCAGAGGGCGAAGAGTCCTCCCACCAGCCAGCAGATGACGAGCGCCCGGGGGTCGCCCAGGTTCTCCATGATCAGGCCGGATGTCGTGAAGATGCCCGTGCCGACCATACTGGCAATGACGAGGAAGGTCGATGTGGCCAAGCCGATCCGCCGCGTAAGGCGGTCCGAGGCTTGCGGGATTTGGTCGGTCATGGAGGGCTTTTCAACTGACATCGCTCAACACACTGATCCGAACCCACCGGGGATGCTGCGCTACTTTTTGCGGTGATCAGGGGGCTCCTTTTGCGCTTTCGCCGCCGGCACGCTTTCGGTGGCCCAGCGCCGGATCGTGAGGAGCAGCGCACCGAACGGCCCGATCCCGTCTCTCCCGTGCTGTCGCCCCGGGCTAATCGATGTGGGGCATTAGAGCCCACCGGATGACCCAACCCTCCCCGTCCGACCCCCGGTCCAGGCAGAGGATCCCGCCGTTCTGGAATTTGAACACCGGTTTGTCGGACCGGCCGGTGATGAGATACGCCGCCAGCCGTTCCATGAACGGAAGATGCCCCACCAGCATGTGCCGGTCGAGCTCCGCCAGCGTCGCTTCCAAGGCGGCCACGTCGTCGAGCGGCGCCAACCCGGAGCTCTGCCGCACACCGGAAGCAGGTTTGAGCGCGTCAGCGAAGATGTCCGCGGTCTGCGCTGCGCGTTTCTTGCCGCTGTGCCGGATGCAGGAAACACGCACGCCGTAGCCAGCGGCGACCTCAGCGATGCGCGCCACCTCCGCCCGTCCCTCCTCCGAAAGCCCTTTATCCGGATCGACCTCTTTCGGAAGACTCCTGCCGTGTTGCACGAGAAAGATAACCATGGCAGCCCCCTGCCCTTTGACACGGTTCATCGGGGGAGTGATCCCCGCCAGTCCCGATAGGCTTGCACCAGCTCCCGCAGCGACGCCTCGATCCGATCGTAGGCCCGCTCTTTGAGCAGATTCCGGTTGAAGATACTGCCGCCGAAGGCCGCGGCCGAGGCACCGCACTCGAAATAGGAGCGGAGGGTCCCCGCGTGCACTCCACCGCATGCCAGGAGTTCCACGTCCCCGAAAGGCCCACGGATTTCCCTGAAGTACTCCGGCCCGAAACACTTGGCCGGAAAGACCTTGACCATGGAGGCGCCCAGCTGCCAGGCCCGGTAAATCTCCTGGGGCGTCAGGGCGCCCGGAAAGCATGGAATCCCCCGGCGTGTGCAACTGTTCACCACCTCATCCACCACGGTGGGAAGCACGATGAAGCTGGCGCCGGCATCCAGGGCCGCATGAAGATCCTCCAGAGTCAAGACCGTTCCGGCACCGACGGTGAGCCCCTGTCCCGATGCGCCGGCAAATGCCCGGATCATCTCAGCCGCACCCGGCGTATTCATGGTCACTTCAAGAGTCTGCAACCCGGCCGAACGGAGCGTCTCTCCAAGGGGCACCACCATCTCGCGATCAATGCCGCGCAGGATGCCGAGCAGCGGCAGCTCCCTGAATCGGGCCAAATCCATATTTCTCTCCCGGGTTAAGAAAATCCCCGAACTGCCGGTGGGCCGAGGCGCTCAGACGACATAGCTGTTGATGCCGTTTTCGTTTCTGAAGATAAGGCGGGTGCCATTTTCGAAGGAGAGCTCCACTTCCGCGCCTCCCGGAATCCTCCGGCCCTCACAAGAGACGACGACCTTCCCCTTGAGGCCATACTCTTCACCCAGGTCGATGAGCGGACACGAATACCCCTCTTCGGTGGCCTCCACCGTCATCGGACCGTCTTCATCCTCAGCCCAGAATATGGTGCCGCAATCGAAGTAGAGCATGTGCCACTGACCGGCGAAACGGAGATAAACGGCGTTGGCTTCATCGATGATCCGGCCGCGGTAGCAATACTGCTGGCAGATCAGCTCCTCACAGATCTTTTCGTCGAGCTCGGGGGGCTTGCCGTGGATAAAAGGCTTTTCCATGAGCCGGGAACCCCCTTCGAAAGCAATGATATCGGTTGATCGCTACGCCAGCGCCGCCAAACGATAGTCTGCACCGTCAATCCACCCCATCTCACCGAAACCGGCGATGTAGCGTACCTTCTCGACCTGCAGCCGGTAGAACTTAAAATCGGGCAGCTCGATGTAATGTCCAGCCGCGGGATGAGCCGCCAGGTAGGGCTGAATGAGCGCGGAACGGTCGGGCTCCGGCTCGGTCCGACCGACCAGTGTGACCCTGGGTTTGGCCAGGGCATTCTCTTCGAAGAGGTACGGTGCAATGAGAACGGATGTCCGGGGATCTCGGGACAGATAGTGTTGATGCTCGGCCAGGGAGCTGAAAAACAGGACCACGTCGCCATCCTCTCGGGGGAGCAGATCAACCAGTGATCCGTAAGGAAAGCCCGACCCCTTCATCAGGGTCGCCAACATCCCCCGCCGACTCTCACGCACCAACGCCCATGCAGCGGACGCCAGATGCGGTGCGTTCCGCAGTGCCCCCCCTTCTTTCTCGCCTGACTCTGTCATACGCCACCTCGTCTGATTTCGACCGTCCGGAACCCTCACCGCCACGTGTCGCCGTCCAGTGCCCGGTGCAAACATCCGGCGGTCTACTCGACCCGGCCCTCCTCATCACAATAGCAGGCGTCCGTCTGGTATTTGTCCCAGAGCGCCTTCACCGCGGCCAGCTCCTCCAGATGCTTCAGGATCGGTTCATCCCCCTCAATGACACGATCCCCGTCGATCAGCACCGGTGCGGTCACGCTCGCAGGAAGACCGCTTGCGCGCGGACCGTGCGTCATGCCGACCCGTACGTCATGGGCCAGGCAGAGGCTCTCGAGAGTCTCCTGGATGGCGTCACACTTGCGACACTGAGCTGTGCGGACAAAACGTAGCATGCCGCTTGATCCATTCAAAGAGCGCCGAAACAAAAAACCGCCGTCTACCCCACAACTCCGGTGAAATATACGACGGTCTGATCATCCCGCACCCATCAATGGGCAGGACGTGCTCATCTCGAGTCACTTCCAGCCACCCATCGTTATCGAAACATCCATGGGAACGAACCGGATCCGTAAATCTTCTCTCCCCCTCCCACCCGTCCCGTGGGTTGCACGCCCGCTTCCTGGCCCACTGGCACGAGATCCGGAGCCTGAAACCCCGATTGTGGACCCCCGTCAACGGAAAATGATTATAGCCACAACTAGAGGGGAAAGACAAGTGGAATATCGATTGTTTGAGGAGGGGTCTCCGGCTGGAAATGCGACAGAATGGCTCGGGTGCCGGCCGCTACGTCCGGCACGATATCGTAGCCCGAATATTGCATGAGTATATCTATTACGAAGACGGACTTGTCACGGCGTAGCATTCTGCGAAGACGGATAGTCTGCCTATACGGCCTCTCATGACGATCACCCACGCAATATCCGGGCCGGGACAAGACCCGTTTTCGAAGAGGGAGTCTCCGACCCCACCGCCGGAGAAACGCCGGGGGGAGTTAACCGGCCAGGCAGCCAAGGGGAAATCGGATTGAAACGATACACAGTGGAATCACGACAGGGTAAAATCGCGGTCCATCACCGTTTTTCTGCCGTCGCTTTTCGCATTTTCAACCGCCCGGTCGCACAACTGGCGAATCATGTCGGAGAGATGCGGTGCAACGTTGCCGGCCGTATTCATGCCGGACTCATCCCGAATGTAATTCTTCAGCTTTGAAACAACCACCAGCACTTCCTTTGCGCTACCCATGTTCATCCTCCTTCTGGAAAATCAATTGTCAATGGAACCCGTGTTTCGGCGGTTTAAATAGCAGATCACCATTCAAAACACAAGCGAAAAACGACAGAGTCCCGGGAAGCCGACGGCACGGCCTGCGGATAAATCACTCCTTTACACTTGATTCTACGAGCGAGTTGGGATAAGGTTCGCTCCGTGGCACCCGGAGAGATCCTTTGGGTCGAAGCGGAGGAAGACCGATGATTCTGACAAATATCGAGACCGTACCGGGCAAAACCATCGCGGAGCATTTCGGCCTGGTCCAGGGGAGCACGATCCGGGCAAAACATGTGGGGCGGGACATCATGGCCGGCCTGAAGAACATCGTCGGCGGTGAACTCAAAGGCTACACGGAACTGATGAAAGAGTCCCGCAAGGAGGCCACCGGCCGAATGATTGACGAGGCCCGACAGCTCGGGGCAAACGCCATCGTCAATGTTCGCTACGCCACCTCGTCGGTGGCCCAGGGCGCTGCGGAGCTCTTTGCCTATGGTACCGCGGTGCGCGTCGAATAGAGGATCGGCGATCCACCAGCGATTGATGCATGAGGTATCCTATGGCTGACCTACTGATCCTGATGGGTCTCATCGCCCTTGGCTATTTTGCGGGCTCCGCAACGGAGAGGCGCCATTACCGCTCCATCTCCAAGCGGGAGGAAGCGTTCCTGCACCTGCCCGCGGTCACGTTCAGGAGCCACGGGTCGCTCGCGGATGCTTCAGAGAGCCGTCTCGTGACCGGATGCGCCGTGATTTCTGTGGACTACTTCAAACGCATTCTGGCCGGTCTGCGCGCACTCGTCGGCGGCCGCGTCAAGGCCTATGAATCGCTTCTCGATCGTGCCCGACGGGAGGCCGTCCTCCGGATGAAGGAGGCAGACCCCACGGCCGACATTATCGTCAACACACGAATCGAAACCTCCTCTATCTCCAAGGGAGGCTCCAACCGGCAATCGGTCAGCACCATCGAAGCCCTGGCCTACGGGACGGCGATACACGTGAAAAAGAAAGGGACATGAAATACACTCCCCGTCCGATCACCGAGAATGTCAATGTCTCCAAAACATCTCCCCTGCGGGAGTTCTTTACCCTGCTCCTGGGTATTCTGGCGTTCCTCGTCGGCGTGTATGTGCTTCTCGGGTTAACTGTCGACCTGGTCGCCCCCCGTATCTCGCCCCGCCTGGAAGACCGTCTGGCCGGTCTGTTCACCTCCTTCTACGCCGCGGAAGACCCCGCGTCGCCCCAACGGGCTCGGCTGCAGGCTCTACTGGATGACTTGTCCGCGGCAGCCGGTCAGGATGAACGACAGTATCAGGTGCATGTGGTGCCCGACCCGCTGGTGAATGCGGTCGCCCTGCCGGGCGGGCATATCGTCCTATTCTCGGGCCTGCTCGATCAGGTGGCGTCTGAAAACGAACTGGCCATGATTCTCGGCCATGAGCTTGGTCACTTCGGGAACCGAGACCATCTCAAGGGACTCGGCCGAGGCCTTGTCCTCGTCTTCCTGTCGGCCGCCGCCCTGGGGGTGGACAGCAAAGCGTCCAGAATGCTGCAGTCGCTGCTGGTCACCACCGAAATGCGCTTCTCCCGAAAACAGGAGCTTCTTGCGGATGCTTGGGGGCTGGAACTTCTGGTACGGAAATACGGGCATGCCGGCGGCGCAAGCGATTTCTTCCGCCGGGTCCATGAACAGGAAGGGGGAAAGCGCTTCTCCTATCTCTTCGCCACGCACCCCTATCCCGAAAAACGGGTCCGTTCCATCGAAATGTTCATCAGCGAAAGGGAGATTCCCGTGGGCGAGACGGTTCCCTTCTCCCGGCAGTCGCCTTAGTGCTTCGATTCGCAAGTACGGTAACGTATTTTTCTAAGGTAAGATCAGGTTCAACGCGCAATCAGCACGAAGTTTTGAGGTCCTGGGTTTGTAATCGAACCTATGAATCGCAGGGCGTAGCTCGGATATGGACGATCAGGATCCGCGCTAGAAGGACTGCCAGCCGAAATAGAGAAACCAGCCTCCGAAGAGAATCAGAAAGAGACCGCAGACGAGGATGCCCCCCTGGTAGACACGCTCCGGAATCAGTTCCCGGCCGCGGCTCACGGCATAGGATACCGCACTGTACCAGAGCAGGTCCGCCAGGATGTGGCCGGCAAAAAAGAAGAAGATCCCGGGGATGCCGAATTTCAGCGCAGAGGCCAGATACCCCATGCCGATGGTGGCCCACCAGAGGGTCCAATAGGGATTGGAAAGGCTGGCCAGGATGCCGTGGAGAACGGAACTTCGGGAGGGCACACCCGTCGGCATGGTGCCGGGTAGGCGCAGGCTGCGGGCGCTGCGGATCATGGCGGTCCCGAGCCACCAGAGCACGATACCCCCGGCTAGTCCGACCGTCCCCAGGACTCGGGGCCGGGTGAGGTAGGGGCCCAGCCCGCCGAGGACCAGGGCCACCAGCATCAGCTCGAGGATGCCGTGCCCCAGTACCACCAGGGGGCCCACCCAGAAACCCCGCTCCGAGGAACCGGCAATCGTGACCGTCAGCATGGGACCGGGCATGAGTGCACCGGAGAGGGCAATCATGAAGGACGTAAATGCAATAAAGAGAAGGCGCTCCATCAGTTGCCGCGACTCCTATTCTTCCCGGTCACGAATGGCAGGGGCAGCGCCCCGAGGAGAAAGACGATCGATCCTGCCAACGCCACCCACGCACCGGGATCGTGAGCCACTTCACACAACGCGACCGGCACGGGCCGCAAACGAAAATCCTTGAGATAAACGGGAACCCCCCGGTAAAAAGCCGGCCGGTTCGGTCCCAGACGCTTCCGGAAGCTCCCCTCGGGCGTCACGAAAGTTACCTCGGCGCTGTAGTCCCGGGGCATCCCGCTGGGATACGGCGTGTAGTCGATCCGGTTCAGCTTCAGCGCGACACCGAGTCGGGGCACCTCGACCGCGCGGCCCCGCACGAGAACGATCCCCGTCTCCTTGAAACCGCTGGCCGCACTGACCAGATGGGCCAGCAGGATCAGCAGAAACCCCAGATGGGTGACGTGCGCCCAGAGAGACGGGCCCGGCCGCAAGGAGCGGATCGTACAGACCAGCGTGTTGAGGGTCAACACGGCCAGCAGCAGCACCGAGAGCGGAAGCCATCCGTTAATCTCCAGATGACCCCGGCCCAGTTCGGACCACCACGCAAGAAGCGGCATGGAATTTATGCCGGCGTGGGCCTCGGGATACCGGGGCATCAGATAGGCGCCGAGAAAGAAAACCGCGATCAGAACGGTCAGAATCCAGACCGTCAGTTTCAGGGACGAGAACCATTGGATCATCCATCTCACCATCACTTACGACTCCGAACACCAACATGATTTCATTTCTGGACCCCTCACCCCCCGTTACATGCTGCACATCTAACGGGGCAGGCCTGCCCTCTCCCCGCTCACGTCAGGGAGAGGGGGTCGGGGGGATGACCGTACATCGCTATTTTCCTCCTCTCCCCCATGACGGGGGAGAGGATAGAGGTGAGGGGGCACGAATATCCTATGCAACCTATTTCATGCTCCCGGTAGTATCCCCCAACAGGTGCGCCCGGCTTACAACTCACCGGCCCTCTTGGAAACGAGCAATTTTTCGCAAGCTCAAGGCGATCGAGGGGCTCTGCGGAGGCGTACTCTGTCTGTACGCCGCACAAAGAAGCCCCGACGATCACCACAAGATTCCTCAATGAAACAGCCGCCGGAGGCGGCATTCATTTCATAAAGCGGGGCATGCGACCCTCCTGCCCGAAGCACAGGAGGGCTCAGCATAACGCAGAGATTGCGGAAAAGGGCCGTTTCCACGTTGTGCCATCAAAAGGTGTGTGACGATTTCATCAATAACCCCACCCCCAGATACGTGAACATCACCACCGCAAAGCCGACGATGGCCAGCACCGCTCGAGTCGATTCGCGCCAGCCCCGAACAATACGGGCGT
>CALZGC010000018.1 GCA_945786985.1 uncultured Nitrospirota bacterium | reverse complement strand
TTCCCTTTGTTGAGTTGCGTCGAGGGCGGGAAGCTGGGGGCGGCCCTTGTGGGCAGGCCCTGTGCGGGGGACGTCATCGGAGTGGGCGCGGAAAAGGCCCCCCCTGCCGGGAAGGCTCCCCGGAGGGTGACGAGGAGGAGGGCGAAGACCATGGCCCCGAGCGGGACAGCCCCTCGGGGGAACCGCCTTTGCGTCATAAGTAGATCAACCATGGTCTTCTCGGTTTTCGGGCATCTTCTCATCCATCTAGGCTACTCCCAAGACCGGCCGATAGTCAAGCAAGCTCGGATAATCTATGATTTAATCTACTGCGAGGCCGCATGTGGCTGTTCTCGCAACTCTGGGCCTCTCATGACGATTGCGCATGCATATGCAGGCAACGACACCCGTTGCCGAGCCTCCACGGTGGGGGGTCTGCCTGCCCCCGACACCCGCACCGCATCGTCCCGGCGGCAAGATTTTGGCTTGACTTGCCCACGCGTCACACCTAATATAGGGGCGATCGCCAAAAGGGGAAGACCGCTTGTTTGAGATTTTTCTGCTGATCATCAGCGCCGTTCTGGTCAACAATTTCGTGCTGGCCCGGTTTCTAGGGATCTGTCCCTTTCTGGGGGTCTCCAAGAAGGTGGAGACCTCTCTGGGGATGGGGATGGCCGTGGTCTTCGTGATGACCGTGGCGTCAGTGGTCACCTATCTCATCCAGCGCTTCCTCCTCGCACCCTATAATATCGAGTACCTCCGCACCATCGCTTTTATACTGGTCATCGCATCTTTGGTGCAGTTTGTGGAGATGGTAATTCAGAAAACCAGCCCGGCATTGTACAGTTCCCTCGGTATTTTTCTTCCGCTCATCACCACGAACTGCGCGGTGCTCGGTGTGGCTATTCTCAATATCCAGAAGGACTACAGCTTTGTCGAGACCGCGGTCTTCGGGTTTGCCGCGTCTCTCGGTTTCACCTTGGCCCTGATCCTCTTTGCCGGGCTGCGGGAACGGGTGGCCCTGTCGCGCGTTCCCGAAACCTTCAAGGGAACCCCCATCGGCCTGATTACCGCAGGTCTCCTCTCACTGGCCTTCATGGGATTTGCCGGTCTCGTGAAATGAGGCGGTCCGGGGTCTCGCAGCGGCGCCTTGCGCCGGCTGCCGGCGCCAGGCCTACAATTCCGAATTCACAAGGAGTTCATCAATCCTATGATCGAAGCGATCTTAAGTTTGGGAGGGCTCGGCGTCTTGGCGAGCTTCAGTTTGGGCGTGGCGTCGAAGAAATTTGCGGTGAAGGTCGACCCCAAGGTCGAAGCCATTTCGGAGGCGCTGCCCGGCGCCAACTGCGGGGCCTGCGGCTTTCCGGGCTGCAGCGGCATGGCGGAGGCCATGGCCAAAGGGAACGCCACCGTCACGGGATGTCCCGTCGGCGGCAGCGAGGCGGTGCAGCTGATTGCCGAAATCCTCGGTGTGGAGGCGGCCACCCGGGAGCCGGTGGTGGCCCGGCTGCTCTGCAAAGGGGGGCGCCGGGAGGCCTCGGAGAAATTTCGCTACCACGGCGTTTCCGACTGCCGCGCCGCGTCCCTGATCTCCGGCGGGAGCAAGTCCTGCGGGTACGGATGCCTCGGCTTCGGCACCTGCCAGCGCTCGTGCCCCTTCGATGCCATTGTCATGAGCCCCGACGGGCTGCCGATCATCGACCCCGACAAGTGCACCAGCTGCGGCAACTGCGTGGCCGCCTGTCCCAAGAACATTATTCAGATCCTTCCCATCAACCAAAAGGTCACGGTCCTTTGCAGCTCCCATGACAAAGGGGGGGTGGTCAAGAAGAAGTGCACCGTCGGCTGTATCGGCTGTTCGCTGTGCAAGAAGGCCTGCCCCTTTGATGCGATCGAGATGGACCGCCTGCTGGCCCGGATTCTGCCCGAGAATTGCACCCAGTGCGGGCTCTGCGTGGCCAAGTGTCCGACCAAGGTGATCGAAGATCAGCTGGAAGGGCTGCACCCCCTGGCCGTCATCGCAGAGGCGTGCAACGGATGCACCGACTGTGTGAAGGCCTGTCCCGTCGAGGCCATCCGGGGCGAAGCAGGACAGCTCCATGTGGTCGATCCGGCGAAATGTGTGGGCTGCCGGGCCTGTGTCGCGGCCTGTCCCATTGAGGTCATCGACATGGTGCCTCGGGTCGGGAAGGTGTCGGCGAAGGTCTGAAGCGGGTTAGACACCAGGGGTGGTCGTGGGCTGTTCCGGCAGGAACAGGTTCGGCACCTGTGTGCAGAAAAGGGTCTCCCCCTCGATGCCCTGCTCCACCCAGATCTTCCCGCCATGGTGCTCCACGATCTCCCGGCAGAGACTGAGGCGGTAGCGCATATTCCGATCGACGTCCCGGATCTCCTCCTGCGCGGCAAAAATCTGCTCGATCTGCTTTAACGGCACCCTCCGGCTGTGAAAGAGGATCTCCACCTTCTGTTCATTCGCCAGCGGCAGAATGCCGATGCGGACGGTTTGGTCACGTTCGCTCATCTGTACGGCCTGATGAATCAAATTGAAGAAGACCTGCTTCATCCTGGCCGAGTCGACATAGACCGTTCGCAGCCGCCCTGGCGGCTGCACCTGGATGGCCACCCCCCGGCTCCGGGCCACGGGCCGGAGATTGCGGGCGCACTTGTCCACGATGGGGTGCAGTTCCGTCTCCACCTTTTGAATTGCTGTGTGATCGGTCTCCACGACAGCCAGGTCGAGCAGGTCACCGATGATCTCCTGAACGATTTCACTTTGGGTGCAGATCGATTCAATGAGACGCCGTTGGTCCCCGGAAAGTGCCTCGTTCTTTTCTTTCAGGAGCATCTTGGAAGCCCCGGTGAGGATAGTCAGGGGGGCTTTGAGGTCCAGGGAGACGATCTCGAGCAGATCGTTGTGGATCCGTGACAGCTCCTCGAGTTTTTCACTCTTGCCGTGCAGTTTCGTCAGGGTGTCTGACAGCACGTCGTTGAGCGTCCGTGTTTCCTTCCGGGCCTGGCTGATGCGCAGGGCCGTCATCACCGATTTTAGCAGTTTGGTCAGGTCCACCGGCTTGAGCAGATAATCGTAGGCGCCCTCCTTCAGGGTGGAGATGGCCTTTTCCATGTCCTCCCGGTGCCGGCCGGTGAGCATGATGACGGGCAGGTCCGGATAGCCCCGGTTGACCATCTGCAGCAGTTCGAAACCGTTCATCAGCGGCATCTCAAAATCGGTGATCACCAGGTCGACGGGCTCCGCCGCGATCCGATCGAGGGCCTCCCGGCCGTTGGCAGCGGTGAGAACCCGGAATCCTTCAAATTCCAGAAGATCTCTGATCACCTGGGCTGATTTAGGGTCATCTTCGGCGATCAGGATCTTGGTGTTTCTGCTGTCGGCCATGGGGCGTCCTTTTTTGTCTTTTTAAGGAACCATAGCACAGTTTCTTCCCCCTGCAAAGTTGCCCGGAGGCGATGGCCGATGCCGCCGATCCGCAGCGGACGGATCGGGACACTATTTTTCGTGAATTATGCTTGACATGCATATATGGGTGTTCTAATATTCGGATTTAATAAGTGCACAAAAGGTATGTATCACACTGGATTTCGGGGGGACTTTCCAGAACCACGGAGCGAATCGATCTTCAGATCTGCTGACAGAGTGTGAGATGCCTGAAACAACTATTCCCGCGAACTATCTTCCTATCATTATATTCCTTGTTATTGCTTTTCTTTTCGGGACTTTTACGCTGTTTTTCGGCTATCTCCTCCGCCCGAGCAGCCCGAACACGGACAAGCTGGCGGCCTATGAGTGCGGGAACCCGCCGTTCATGGACTCGCGATCAAAGGTCTTCGTCCGGTATTATCTCGTCGCCGTCATGTTCGTCCTCTTCGATCTGGAAGTGGTCTTTCTCTACCCCTGGGCCGTGGTTTACCGCAAGCTCGGCCTCTTTGCACTGGGGGAGATGCTCCTCTTCATCCTCATCCTGCTCTTTGGTTACGCCTACGCCTGGAGGAAAGGGGCCCTTGAATGGGATTGATTGAGCACCAATTTGAGGACAATTTCATCACCGGCACGGTGGACGGCCTCATCAACTGGGCTCGCAAGTCGTCCCTCTGGCCCGTGACCTTCGGGCTGGCCTGCTGCGCCATCGAGATGATGACCACCGGCTCTGCCCACTACGATCTGGACCGTATGGGCGTGATCTTTCGGGCCTCGCCCCGTCAGTCGGACCTGATGATCGTGGCGGGAACGCTTACCTGGAAGATGGCCAGTGTGCTGCGGCGGGTTTACGATCAGATGCCGGAGCCGAAATACGTGATCTCCATGGGGAGTTGCGCCTCCTGCGGGGGCATTTTCGACACCTACAGTGTGGTGCAGGGCGTCGACCAGGTGGTTCCGGTGGATGTCTATATACCGGGGTGTCCTCCCAGACCTGAAGCCCTGATGTACGGGATCGTGAAACTTCAGGAAAAAATCGAAAAACAGAAATATATCCGCAAATAGGCATGGCTGATATCACACTGAAACAGAATGAGCAGGCCATTGTCGACGGTCTCAAAGAGCGCCTGCCCGATCTCGCCTATGCACTGGAGCGATCGTGCGGCCAGCTGGCCCTCGTGGTGGACAGGAAGGACGTGGTCGCCGTCTGTGCCGCGCTCAAGGAACTGCCGGCGGCGAAGTTTGATTACCTGGCCGACCTTTGCGGAGTGGATTATCTGGGCAGGCGGGACGCGCGTTACCAGGTGGTCTACAACCTCTACTCCATCCCGCTGAACCACCGTCTGCGGATCAAGACGAACGTCAGCGAAGACGACTGCACCGTGGAGTCGGTCAACGGCCTCTGGAAGACGGCCAACTGGCACGAACGGGAGCTCTACGACATGTTCGGCATCGAAGTCGTGGGACATCCCGATCTGCGGCGGATTCTCATGCCCGACAACTGGGAGGGCCATCCGCTGCGCAAGGACTACCCCCTCAAGGGCAAAGGGCAGCGGGAAGATTTTTCTTTTGTTCCGGAGAACGAAAGACGGCCGGCCCGAAAACCTGTCATCAAATCCGAAGAATGGTGAACGCCGGTTATCCGTTCGGGTGACCCACTCTGACGCAGGGGTTTGTTTGGAAACCAGGGAACTGAAGATCAACATGGGCCCGCAGCACCCGAGCACCCATGGGGTACTCCGGCTGGTGCTCGATGTCGACGGCGAAAAGGTGATGAACGCGGAGTCCCGCATCGGCTACCTGCACCGGGGCATCGAGAAGCTCGCCGAGCACGGCACCTATCAGCAGGCCATTACCCATATCGACCGGCTCGATTACATCTCGGCCATCACCAATGAATTCGCCTACTGCCGGACGGTGGAGCAGCTGCTGGGGATCAGCATCCCCGAACGGGCCGAGTATATCCGAACCATCGTGGCCGAGATGCAGCGCATCTCGTCTCATCTGCTCTGGCTGGCCACGCACGCGCTCGACATCGGCGCGATGACGGTCTTTCTCTACACCTTCCGCGAGCGGGAAACGATCCTCGATCTTTTTGAAGAGCTCACCGGCGCCCGCCTGAACAACAATTATATGCGGATCGGCGGTGTCAGCAAGGATCTCTCCCCGTTTTTCATTGAAACGCTCTACAAGTTCTGCGACGAGTTCCCCCCCCACATCGAAGAGTACGACACGCTCATCCGGGAAAACCGGATCTGGTGCGGCCGGACCAAGGGCGTCGCCGTGATCTCGGCGGAGGAGGCCGTCAATTATGGACTCTCCGGACCCACCCTTCGGGGCTCCGGCGTCAACTGGGATGTGCGCAAGGCCGAACCCTACGGGGCCTATGACAAGGTCGACTGGACGGTGCCCCTCGGCACGAAGGGCGATGTCTACGACCGGTATTGGATCCGGGTCGAAGAGCTCCACCAGAGCACCCGCATCATCCGGCAGTGTCTGGACCAACTACCGGAAGGTCCCATTCTTGTCGATGATCCCAAAATCGTCGCCCCGCCCAAGGAGAAGATGAATACCGAGATCGAGTCCCTGATCCATCAGTTCAAACTGGTGAGTGAGGGGGTTCAAGTTCCCGAAGGGGAGGTCTACTGCGCCACCGAGGTGCCTAAGGGAGAGCTGGGGTTCTACCTCATCAGCGACGAGTCGGGGCACCCCTATCGCCTCAAGATCCGGGCGCCGTCCTTCGTGCATCTGGGGGCTTTCAACCGGCTGGCTCGGGACGCCTATGTGGCCGATATTATCGCGATCATCGGGACGATTGACATCGTCCTGGGAGAATCGGATCGCTGACATGAAGGAAATATTAAAGATGGCACCTGCGGGTTTTGCAGAAGAGACGTTGAAGAAAATAGACGAAATCATGGCGCGCTATCCGACGCGGCGGGCCGCAGCGCTTCCGGTACTCTACCTGGCGCAGCGGGAGTTCGGTTGCGTGGACGACCGGGCTCTGGGGGCGGCGTCCAGAGTGCTGGGGATCTCGAAGGTCGAGGTTTATGGCCTGGCCACTTACTACTCCATGTTTGAAACGAAACCGTTCGGGCGCAACGTAATTCACCTGTGCGACAATCTGGCCTGCTCGCTGCTCGGTGCAGAGTCGCTGCAGCACCATCTGGAGCGCAAGCTCGAGATCCGCATGGGAGAGACCACGCAGGATGGCCGGTTTACCCTGAAGAACGCGGAATGCCTCGGCGCGTGCGCCCAGGCGCCGGTCATGCTGGTGAACGACGACGTTTACGAGGGGCTCACCGAGGCAAGGATCGACGAGATCCTCGCGAAATACGAATAATTGCCGGCTTTCAGCCTTCCAGTGAAAGCTTCCTGATCGGGATGATTGATTCTACTGCCTGCTGAGCGCGAAAGTGCCGGGAGCTGAGCGTTGCCTATGGAAAAAATTCTGCTCAATCGAGTCCACCTCGAGAATTCTCGCTCCATCGATGTCTATCTCGCCCATGAAGGCTATGCGGGGCTGAAGAAGGCCCTCAGCATGACACCCCAGCAGGTCATCGATGAAGTGAAGCGCTCCAACCTCCGGGGACGGGGGGAGCGGGATTCCCTGCGGCCATGAAATGGGGCTTCGCGGCGGCCGACCCCAAGCAGCCCAAGTATCTGCTGTGCAACGCCGACGAAGGGGAGCCGGGGACCTGCAAGGACCGCCAGATCATGGAAGGCGATCCCCACGAGCTGATCGAAGGGATGGTCATTGCGGGCTATGCCTTCGGCGCCGAATACGGCTACATTTATCTTCGGGCCGAGTATCCCAAGGTTGTTTCGATCCTGGAGACGGCCATCGCCGAGGCCGAAGCGCGTGGCTACCTCGGCGCCAATATTCTCAGCAGCGACTTCAGCTTTACGCTTCGGGTCCACCGGGGCGCCGGGGCCTATATCTGCGGCGAGGAGACGGCGCTCATCGAATCGCTGGAGGGCAAACGGGGCCAGTCCCGCATCAAACCTCCCTTCCCGGTCAACGTGGGCGTCTTCGGACTCCCCACAGTTGTCAACAACGTGGAGACGTTGGCCAATGTGCCCCACATCATGCTCAAGGGGGGCGCCTGGTTTGCGGGGGTCGGCTCGGAGAAATGCCCCGGCACCCGCATCATATCGCTTTCCGGCCATGTCCATAAGCCCGGCTATTACGAACTGCCCATGGGCATCACCTTCCGGGAGGTCATCTACGAACACGGCGGCGGGATCCGGGGAGGGCGCAAGCTTAAAGCCTTTATCCCCGGTGGCGCCTCTGCGGCCTGCCTGGTTCCGGAGCATCTCGAAGTGAAGATGGACTACGACGCTGTGGCCGCCGCCGGGAGCATGCTCGGCTCCTCGGCCCTGATGGTCATGGACGACACCACCTGCATGGTCAAGGTTGCGGCGCGGTTGATGCGTTTCTTCGTGCATGAATCGTGCGGCAAATGCACCCCCTGCCGGGAGGGGACCGAATGGCTTTTCAGGCTGCTTCAGCGCATCGAGGCGGGGGAAGGCAAACTCAGCGACATCGACCTTCTGCGCGAGCTGTGTGATCACATCTCCGGAAAGACCTTCTGCCCGCTCGGCGAAGGCGCACTGGGGCCGGTGCGGGGGACGCTCATACATTTTGAGGACGAATACCGAGCCCATATCGAGCAGAAGTGCTGCCCCCTGAAGGAGCGCAATGTCCGGCAATAATCTGATCAGCGTCACCGTTAACGACAAAGTCTACCAGGTGCCTGCGGGGCTTTCCATCATCCAGGCGGCCGACCGCATCGGCGTGTGTATCCCCCGTTTCTGTTATCTGGAGAAGCTTTCTCCCTTAGGCGGCTGCCGCATGTGTCTGATCACGGTCCAGGGAATTCCGAAACTTCAGACGGCCTGCACGACGCCGGCTAAGGACGGGATGGTGGTGGTGACCGAGTCCGAAGAGATCGACAAGGCACGCAAGGCGACGCTGGAGCTGCAGCTCGCCCAGCATCCGCTGGATTGCTTCCACTGTGACAAGGCGACCCGGTGTGATCTGCAGGACCTGACCTATCTATTTGGAGACATCCAGCACCGCTACGACTTTCCCCGCAAGGACCTGCCGACCCTCTATGACAACCCGCTGATCGAGCGGAATCTGGGGCGCTGTGTGCACTGTGAACGCTGCGTGCGGGTCTGTGAAGAGATCCAGGGGGCCGACGCCATCAGCGCCACCCGGCGCGGCCGGCCGACGGAGATGCGGGAGGTCCCGGGCGGCGGCGAATGCCAGCACTGCGGGCACTGCGTCGACGTCTGTCCCGTCGGCGCCAATCTGGACCGGCTCTTCTCGCACCGGGGGCGGCCCTTCCAGATGGAAGAGGGCCTGAGTCTCTGTCCCTACTGCGGGTGCGGCTGCACGCTGTCCCTGAACACCCGGGAGGGTCGCATCATGCGGGTCTGGCCCCGCGGCGATGAAGGCGTCAACCACGGCAGCCTCTGTGCACGGGGACGTTTCGGCTGGGGCTTCGTCAATCACCCGGAGCGGCTGGCTCGGCCGCGCATCAAAAAGAACGGTCAGTTGGTCGAGGTCGACTGGGAGGAGGCACTGTTGTTCACGGCGACCCGCCTCGAGAAGATCATCCGGGAGCACGGGCCCCAATCGGTCGGCGGGCTCGGATCCGCCCGGGCCACGGACGAAGCCAATTATCTCTTCCAGCGCTTCATGCGCTGTGTTATCGGAAACAACAACATCGACAGCAGTGCCCGGCTGGGCTACACCGCCGGTCTCACGGGCCGCCTCGGCGTGGCCGGAGACGTGCGGGAGGCGACGCTGGACGATGTCCGGCGTGCAGCCCGTCTGCTCGTGATCGGTGCCGATCCGGTGGAGACCAATCCTATCCTCGGTCTCGCCATGAAGGCGGCCATCCGCAAGGGTGCGACCGTGGTGGTGGCCGATCCGCGCACGACCCTGACCAGCCGGTGGGCCAGCCAGCACTTCAGGATCCGTCCGGGCTCGGAGGTGCCGCTGATTCTGGCGCTCGCGCGGCTCCTGCTGAACGAGCGGGAGTTGTCGGCCTTCAAAGACGCCGACCTGTTGGCTCGGATCGCCCTGAGGAGCGAAGAGTTGGCGTCCCTGGCCGGGATGCTGGAGGGCGACGCAGCCGAACAGACCGTGGTCCTGGCGGGACGGGGCGTGACCCAGGCCCCCTATGGGGCCTCGGCGGTGGCCGCACTCCTTCGGATCGTGGCGAAGCGGGGCGCGTCCTATCTGCTGACCGTGGACCGGAACAACGAACGGGGAAGCTGCGAAGCGGGCGTGCTGCCCGATCGGCTCCCGGGCCTGGCGCCGCTGAGCGATCGGGAGCGTTTCGAGAAAGTCTGGGGGCAGAAAGTCCCCGAACAGCCGGGGCTTTCGGCCTACGAGATGCTGCAGGCCGCCCGGGACGGCAAGCAGAAGGCCTTCTATATCATGGGAGAAAATCCCGTGGATGATTTTCCGGACACCCGCTATGTGGAGGAGGCGTTGAGTTCGGCGGAGTTCCTCGTTGTGCAGGACCTTTTCATGACCCCCACGGCCGTCATGGCCGACGTGATCCTGCCGTCCGCCAGCTTTGCTGAAAAGGCGGGGCAATTCACGAACCTCGAAGGACGGGTACAGCCCTACACCGCGGTCATTCCGCCGGTGGGGCAGGCACGGCCCGATGCGCGAATCCTGGTGGAGCTTTCACGAAAGATGGGCAAGGGCTTTCCGCACAAGAACATTGTCGAGGTCCGTGAGGAGATGAATAATCTGGTGCCGATGAAGGAATCCCAACGGCAGCTGGCCTGCAATGGGCTTTCCCATGCAGTGCCCGGCCCGGAGGTACAGTGGGGGCCCGTCGAGGATTCGGACTTTCCCTACCTGCTGTTGACCACGGCGTCCCTCTACCGCAACGGCGCCGAGTCCAATCTGGCCGTGGGTCTGCAGAAGGGGCAGGAGAGAGCGGCCCTGAGGCTGCACCCCGCGGACGCGCAGGGGCTGGGCGTATCCGACGGAGACAGCGTCATGGTGACCTCCAAGACCGGTGAGATTCAGGTCTCGGTGCGGCTGGACGACGAGATTGCGCCGGACACACTTCAGCTGGCCGAGGGGTTTTCCGACGCCAATCCGAAGACTCTTTTCGGTCACGAGATCGACCCCGTGACGCGCACACCCATGGCCCGCTACGTGCAGGTGAAGATGAGGAAGCTCTGATATGGGTGAACAACTGATGGTTCTGGTGAAACTTCTCTGGCAGTACAGCGTCCTGCAGATCGTGATCGTCATGAGCTTTACGCTGATGATGGTCCCCCTTCTGACGTGGGCTGAGCGGAAGGTGATCGGCCACATGCAGGTCCGGATGGGTCCCATGCGCGTCGGGTTCCACGGCATCCTGCAGGGAATCGCCGACGGGATCAAGCTGCTCCTCAAGGAGAACATCATCCCGGCGGGCGCGGATCGGCCCATTTTCATTCTGGCCCCCATCCTGTCGCTGGTGCCGGCGCTCATCGCGTTTTCGGTGATCCCCTTTGACAGCTGGTTCTACATTACCGACATCAATATTGCCGTGCTCTACGTGCTGGCCATTGCGTCGGTGGGGACCTACGGCATCATTCTTGCGGGGTGGGCCTCCAACAGCAGCTACGCCCTGCTGGGCGCGCTCCGCTCGGCGGCCCAGGTGATCAGTTATGAACTGGCCATCGGGATGGCCTTGGTGGGCCCGCTGATGATGGCGGGAACGCTCAGCCTGGTCGGCATCACGAAGGCCCAGGCGCAGGGCTGGTTTCTGCCGTATCAGATTGTGGGCTTCGTGGTCTACTATATCGCCATGCTGGCCGAGACCAATCGCGCGCCCTTCGACCTGCCCGAGGCGGAGACCGAACTGGTGGCCGGCTTCCACGTCGAATACAGCGGCATGCGTTTCGCCTTCTTCTTCATCGCCGAGTACGCGAACATGATGGTGGTCACCGCCATGGCCACGGTGATGTTTCTGGGCGGATGGAATCCGCCCTTTCAGGGCTTTGAAGCGGCGCATTTCCTGCAGAAGATCCCCGGCATTTTCTGGTTCTTCGGAAAGATGTTCTTTCTGCTCTTCACTTTTCTCTGGGTCCGGGCCACCTTTCCGCGTTTTCGATATGACCAGCTCATGAAGCTCGGGTGGAAAGTGCTGATTCCTCTGGCTCTGGCCAATATCGTGATGACCGGGGTGATACTTGCAATTCGCGGATAGATGGGCTATTAGTTCTGGGGGCTTCACGTGTCGGAAAAACTGAATCGATTCATCCGTACCATCACACTGTTCGAACTTCTCAAGGGATTGGCCCTGACGGGGAGCGTCTGGGTGAAGAGCATCGTGACGCCCAAGGCGGTTCTGGTCACCCGGCAGTACCCAGAGGAGAAGCGACCTTCTTTCCCAGCCTTTAAGGGGCATCACGGCTTTTTGAAAGACGAGGACGGCTCCCTGAAGTGTGTCGGCTGTGGGATCTGCGCCGCGGCCTGTCCGGCCAATGCGATCCGGATCGAGACGGAGGAAGGGCTCCAGCACGAAAAGGTGGTTACGGGCTATGAGATCGACGCGTTTCGCTGCATCTACTGCGGGCTTTGTGAGGAGTCGTGTCCCAAGGATGCGATCGTTCTGACGCAGCTCTTCGAACTGGCCGACTACGAGAACCGGGAGCGCTACATCTGGAAGATGGACCGGCTCCTGGCCGTGGGAGAGAAACGGCCCCTGTTCCGGGACGAGATCGACCTGTAAGGATCCAACATGTTCAGCACGCTCTTCTTCTACTATCTCTTCATCATGATTCTCGCGTCCGCGGTGATGATGATTACCCGAAGGCACATGGTGCATGCCGTGCTCTACATGCTCCTGCTCTTCTTTCATATTGCCGGGCTCTATGTGCTGCTCGAGGCGGAGTTTCTGGCGGCGGCCCAGCTGATCGTCTATGCGGGCGCCATCCTCGTGCTTTATCTCTTTGTCATCATGCTGGTGAACATCAAACAGCTTGCGCCACTGCGACAGCAGCTCTTCGGCCATTTCCCCTTCGCCCTGGTGAGCGTGGGGCTGCTCTGTATGGGAGTCGTCGGTGTGCTGCTGCGCGAGACCGCACTGAAGGCACCCTCTACCGCAGGGGAAGCCATGGCGGGGGTCAGCAATCCCGAACTTTTGGGCAAGGCGCTCTTCACGACCTACCTGTTCCCCTTTGAAGTGGCCTCGCTGATTCTGTTGGTGGCTCTGGTGGGCGCCGTTCTGATTGCGAGTCGAAAGATCTAAGCGATGACCGTTACCCTGGAACACTACATTCTGCTGGGCACGCTGCTGTTCCTCATCGGCGTCACGGGATTCCTGGTCCGGAAGAATATTTTTCTCATGTTCATGTCGGTGGAACTGATGATGAACGGCGTGAACATCTGTTTCGTCGCCTTCGCGCGATACTACGGCGACATGGCCGGTCAGACCTTCGTGCTCTT
>CALZGC010000017.1 GCA_945786985.1 uncultured Nitrospirota bacterium | reverse complement strand
ACGACTTCACCGCTGGTTTCGACGGGGGTGTCGAGATTGGGGAGGTAGAACTTCAGCGTGACCGTTGTTCCCACCGCGAGGGGTTTGTTCGACTCCACGAAGAGCCCCCCCTCGTTGATGTTGCTGGCGAAATTCCAGAAAAAATCGTCTACGGTAGCGTAGTCGATCCGGATGGATACGGGGGAACGGGCGTAATCTCGTTTCTCTTTCATCAAAGTCGGGCCCGCCTGTCTGTCGTGTTCGCCTCAGCGGAGGCCAATCGCCCCATTCGTCAAAGAAAAAAATATCACAAAAATTCTCTTGTCACAAGGGATTTGTCGCGCCGGGCGCGGTTTCTGACCCACTCGGGAGGTGGCCAAATCGGCCACAGAAAGAGAGGACTTGCCGCTTCATTTTCACGAGAACAAGATTCTGGCACTCCGGACCCCCCCCAGAATTCTGCGAAAAACGTCATTATTCTATAACAAAAAAATTGTCGGAAAAGGTCGCCCAATGATATAATTTTAAGTAAAAAAGGAGCATTTCGCCTTGTCATCCCCCTCTACCCCCTCCACCAATGAGCAGGCCTACGTTGCTGAAATAGAAGCGCTCTTGCGCGACCTGACGGCCTGTCTCAAGATTATGACCCTCTATCCCGACAGCCATCCGGCCGTCGGGCCGGCGGTAGAGCGGGCATTCTCCGCCCTCCATGCGGTCTTGACGTCTCGAGGGCCGCTCCATCTGGGCGTTGCGGAAGACGAAATCGTCTTTTACGGTGAGGATGACACCGAATCTCGAAGCCCGGGCGATCTGGCGAAGCGACTGCACGGCCTGGAAATTCTGACCGTACAGTTTGAGCCTGATCTGACTCAGGAGGAAACAGGCGCCTTCATTCGTCTGCTGTCGAAGCCACCCCAGCGAACCGAAGCCGAAATCCCCTTTGACCGCTATCTGGCCGAAGCTCAAATCAGTCATATCACGCTCCGGTTGGTTGACTACCGCAAGATCCTTCGCCATGACGGATCGAAATCATCCGACGCTCAAGCCGGGGACTTCTGGAATGCCTTGATCCAGAAGGCGAGAAAGGGAAGCAACGATGCCATTCGCCAACTCGCGGACTCCCTGAAGGATATGGGGCAGTTCAGAACTCTGCACTCTGAACTTCAGAACAACCTGAAGGCGATCTCCGGCGGGATGGCCACGGGGGACCACGCGAAAATCTTCTCGGAGCTTCATCAGACAATCTATGAAAGCCTCTCCGAGGAGGAGCAGGAGAAATTTGCAAGCAATCTGGCCGTCATCGCACTGACCGCGGAGGAGGATGACGCGGAGACCCTGGAGGCACTGAGCCAGTCTTTTCTGGAACATCCCGACAAGATGCTGCTTCAGATTCTGACCAGTGCCGTCGTGAAGAACGGCAAGGTCGACAACCGGATCGCCGCCATCTTTCAAGAGCTGCTGCAGGAGGCGCCCCGCGCGGAGTCACTGGCCAAGAGCGCCCAGTACTATTCTCAGGCGAAGAGTTTTCAAGCAGTTCCGCCCGAAGTCTGGAACCAAATCCGCGAACTGATCGTGGCCGGCTGCGAAGCCCAGTTCATGTCGGACGACTATCACCAGGTTCTGGACGGCCTGAGCCGGTACAATCTGAACGAATTGGGCAAGTCCCTGGACCGGGGTTACCTCGACCAGGTCCGGGCCGCCATGGACCCCGCCGGCCTGCACCGGGCGCGCCGGGACCTGCTGCCGGATCTGGTGGTGCTCGAGGATCGAACCGATGACTATGAGCCCCGCCTAAAAGAGCTCGCTGCCATCTTCATGGACCATGCCCGGAAAGGCGATCTGAAGGCCATTTACGAGAAACTCAAACGAATCTTCCCGGCTGGGACTCCCATCTCCCCGGAAAAGCAGAACAGCATCGACAGCATACTCTTCAGCACCGGCGAGGATTCCTGGGTCGGTTTTCTGCTGCAGGAAAGCGCAGGCATGCAGTCCCACGAGCATGCAATCCTGAAGGAGATCGTCGCCTTCAACAAGCGCGGCCTGGCGGACCGCTTGATCAACGATCTCGCAGATGAGTCGAGTCTCTCCGGCCGCAGGCGGCTCTCCTCCCTGCTGGTCCATCTCGGCAAGGACTCGGTGCCGTCGCTCGTGAGTGCTCTGGAGGACGAGCGCTGGTACGTTGTTCGCAACGTGGCGATGATTCTCGGCAAAATCGGGGACCCCTCCTGCACCGAAGGTCTCGTGCCCATGCTGGGGCACGGTCATGTCCAGGTGAAGCGGGAGGTGCTCAACAGCCTGTCCGTGCTGGGGGGCGATTCGTGCGTGATGGCTATCCGGCTGGTGCTCTTGAACCGCACCGGCCAGACGGAATCGGAAATACAGCTTGCCGCTGCGCGGACCCTGCACCGCATCAATACCCCGAAGTCACGAAAAGTTCTCCAAGATGGTTTGAAAGACAGGAACAAGATCGTGCAGCGAGTCTGCCGGCAGGTTTTGAAAGGACAAAGATGAAGGTAACAGAAAACACGTCGCTATTTGATAAGGAGCAAGCGGCTGAGGAAAGTGCGCCCCAAACCGTGATCGCCGGCTCCCAGGCAGAGCTTCTGGGGAAGATGGTGTTCGCACTCTTTAGGGGCTACAATCTTTACCCTCCGAAGCATCCGAAAATCCGGGTTGCCGCGGAGCGGCTTCTGGATCACCTCCGGCCCTTCTTCAAGGAGGCCGACCGGGTGACCGTCGGCTTCATTGGGCAGGACCTGCTCGTGATGGCCAAACGGATGTACCGCCTGGAGGGCTCCGTGCCGGGTTTGAACCAGGTCTTCCACGAACGCGGCATTGAGAAAATCGTCTTTTCCTTCGGCATTGTTCTGGAAGAGATGGAGCACTTCTTTCTGGTTCTCTCCCGGTTCAAAGATGCTGACACAACCGCTGAACTCAATGCCGAGCTGACGCGGAACACATGGCGGCACATTTCCACGGGTCGGTTCAGCGCGGAGGCGACCTTGAACGATCTCGCCGGCGGCGACTCGAATCTGAATGCCGAGGAGGCCCGGACGGTGCGGGATTATCTGGAGGCATCCCGGGAACTCATTACACGTATTCAGGACGACAAACTCGTTGATTACAACCTGGCCACGGAAATTGTGGACACCGTTCTCAACGGCCTGATTATGGATAGCAACGCCATCCCCATTATGTCCCGGATCAAATCGCATGACCCCTACACCTTTACCCATATCCTCAATGTCTCCACCCTCTGCATGGCCATGGGTCGGGTGCTGGGGCTCAACAAGAATCAGCTCCGAGAATTCGGTCTGGCGGCCCTCTTGCATGATGCCGGCAAGGCACTGGTGCCGGTGGAGATACTCCAGAAGAAGGGGCGGCTCACCGACGCAGAGTTCGACATCATGCGGCTGCACCCGGTTCACGGGGCGAGCATGCTCATGAATCTGAGGGGGGTGTCGGACCTGGTGCCTCTGGTGGCCATCGAACATCACATTCACTGTGACGGCAGCGGCTACCCTCTGCTCTACAAGAACCGCATCACCCATGTCTGCTCGCGGATTACGACCATCGCGGACATCTTCGATGCCCTTCGGAGCATCCGCATCTATCGGGGGGAGATGTCGAAGCAGGAGACGCTGGAGAAGATGTCCGCCATGCCGGTGGATCCCTTCCTGTTCAATATTTTTGCGCGAATTTCCACTCTCTATGAGCCGGGAGAATATGTCCTGCTCGACACGAGCGAGATCGGCGTCGTCCACGAGATCAACCCGAAAAACGCCTTCCGGCCGAGAGTGAAACTCCTTTTCGACACCACGGGAATGAGGCTGTCCGACGAGCGGATCGTGAGTCTCACGACCGTTGACAGCCAGAACAATAGTTTTATTCGATCCATTTCTTCTGTCATCTCCCAGGAGGAGATGACGAAGCTGGGTTAGCCCGTCTATTTCCTCCCAGCCGTACCTTGAACCGCGCCACCGGCCGTGGTATAGTCCCTTCCCGTATGAAGATCGGCATCCTCTCCGACAGTCACGATCATGTCGACCACGTGCACAGCGCGGTTGGGCGTTTTGCGGACGAAGGGGTCGCGTATGTGCTACATGCCGGTGCCTATGTCTCCCCTTTCGTGTAAGAGAGCAGGCACATGAGGGCACCGTAAAAGGCAACGACCCCGAAGAAGAGCCCGTTACCGAGAAGTCGGGCGGCGGCGGGCGCGCGTGCCCAGGTGGGTGCGTCCTTCGGCACGAGGTTGAGTCCGAAATGGGCCCCGCTCTTTTCGGTGGCGGACACGCCGAGGAAGGTCAGCCAGGCGAAGAGGTTCGGAACGAACTCACTCACGTGCGCCAGGGGGACGTGAAAGATGAAACGGGCCGTGACTTCGACGAAGGTGATGGCGGCCATCATGCCGAGCAGCAGCGACATCAGCACGCGCTCGAGCCCGGATATT
>CALZGC010000016.1 GCA_945786985.1 uncultured Nitrospirota bacterium | reverse complement strand
CTCGGGAAGCGGCCCGACGGCTACCATGAGATCGAAACCGTCATGCAGATGGTCTCGCTCTGCGACACCCTGGAGATTGAAAAAAGCGATGACGGAATCGTGCTGGCGTCGGACAGCTCCGAGCTGCCCTTAGGACCGGAGAACCTTGTGGTCCGGGCCGCGGACCGGATCGCCCGCGAGGCGGGCAGAGCGCCGGCGGTGCGGATCCGTCTGGAGAAGCGGATTCCCGTGGCCGCGCGACTCGGCGGTGGCAGCAGCGATGCGGCCGCAACCCTGGCCGGTCTGAACCGGCTCTGGGGGCTTGAATACCCGCCTGAGAAACTCCGAGGCCTGGCCGAAGAGCTCGGCATGGATGTTCCCTTTTTTCTCTTCTCCCCGACGGCCCTGGCGCGAGGACGGGGCGAACGGTTGAGCCCGCTGACAGCGCCCAAACCCCCTCTCTGGATAGTTCTGGTGAATCCGGGCTTTCGCGTCTCCACGCCCTGGGCCTATGAAAGTCTAAATTTAGGGTTGACAACAAAAAATAAACATATTAGCATGCGGCGGTTCTCTATCACTACCTTTGAGGATGCTAGATTTCCATTAGAGAACGACCTGGAAGGCGCAACCCTTGAGGCCTTTCCCGTTCTCCGAGAGATCAAGGAGTCTCTTCGGGAGCTGGGGGCCTTGGCGGGGTTGATGTCGGGAAGCGGTCCAACCGTCTACGGTGTTTTTCCCAACCGGCCGACGGCTGTGTCTGCCCGGCAGGTGCTGCAGCGGCGCCGGGAGCTTGCCACCTATCTGGTGCACACCCTCGATGCCCTTCCGGTGCCGTCGTCCAAGCCGGAGCGTTTCTAATCAAATCTATCGGACTCCCATGAGAAAGGTGGTGATTTTTCTGTATGGAGATCACGGAGGTTCGCATCTACCCCGTCACCGACAAGTTGCTGAAGGCCTATGCAGCGGTAACATTTGATGATTGCTTCGTGGTGCGGGACGTCAAGATTATTGAGGGACGAAAGGGCGTCTTCGTCGCCATGCCCAGTCGCCGCCAGGCGGACGGCAGCTATCGGGATATGGCCCATCCCCTGAACAACCAGACGCGCGAGCGGATTCAGGATACGGTGCTTCATGCCTATGGCGAGCTACTGAAGAACTGTGACCGTCGAGCGTATGGTGCCAATCTCAGTTGACCGACGCGGCGGGGGAGCATTCGCCTGAAACCGTTTACGGGGAGTTGGGATCGGGGGTCGTCCAATGGCAGGACTCCAGATTTTGGTTCTGGCTATCGGGGTTCGAATCCCTGCCCCCGAGCCAGCTTGTTCCGGTAAGGGTTCAGTCGCCATGTCGGGTTCGCCACCTGGGGAGTCATGGGGGCGGCTCCTGAAAGGGTTGCGCACGTCATGAAAATCTTCGGGGGAAATTCCAATCTGCCCCTCGCCCGGGAGATCTGCGACTGCCTGGGGATTCCCCTCGGCGAGGCCGTGGCGGGAACGTTCAGCGACGGAGAAAGTATGGTCCAGCTGAACGAGAACGTCCGGGGTCTCGATGTGTTCGTCGTGCAGTCGACGTGCAACCCGGTCAATCACCATCTGATGGAATTGCTGATCATGATCGACGCGCTGAAGCGGGCTTCGGCGGGCCGTATCACGGCAGTGCTCCCCTATTACGGATACGCGCGTCAGGATCGTAAGGTCCTGCCCCGGGTCCCCATTTCCGCCAAGCTGGTGGCGGATCTGATCACGGCGGCCGGCGCCAATCGCGTCCTCACCATGGACCTGCATGCGGGGCAGATACAGGGGTTCTTCAATATCCCCGTGGACAACCTTTACGCATCCCCGATCCTTCTCGATTATTGCCGCGCCAACGGATTCTCGGGCGCTGAGTGTGTGGTTGTGTCGCCCGACGCTGGCGGGGTGCTCCGGGCCCGGGCTTTCGCCAAAGGGCTCGATGCCTCCCTGGCGATCATTGACAAGCGGCGCGCCACGCCCAACGAAGCCAAGGTGATGAATCTCATCGGCAGTGTCGAGGGGAAGCAGGCGGTGATCCTTGACGATATGGCGGATACGGCGGGGACACTCACCGAGGCGTCCGGCGCAATCATGGCCCGGGGCGCCAAACGGGTGATCGCCTGCTGTTCCCATGCAGTCCTTTCCGGGCCGGCTCTGGACCGGATCAACGGGTCGAAACTGGAGCGGATGGTTTCGACGAACAGCATTCCCTTCAAGAATCACGACCAATGCAGCAAGATCGCAGTCCTGTCCATCGGAGAACTGTTTGCCAAGGCGATTCGCAATATCCACGAAGAAACCAGCATCAGCTCCTTGTTCGAATAGTGCGGTTGCATCGGCAGGAGGAGGTTAAGGCAGCATGAAAACGCTTTCACTTGAAGTTTTTTCACGACAGGGCGCGGGCAAAGGTGTTGCCCGAAAGCTCAGGCGTGCCGGTATGGTGCCCGCTGTCATCTACGGACCGGGCGGCACGGTCCAACTGGCGGTCCGACTCCGGGACCTGCAGGGAATTCTCAAAACAGGCGCCAATGCGATTCTCGAAGTGGACGTGGAAAGAACCAAGCGGACTGTACTGCTCAAGGATGTCCAGTACGACCCGATCCGCCAGGAGGCCATCCATGCCGATCTGTTCGAAATTTCCATGGACCAGACGATCAAGGTCATGGTGGAAGTGCGCCATACGGATGCCGAGCCCGTGGGTTTCAAGACAGGTGGCATCCTGACCCACGGCCTGACCGAGATCGAAGTGGAGTGCCTGCCGTCTGAAATTCCAGCGTCCTTTGAAGCGGACCTGTCGGCGCTGGATGTGGGCGACGCCTATCATGTCTCCGATCTGCCCGCCACGGGTGTGAAGATCCTGACGCCCGAGGACCAGCTTCTCTTCGCCCTCGTGGCGCCTACGGTGGAAGCGGAACCGGAGGTCGAGGAGGTGGAAGCTCTCGAGGGCGAAGAAATGCCTGCCGAGGAAGCCGGGAAGCAGCCGTCCGAGTCTGACGAAAAATCCGAGACAGAATCTTAGCCCGGATATTGCATGAGTCAATCTATTACCAGGCCGGATAGTCGGCCGCATGCGGCGTTACAGAAAAGTTTCTGACTTCGAAATATCTCAACCGTCTTTACCGGAAAATCTTCTGCGCCTTGCCTGTGGCGCCTCTGGTATCTTTGGGACCTTTGGGGCCTCTCATGACGATCACTCATGCAATATCCGGGCTAGTACCCCATGGACCTGCGCCTTGTGGACGGTCGTGATGACCCCGGCCGGTAGGGGCAGCACTCGGAAAGGTTCAGGCCCATGGGCTATCGTCTCATCGTCGGGCTGGGGAATCCCGGGAAGAAGTATCAGAACCATCGGCACAATGTCGGTTTTCAGGTCCTGGACGAACTCGCGAAGCGAGAACGGATCCGCCTGTGGCGCAGAAGCTGCCAGGCCCAGGTCGGCAAGGGGGATCTTGCCGGGCACGCCGTGGTCCTGGCAAAGCCGCAGACTTTCATGAACCGCAGCGGTGACGCGGTTGCTCCCTTATTGAAGCGATATGGTTGTCCGCCCGAGTCTCTCATCGTTATCCACGATGATCTCGATCTGAGCGAAGGGTGCATTAAACTCAAGCAGGGCGGTGGGCATGGCGGGCACAACGGGTTGCGCTCCATCATCGAGAAATGCGGATCGGCCGATTTTATCCGTGTACGCGTCGGCATCGGCCGCCCCGAGGGTGACGAGGACCCGGCGGACTATGTCCTACGAAATTTTTCGCGGCGGACCGACGCGCAAGCCTGGATTGAGGCCGCGGCCGACATGGTCGAATCCCTGTTGCAGGACGGACTCTCCGAGACCATGAACCGTTATCATTAATTCCTGACTGGATCATATGTCACCCTATGATTGGGAATAGGGCCACTGGACAACGAAGCCTAGCGTTGTTCCGGATTTTGCCCGGTATGGAAGCCGTTCTCAAAAAAAGGAGGAGGATGAACATGACGAACCCCGTACTCGCACCCCTGATCGGTATTCTCGGCCTCGTGGTGGCCTTCCTGATTTTCAACTCCCTCAAGAAACAGCCGGTGGGAACCTACCGGATGCGGGAAATTGCTGAACAGATTCACGACGGTGCCCTGGTCTTTCTTTTCCGCATGTACAAAATTCTCGGTATCTTCATCGCCGTTGTTTTTGTGCTGCTGCTGCTGTTCGTGGAACCGAAGATGACGGCCTTTGCGTTTATCTTCGGGGCACTCTGTTCGATTCTCGCGGGTTTCTTCGGCATGAATTCGGCCACCATCGCCAACGTGCGCACGGCGCAGGCCGCCGAGTCGAACAAGCCCGATCACGGCCCGGCGCTCGCTACAGCCTTTTCCGGTGGCGCGGTCATGGGACTCTCCGTGGCCAGTCTCGGACTGATAGGCGTGGGCATCTGCTATCTCATTTTCAGGGGGAACCCGGAGGCCATCGCCAGCATCAACGGCTTTGCCATGGGCGCCAGTTCCATTGCGCTCTTTGCCCGCGTGGGCGGGGGGATCTACACGAAATCGGCCGATGTGGGAGCCGATCTGGTCGGGAAGGTGGAAGCCGGCATCCCCGAGGATGACCCGAGGAATCCCGGGGTCATCGCCGACAATGTGGGGGACAACGTGGGCGATGTGGCCGGTCTCGGCGCCGACATTTTCGAATCCTACGTGGGATCCATTATCGCCACCATCGCCATTGCCGCCACCGGCAGCGCCACCATTGCCATGATCACGGAGGCCACGAAGTCGAGCTATATGGCGCTGCCCATTATTCTGGCCATGGTCGGGCTGCTCTCGTCTCTGGTCGGGATCCTTTCGATGAAGGTTCTGAAAAGCTGGAGTCCGGCCGCGGCCCTTCGCTATTCAACCTTCATTGCAGCCGGTCTCTTTCTGTTTCTGGCGAACATGATTCTCGGTCCCATGGGGGTGAACAAGGGGGTCTTCTGGGCTATCCTGGCCGGTACGATCGCGGGGATTTCCATCGGACTGGTGACCGAGTACTACACCGCCGCGGGGCCGATCCGCCGGATCGCCGATGCCAGCCAGACCGGGGCCGCCACCAACGTGATTACCGGACTGGCCGTGGGGCTTGAGAGCACAGCCATTCCAGTGCTGATCATCGCCGCCGCCATTTTTATCGGCAACAAGTTCGCGGGCCTCTACGGCATCGGGATATCGGCTGTCGGCATGCTGGCCACCGTGGGCATTACCATGTCCGTCGATGCTTACGGACCCGTGGCCGACAACGCCGGCGGTATTTCGGAGATGTCCGAACTGGGACCGGAGACCCGGAAGATTACCGATGAGCTTGATGCCCTGGGCAATACCACCGCGGCCATCGGCAAAGGGTTTGCCATTGGTTCGGCGGCCCTCACCGCCCTGGCGCTCTTTACCGCCTACGCCCAGACCGTCAATTATACCCTGGTGAACAACGGTCTGGAAAAGATGACCATCGTGGTGACCACGCCCAACGTGGTGATCGGTCTTCTCCTCGGCGGGATTCTCCCCTTTTTCGTGGCGGCCCTGACCATGACCTCCGTGGGGAAGGCAGCCATGGCTATGGTCAGTGAGATCCGGCGCCAGTTCAAAGAAATCCCCGGTCTTCTGGAAGGCAAGGAGGGGGTCCGCCCCGATGCCAAGAAATGTGTCGACATCAGCACCACCGCGGCCCTCAAGGAGATGATCCTTCCGGGACTCACCGCCGTCATCTCGCCGATCGTTATCGGTTTCGTCCTGGGACCCGAGGCCCTCGGCGGCATGCTGGCGGGCGCGACCGTGGCCGGGGTGCTGATGGCCCTCTTTATGGGCAACGGCGGCGGTGCCTGGGACAACGCCAAAAAGTATATCGAACAGGGCCATCTCGGCGGGAAGGGCTCCGAGGCGCACAAGGCGGCCGTGGTGGGCGATACCATTGGGGATCCCTTCAAGGATACTTCCGGTCCTGCCATGAATATTCTGATCAAACTGATGTCCATCGTTTCCCTGGTCATTGCACCGCTGGTGGCGATGGTCGGGCGATAGCCACGGCCGATTCCGCCGATCGGACGATTTCCGGGCGCACGGGCCCCCGCAGTTGTTGCGGGGGGGCTTTTTTTAAGAAAGACCTTGCCCAGCCGCGGGCTTTTATGGTATGACTTAGCAGGCAAGAGCCTGCCCGAACAGTTCATCCAACTCCTTGCTCCGGATCGCTTCCGGGGCTTTATACCCATGAGGAGGAAACATGTCCTACTACGAGTCCATCTTCATTCTCCACCCCGATCTCAGCTCCGAGCAGTCGGAAAAGATCACGGAAGCCATGTCCGGCGTTGTCCAGAAGAACGGCGGCAAGATTCATGTGATCGACGACTGGGGCGTGAAGCGCCTCGCCTATGAAGTGAAAAAGCAGCGGAAAGGCCATTATGTGCTCATGCAGTTCGTGGGAGACGCGGGTGCGCTCCAGGAACTGGAGCGAAGCTATCGACTGAGCGACGGCGTCATCAAGTACATGACACTTAAGATCCGGCAGGACGAGTTGCAGCCCGTGAAACCAAAGGAAGCGGCCCCTCCCGCCGCACAGACCGAGACAGGAGAATAGCCCATGGCCTATGGAGCAAGAAAACCCCAACGCAAGCGGAAAAAAATCTTTTTTCGCAAGAAGGTCTGCCGCTGCTGTGAGAACAAGATCCTGGTGATCGACTACAAGGATGTTAAGCTGCTTCGGAACTTTGTCACCGAACGGGGGAAAATCATTCCGCGGCGCATCTCCGGCAGTTGCGCACGCCACCAGCGGACGGTGAACCGGGCCATACAGCGCGCGAGAAACATTGCGCTGCTCCCCTTTGTGGAGACCTGATTCTGAAAACACTGCAGAGCAGCTCCCGGGTCCATGAATCGGAAGCTGAGACTGTCTCCGATGCACCGGGCCGGAAGGAGGGCCGGATGGAACGGATCGTGATTCGGGGCGGCACACCCCTGCGGGGGGAGGTGGCCGCGAGCGGGGCAAAGAATGCCGCGCTGCCCATCATGGCCGCATCGCTTCTGGCCGAGGGGCCGTGCCGGCTGGCCAACGTGCCGGGCCTGCGCGACGTCAGGACCATGACGGCACTGCTGGAGAGCCTCGGGGTACGGGTGGTTCGGGGACCCGGTGAGAACCTGGTTCTTGATGCAAGCGAGGCGACGGGGTACCGTGCGGCCTACGATCTGGTCCGGACCATGCGGGCTTCGGTGCTGGTGCTGGGCCCCCTGCTTGCCCGTTTCGGCGAAGCGCAGGTCTCGCTGCCCGGCGGATGCGCCATCGGCGCAAGGCCAATCAACCTGCACCTGAAGGGACTGGACAAGCTCGGCGCAGAGATTACCATCGAAGAGGGGTATGTCTGCGCCAGGAGCCGCCGGCTGCAGGGCGCCCGGATCTATCTCGACCTTCCCAGTGTGACCGGGACGATGAATCTGATGATGGCCGCCTCGCTGGCCCGGGGCAGCTCCCTGATCGAGAACGCTGCGTGCGAACCGGAAGTGGCGGAGCTCGGTACGGTTCTGGGTGCCATGGGCGCCCGCATTGAGGGCGCAGGGACCGATCATATCCAGATCGAAGGGGTGGAACGACTGGGCCCTGTGGACCATTCGGTCATGCCCGACCGGATTGAAACGGGAACCTTTCTGGTGGCCGGGGCGGTCACCCGCGGCGATGTGACCGTGCGGGGCTGCCGACCGAAGCATCTGGAAGCGGTTATCGAAAAGCTCATTGAAGCCGGCGCGGATCTCCGGATTGACGATGATGCAGTACGCATCCTGGGTCCCGACAAACTGCGAGCGGCGGATGTCAAAACAGGGGGATATCCGGCCTTTGCCACCGACATGCAGGCGCAATTCATGGCCTCGATGGCGATTGCCGAGGGCACCTCTGTGATTGCCGAGACCATCTTTGAGAATCGCTTCATGCATGTGGCCGAGTTGCGGCGGATGGGGGCCGACATCCGGGTTCAGGGAAACAGCGCGGTGGTGCGTGGTGTGAAAGGGCTGAGCGGCGCGCCGGTCATGGCCACCGACCTCAGGGCCAGTGCATCGCTTATCCTCGGTGGTTTGGCGGCCGAAGGCCAGACAACGGTTTCGCGCATCTACCATATCGATCGTGGCTACGAGCAGATTGAGAATAAACTTTCCGCTCTGGGCGCCCGGATCTGGCGGGAGAAGGATCCCGGCAGCCTCTGAGATCGGGGAGCCGATTCGTTCAGCCCGGATATTGCATGAGTGATCGTCATGAGAGGCCCCAGAGGTACCAGAGGCGCCGCAGGCAAGGCGCAGAAAATTTTCTGGGTGAAGACATATTGAAATGTTTCGAAGTCAGAAAATTCTCTGTAACGCCGCATGTGGCAGACTATCCGGCCTCGTAATGGATTGACTCATGCAATATCCGGGTTAGACAGGAGCCGGCCGCAAAACCGCAGCCGGCGGATGGGAGGCCGTATGGTCCGAATCATCGTCGCGGGAGCCGCCGGACGCATGGGACAGCGCATCATCCGCCTCATTCAGGGCGACGATTCTGCCGAGTTGGCGGGCGCCCTGGAGATGTCCGGCCATCGGGCGGCAGGCCGCGATGTGGGCGAGCTGATCGGGATCGGTGCCGTCGGCGTACCGCTCTCTACAGATTTGCGTCCCCTCCTGGAGGGGTGCGACGTGCTTATCGATTTCACCTATCCCGAGGCGACCCTGAGTCATCTCTGTGAGACCTCGGCGGAGGGCAAATCGATGGTCATCGGGACGACGGGATTTGCCGGTGAAGATCTGGCGCTGATCCGGGAGTCGTCCAAGAGGGTGGCCAACCTGTTGGCGCCGAACATGAGTGTGGGTGTCAACGTGCTGCTGCAGATCCTGCCCGAGGTGGCCCGGGCCCTGGGGGATGATTTCGACGTCGAGATCGTTGAGGCCCACCACCACTTCAAGAAGGACGCCCCCTCCGGCACCGCCGCAAAATTTGCGGAGGTCATTTCCCGCGCGCTGCAGCGCGATCCGGCCGAGTCGATGGTGCACGGGCGACAAGGTATGGTGGGGGAGCGGGCGACGAAAGAGATCGGGATTCACGCCGTGCGGGGCGGGGATATCGTCGGGGACCACACGGTCATGTTTTGCGGCACGGGTGAACGGATTGAGCTGACCCACCGTGCCTCCAGCCGGGACACCTTCGCCAAAGGGGCCATACGGGCAGCGAAATGGATCGTCGGGCAAAAGCCGTCCCTTTATTCCATGCTTGATCTGCTGGGGCTCTAAGCGCCCGCACGACCAGACCTGCACGATGCGGTATGATAAAGACACGAGAGGAGTTCCGTGACTGAACAGCCAATCGAACTGGCCCAGAGGCTCAAGAGTCTCCCCCCCTATCTCTTTGCGAAACTCGATGAGCTAAAGCAGGCGGAAATCGCCAAAGGGGTCGATGTGATTGCCCTGGGTGTGGGCGATCCGGATGAGCCGACGCCGAACAATATCCTGGAGGCCATGCATCGGGCCGTGGACCGGCCGGCCAACCATCAGTATCCCTCCTATGAGGGGATGCCTCGGTTTCGCGAGGCGGTGGCCCAGTGGTACCAGACGCGGTTCGGTGTTGCCCTGGATCCGGCCCGTGAGGTCCTCTCTCTGATCGGTTCCAAGGAGGGCATCGGTCACATTCCGCTGGCCTTCGTCAATCCCGGCGAAGTGGTTCTGGTGCCGGATCCCGGCTATCCCGTTTATGAGATCAGCACGTTCCTGGCGGGTGGGGAACCCTATTTCATGCCGCTGACCCGGGAGAACAAGTTTCTGCCTGATCTGCAGGCGATTCCCCAGGCAATCCGCGAGCGGGCCCGCCTGATGTTCCTCAATTACCCCAACAACCCGACCGCTGCGACCGCCCCGCAGCCTTTTTTTGAGGAAGTGGTGCGATTCGCCAGGGACAACGGCATCATCGTCTGTCATGATGCGGCCTACACGGAGATGTATTTCGACGGCCAGCGGCCCATGAGTTTTCTGGAGGTGGCGGGTGCCCGCGACGTGGGCGTCGAGTTCCATTCGCTGTCCAAGACATACAACATGACCGGCTGGCGTGTGGGTTTTGTGGTGGGCGCGGCGCCCGTGGTCCAAGGGTTGGGGAAGCTCAAGAGCAACCTGGACTCGGGGATCTTCCAGGCGATTCAGGAAGCCGGCATTGAGGCGATGACGGGGAATCAGTCCGCGGTGGCGCGCATGCGCGCCCTGTATCAGGAGCGCCGGGACACCCTGGTGGCCGGCCTCCGGGACGCAGGGCTGCGCTGCGACACCCCCGAAGCGACCTTTTACGTCTGGGTGGATGTCCCCGACGGATACACATCGGCTTCCTTCAGTGAGTTCCTGCTGACGCAGGCCGGGATTGCGGCCACGCCGGGCAACGGATTCGGGCAGGCCGGTGAAAGCTATATTCGCTTTGCGCTGACGGTGCCGCGGCAGCGGTTGTCCGAAGCCGCGGACCGGATTCGCAAGGCCCTCTCCCGCTAGCCCGGATATTGCATGAGTCAATCTATTGCGAGGCCGGACTTGAGGCGGCGTAGCATTCTGCGAAGACGGATAGTCTGCCACATGCGGCGTTACAGAAGATTTCCTGACCTGGTGGCCCTATTCGAAAATACGGTGGCATTCGAGTGCCGTGGCGCGCCCTCCTCTGCGTTGTCTTTTCCCCGACGAAAGACTTCCTTCACCGGGCCATCCTCCCGCTTCACTCTGATTCATGCCGCCCGCGGCAGTCTATACATTAAGGTAACTTGGGATGCGCTCCCTGCGATGGTCCGCAGGGGGGTACGTCTCAGTCGCGCGCCTTGATGAGATCGCGCAAGCCCGGATATTGCATGAATATTCGTAGCGAAGCGGTGCAGGTGCCTCTGGTTACAAGGCGTCGCGACCGAGGCCACCACAGGCGCACTGGTCAGTACGCTGAGGAGGCCGAGAGAGCGCAACGCAGTAGACACGGGTATGTGCGCCGCTGCAGCAGGATACTCATACAATATTCGGGCTAAAACACCCTCTCGATACGTCACCAAATTTGCGAACAGGACCAGTTAAATATTTTCTATATGTCTTCTAGCCAGTAAATCGTCGGCGCCTTGCCTGGGGCGCGTCCAGGACTTCTGGGGCCTCTCATGACGATTACTCATGCAATATCCGGGTTAATTACCTGTTGAAAAAGCGGGGTCCTTGGGATATCCTGAAGAAAGTCGTAGTAGCCCCGATTGCCAAACCATTTCCATCTCCCGGGGAAGAGATTTCATGGTCACCTCCGAAAACGCACAAGGCACCCCGGAAACGGATTCGCAGATTCAGGTGGTCAGTTTTGAACTGGACGGTGAGGTGTTTGCCGTGGACATCCTGGAGGTGCAGGAAATTACCCGGGTGCGGGAGGTTCGCCCGATTCCTGAGGCGCCGATATTTCTGGAAGGGGTCATCAATCTGCGGGGCAAGGTCATTCCCGTGATGGATCTTCGCAAGCGGCTGCACTTGCCGGTCGGAGAGACGAATGCCGAGACCCGGATGATTGTTGTCAAGAACGAGGGGCGGCCGGTGGCGCTCCTGGTAGACAGCGTCTCGGAGGTGCTCCGACTACCAATAGAGACCCTTGAGGCGGCGCCGGCCATGGTCTGCCCTATTGATGCACGCTACATCCGGCGAGTGGCCAAACAGAAGGACCGAATCCTTATTCTGCTCGACGTGGCCCAATTGATGGCGCCACCGGCGCGACAGCCCCACTGAAGCGGTACGCCCCTCCCATCCTTTCTTTTTATCCAGAGCGACATAACTTCAGTAGTTACTTTCTCGTCTCGTCGCTGCAGCGTTTAGACCCGGTCGAGCAGGTCCTCGTTGACCTGGACGTCAGCACCCTTGCGGGCCTGCTGCATCCAGGAGAGAAAGAGGGCGTCCCGCTTCTGTGAGATCAACTCTTCCCGAATGGCGACGCTGGCTTCTTCGTAGCTGCTCTCGTCCGGGCTTTGCTCGTCGCGCAGGAAAACGACATACGCCCGGGGACCGACCAGCACGTAGTCGGCCGGCGTGGCCGCGGAGAGGGCGAAGGCTTTGTCTGTGAACGTAGGCGTCACGATGGTCTCGCTTCGGGTGAAGGGCTCCGTTGATTCGATGAGTACGGCCCTGGCCTGGGCGGCGGCCTCTTTAAACTCGTGGCCGCCGATCAGAGAGGCCACCATGTCCCGTGCAATCCGCTCGACCTCGGCGGTTTCCATCTCTTTCTGCACAGCCTCTTGAACCGTATTGCGGATTTCATCCAGAGGCGGAATACGGGCGGCCCTGAGGTCTTTGACAGCCAGAAGAAAGTAGCCCTGTTCCTCGCGCATCGGCGACGTGGGTCCGGCGCCGCCCACGGCAAAAGCAGCCTCTTTGAATTGCGCCGTCAAGTCGGTGGGCACTTGCGGGATGTATGCGTCCGCTCGAGAGAAGTAGCCGCTGTCGTAAACGGGAAACCCGGCTTCTTCTACGACCTCTCGAAAATCGTTTCCCCGCCGAATGTCGGCATAGAGGGCCATGGCTTTCTTGCGGGCCAGTCGCATGGCCTGGTCGTACTTGAGTTCCGCCAGAATGGCTTCGCGCACCTCTTCGAGGGATTTGCTCTGTTCGGCTTGTCGCTCTTCGAGTTTGATAATATGGAAGCCAAAGCGAGTCCGAATGATTTCGCTGGCTTCACCGGGCTGCAGCGAAAAGGCCGCCGTGTCGAAGGCTGGTACCATCTGGTCCCTTTCAAAAAAGCCCAGGTCCCCGCCCCGAGGGGCGGTGGAAGAGTCTTCCGAGTATTCTTGAGCCAGGATGTCAAAGGGCTTTCCCTGCTGCACATCGTCGTGGATTTTCTCGATACGCTCCCGAGCGGTTTTTTCGGCGGCCTCATCGGCATCGTTGGGAATCCGGACCAGGATATGCCGGGCGCGGACCTTTTCCGGCTGGACATAGAGCGAGTGGTTGTCTTCATAGTACTGCTGCACCACTGCATCGGCGATCTCAATCTCGGAGAAAAAGTCCTCCGCGCGCAGTTGCGAGAAAACGGCATCCACCTGCTCCGGCGTCCGGAAGTTCTCCTTGGCCGCGTCATAGTGGGCCTGCAGGGCCCCCTCCGTGGGTGCCTCCCGCAACGGGTGTTCGTCTGCGGTGATCACCGCATAATCTACGGCCACCTTGGCGTTCCGGCGCATGAAGGCGTCACGAACCTCCCTGTCCGAAACTTTCGCCGAGTCCTGAACCAGCTGCTGCAGCTTCTGTATCCGGAGAAAGGAGCGTTGCTGTTCTTCGAAAGCGCCTGGCGTGAGTTGGCTCAGCGCGAGCACCTGCCGGTAGACTTCGGTGCTGAACCCGCCGTTCTGATGGAAGGAGGGGATCTCCCGAATCGCGGCCGCCAGTTCCGCGTCG
>CALZGC010000015.1 GCA_945786985.1 uncultured Nitrospirota bacterium | reverse complement strand
TATCGCTAATTAGTGGTATAGGAGATTGTCTAATTGTCTTGTAGGACGATCAGGTTTTTTTCTGTAGGCCTTTTTCCTACAACCCGGCAGATCAAGTGAAGAACTAGAAGACAGAGGACAGCGAGAAACCAGACGACGGAGTAACGGAGGACAGAAGACGCAAGGCTGAAGGCAGATCGGAAAAGTGTAAATTGGAAATAGAAAATGGGTAAAGGCGTGCGTTGGTTTTGTTTTTAACGCTTAGTGGCTTTACTTTGTGACCTTGGTGCCTTTGTGATAAGAGGGGGGTTCTAGTTTTTGCCTTTCCCGCGAAGTGGACTTTCTCTGCGCCCTCCGCGTTCTCTGCGGTAAAATTGATTTCAGGTTTTTGCCTTCGACGCGAAGTGCCTTTCTTTGTGCCTGCCCCGTCAGAGGCGTGGCCTCTATCGGGGCCCTTTGTGCCCTTTGTGGTGAGATAGGTTTTGGGTTTTCGCAGAAGTTGCCCTTCTCTGCGACCTCTGCGATCTCCGCGGTAAGATTGGTTTTGTCTTTTTGTGTGAGTAGTTGTTTTGAAGCAGCATCACCTTTCTTCCTTGAGCCCATTTCTTTGTTGTGTTATGGTGTCCATAGTCTCACCTTGGGAACCCGAATATGTTCAAATTGGTCAAGAACAGACTTATAGCGGCTCTGATTACCCCGTCACTGGTTTTTTCTCTTCTGGGTCAAGGGGCCGCGTCCGGTCTCATGTTGTGCATCGGAGAGAGCGACCACATCGCAATCGAGATGGACCAGAACTGCCCGCAGGACTCTGCTAGCGAAGCGGCGATGAGCCCCCGAGAGCCTTTTTCCCTTGAGAGCCGTCGTCTGTACCAGGCAGAGAGTTCATGCTTCGATATCCCTCTTTTCATTGGGTCTTCAGAGCCAAATATTTCCGCAGTCCCATATACGCATACCCTCAAGAGTATGATGGACAGGGCATCTAATTACCTGTCGTCCCCATCTCGTCCACTCCTGGGAGACCGGCTTCTTCCGAAAACACCGCTTTTTCTCCTCTCGACCTTACGGGCACTACAGTCCACCGTGCTTCTCATTTAATCCCCTGGTCTCTTCGTTTCTCTAGGCAACATTCCTTTCGCTCACCAATCTCATTTGCTTATATGGAGGTGTCCGTATACATGAAACGGATCTTATTTTACGTATTGGTTCTGGCAGCAGTATGTCTTGCGGATTTCAGACTCTTTCCTTTCGATATTGTGGGGGCGGAACCATCCTCATCACATACAAAAACAACTGAACGTAAACCAGGGGAAGAATCGAGACTTGCGGCAGAAGAACCCACAAGTATCGTGACTCGGGAACACGCGATCTCTCTGGCTATTCAACGAAATCCGGAACTCAAGGCATTCTCGCAGGAAATGCATGCACTTGAAGCCAGCGCATTGCAGGCCGGGCTATTTCCCAACCCGGAGGTTGAAATTGAAGCCGAGAACTTTGGCGGAGAAGGAGAATTGGATGACTTCGACTCTGCGGAGATCACGGTCCAATTGAGCCAGATGATCCAATTGGCCGGGAAGCGCGGGAAGCGAAGACGCTTGGCCACACTGGAGCAGGATTTGGCAAAGTGGGACTACGAAGCCAAACGCGCGGACGTCGTCAATGGGGTCACCCAGTCATTTGTGGATGTTTTGGCTGCACAGGAACGCTTGTCCTTAGCGGCTGAGGCGGTCAGCCTGGCCGGAGAGGTCCTGAACACCGTCTCTGAGCGGGTCAAAGCGGGCAAGGTTTCCCCTTTGCAGGAGACCAAAGCCCGAGTCTCTTATTCCAGCGTTCTTATCGAGCTGAAACGGGCAAAACGCGGTCTTGATGCTTCGCAAAAACAGCTCGCCGCCCAGTGGGGAAGCACCGCGCCGCTATTTGAAAAGGCCGATGGAGATCTGGAAAAGACTATCGCCTTTCCGTCAGCAAAAGAGCTGGAAAGCCTGATCTGCAGAAACCCGGATATCGCCCGGTGGACCGCAGAGATGGAACAACGTCGGGCCGTGGTCCGGCTGGAAGAGGCCGGACGGATTCCCGATGTGACATTGAGCGGAGGGTATCGCCGCTTCAAGGAGACAGAGGACAATGCCTATGTGATGGGGCTCTCCGTGCCTCTGCCGCTGTTCGACCGGAACCAGGGCGGGGTCCGGGAGGCGCGACAGCGGCTGCTCAAAGCTGAGAATGAACAGGCAGACGCTAAACTGAATGTATTGAAACTCCTGGCAGAAGCTTATAGTGAACTCTCAACGGCTTATGACGAGGCCGAAACTCTGCGGCAGGAAGTGCTTCCGGGAGCCCGTACCGCCTTCGACGCTTCCAGGGAAGGCTACCGCGAGGGCAAATTCGGCTATCTGGACGTTCTGGATTCCCAGCGCACCTTGTTTGACGCCAGGGGACAATATATAAAAGCCTTGGCTTCTTATCACAAGTGGGCGGCCGAGGTGGAGCGATTGACGGGAACAAATCTTGATACCCTGTCAAAGACAACATGGCCAAAGCAAAGGGAGAAGAAATGAAAAGATTTATTGTCTTGATCATGCTGCTCGCTGGAATTGTGCTGGCGGCGATTCTCTATAGACAGTTTCAACCCACAGCCGAGACGCCGGAGCGGGGACACAGAGAGCAGGAACATGACAATCATGACGAGCACGATGAAGAAGCGGATCATCACGATCATGATGGCGATCATGAAGAGGGTGAAGAGAAGATGGTCCGGCTGACCCCGGAAGAAATCAAGGAGTTCGGCATCGAGGTTCGAGAAGCCGGTGCGGGCAGCATCAAGGTCCACCTTAACCTTCCCGGTGAGGTGGCCGTCAATGCCGATCGGCTTGCTCACGTGGTTCCCCGCGTGCCCGGCATTGTGCGGGAAGTGAAGAACACCCTTGGAGACCAGGTTGAAGGGGAGGAGGTCATGGCCGTGTTGGAGAGCCGCGAACTGGCAGACGCCAAATCCGACTACCTCGCCGCCAAAGAGCGATTGGGCCTCGCCAGGGCGAACTTTAATCGGGAGAAAAACCTTTGGAACAAGAAGATCTCCTCTCAACAGGAGTATCTGTCGGCCAAACAGGCCCTGGCGGAGATGCGGATTGAACTCCGGTCGGCGGAACAGAAGCTTCATGCCCTCGGTTTTTCCGAATCTTATCTGGACAGGCTCCCGGGCCACGCCGATGTTGATTTCACCCGCTACGAGATTCGAGCCCCGCTCTCCGGAACAGTCATAGAAAAACATATCACCATCGGAGAAGTTCTGAAGGAAGACACCGAGGCCTTCGTGATTGCCGACTTAACGACGGTCTGGGTAAATCTCAGCGTCTATCAAAAAGACCTTCCGTTCGTGCAGGCCGGGCTTGAGGTTACCCTTTCCGTCGGCCAGGCATCCTCTGAGGCGAAGGGAACGATATCCTACCTGGGGCCGATCGTTGGGGAACAGACCCGGACCGCCACGGCTCAGGTGGTTTTGCCCAACCCGGACGGGCGCTGGAAGCCTGGCCTGTTTGTCAATGCCCGGGTGGAGGTGGGAGAGACCGAGGTATCTGTGGCCGTTCCGAAAACCGCAATCCAGACCATGGAGGACCACCCCTCTGTCTTTGTCCATACCGGGCAAGGCTTTGTGTCCCGTACCGTCACCTTGGGAAAAAGCAATGAAGCCAACGTGGAAGTCGTATCTGGTCTTGAAAAAGGAGAACGTTACGTCAGCAGTGGTGCCTTCACACTAAAAGCAGAGATGGGGAAAGAATCATTTGGTGATGGGCACGGCCATTAACCGGGATATTGCACGCGTGTTCGCCGCGAGGCGCCGACGATACCCGCGGATACAAGGCATCGCAACCGAGGCCATGGCAGGCAACCTTGACAAGTCGTTGACGAGGCCGAAGGAGCGCAACGCAGTGGACATGGGTCGTTGCGGTGCTGCAACAGGAGACCTTTACAATATCCGGGCTAATATATAGAAGGGGCAGAATAGATGATAGAGAGGATCATTCAATTCACTCTGAAGAGCCGTTTGCTTGTGGCGGTGCTGGGAGTCCTGGTGATGGCAGCAGGCCTGTACAGCTACCGCATGCTTCCGGTAGACGCCTTTCCGGATGTCTCACCAAACCTCGTACAGGTCTTTACCGTCACAGAGGGTCTGGCGCCCGAAGAGGTTGAGAAATACGTAACTTACCCGGTGGAAGTCGTGATGAATGGACTTCCGGACATTCAAAACATCCGATCCGTTTCCAACTTTGGCCTGTCCGTCGTGAACATCTACTTCGAAGACAGGGTGGATATTTACTTCGCGCGGCAGCTTGTGAACGAACGGCTGCAGGAGGCGCGGGAACAGATCCCTGAGGGTTTTGGAGATCCGCAGATGGGGCCGATCTCCACAGGCATGGGGCTTGTGCTCTTTTACTATCTGGAGGACGAGACGGGAGAGCGCTCTCTGGAGGAGTTGCGGGTCATCCAGGATTGGTTGATCAAGTTCCATTTACAGACCGTGCCCGGAGTCACAGAAGTCCTTGGGATCGGAGGGTGGGAAAAACAATTCCATATTGTGGTGAACCCTGATGCCTTGCTGCGCTACGACATCACTCTCCCGGAAGTCATCGGTGCGGTGAGAGCGAACAACCTGAATGTTGGCGCCCAATTCATTGAGAAGAACGCAGAGGAGTATATCGTTCGATCCGTGGGGTTGGCAGGCTCCATTGAGGATCTTAAGAACATCGTGGTCAAATCCGATGACGGCACACCGGTCTTTCTGGAACAGCTTTCAGAGATTCGAATCGGGGGCGCAGTACGCCGCGGCGTTCAAACCCGAAACGGCGTAGAAGAAGTGGTCGCCGGTATGGTGGTGAAACTCTTCGGGAGCAATTCTTCCACGGTCATCAGCGCTGTTGAGAAGAAACTCGAAGAGATTAACAAAATCCTGCCCAAAGGCATCAAGATCGTCCCTTATTACGAACAGAAGACCCTGGTAAAAGCCTGTGTGGCCACGGTGACGAACGCCCTCGTTCAGGGAATCTTTTTTGTGGTGTTTGTTCTCTTTATCTTTATGGGCGCTTTTCGGCCGAGTGTGGTGGTCGCTTTATCCATTCCGTTTTCCGTTCTCTTTGCGTTCCTGGGGATGCGCACCTTTGGAATCTCGGCCAACCTCATGTCCCTCGGCGGGATCGCCATCGCCATTGGCATGATGGTGGATGGGACCATCGTCATGGTTGAAAACGTGGACCGTATGCTTCGACAATCCGACCCGGGCCGACCTGTGATCTGGGTCGTCGCCCGCGCCTGTACCGAGGTAGGCCGCCCTATTCTCTTTGCGATTTCGATTATTATTATCGTGTTCTTGCCCCTTTTTACCCTGCAGGGTGTGGAGGGCAAAACCTTTCGTCCCCTGGCCTATACCGTGTCGCTTGCCATGCTGGGCTCCCTCATCTTTGCTATTGTTATCGCGCCGGTCCTCTCCCACCTCATGATGCGCAGGCCCAAGTCGGCCTCGTTGGAAGAACCCACCCAGGACATTGCTATGGTCCGCTGGCTCAAGAGGAAATACGAGCCTTTGGCCCAGTACTTTATACAGCATCGCACCCTGGCCGTGGCCCTGGCCATATTCCTTATACTGATCGGGGCGGTGATCTTCCCGCGCCTGGGCTCTGAGTTTACGCCGTCCCTTCAGGAAGGGACGCTGGTCCTGCGACTGACCATGGCGCCGTCCATCTCTCTGGTGGAGAGCACAAAAGTTACGATGCGAGCAGAAAAGAGGCTGATGAAAATCCCTGAAGTCACGGGCGTGGTCACACGGATCGGGCGCGGGGAAGTCGGGGCGCACACGGACCCCATCAACAGCGCCGAAATGTACATCCTGCTAAAAGCCAAGAAGGAGTGGCGATTTTCTTCCCAGGCGGAACTGGAGAAAGCGATCCGGGAAGAGATGGGTGATGTCCCCGGTGTCCTGATGAACTTTACTCAGCCGATTGCCATGACCGTGGACGAACTCCTGGAAGGGGTGCGGGCGGAACTGGCCATCAAGCTCTTTGGGGATGATCTGGAACGCCTGAAACAGAAAGCCGATGAGATTGCCGCCGTGGTTGGCAAGGTCCGTGGCGCCGCCGACCTGCAGGTGGATCAGGTCTCAGGGATGCCGCAGCTTTTGATCCATGTCGATCGGCAGGCTATTGCCCGGTACGGTATTAACGTTTCCGATGTACAAGAGGTGATCCATGCCGCCGTGGGCGGCGAAGAGGCCGGCGAGGTCTTTGAAGGGATCCGGCGGTTTGAAATCGTGGTCCGCTATGCACCAGAGTATAGAAGCACGCCCGAAACCATCAGCGAGATTCTCATCAAGGCACCAAACGAAGTCAAGGTCCCGCTGGCTCAATTGGCAACCATCAAAGAAGTCGTTGGGCCGCGTCAAATTACACGGGAGAAGAATCAGCGATTCATCACTATCCAGAGCAATGTGACGGGTCGGGACATCGGTTCGTTTGTTGAGGAGGCGCAGGCAGCGATTGATCAGAAAGTGAATTTGCCGCCAGGCTATCTTGTCACCTGGGGGGGGCAGTTCCGCCTTCAGCAGGAGGCCAACAAACGACTGGCGGTGGTGGTGCCGATCACGCTGCTGATCATCTTTCTGCTTTTGTTTTCCAGTTTCAACTCGCTGAAAAACTCCTTTCTCATTCTTTTGAACATTCCGTTAGCACTGGTCGGCGGTGTTGTTGCGCTCTGGATCTCGGGACAGAACCTTTCGGTGCCCGCTTCCGTAGGATTCATCGCTCTCTTCGGCATCGCACTGGAGAACGGGATGGTGCTTGTCACCTATCTAAATAGTCTATTACGTGATGGGGTCCCGGTGGACGAAGCGTCGGTCCGCGGTGCAAGCCTTCGCCTGAGACCGGTGTTGATGACCGCGATGACCACGGCATTGGGCCTGATCCCTCTGCTCTTATCTTCCGGGACCGGAAGCGAAGTGCAAAAGCCCCTGGCCACAGTGGTTATCGGGGGACTCGTGACATCAACACTTCTGACGCTGTTGGTCATTCCGGCGCTGTATAAATGGTTTTCCATCAGACCCGAAGAAGACGTGGTCATGAAATAGCAAAGGAGGTTTCCATGAAAGGGATTACGGCGTATATCAAACCACACAAAGTGACTGCAGTGACCTCCGCTTTGCAGAAGGAGGAGGGGATTCGAGGCGTCAGTGTGTTGGATATTA
>CALZGC010000014.1 GCA_945786985.1 uncultured Nitrospirota bacterium | reverse complement strand
TTCGGTTGCATAAATCACCAGTTTTTGAGGGTTAAGGTAAGATTTCTGGTGATTATGCCACAAAGAAAAGCACAAATAAAGCAAATAATTCAATAAGTTATAAGTTTTTCAGGGACGACTATTTAACAACCACCAGGGGCAAACTCCCAGGCCCCGGCGGTGCGCGGAGCATTGTCGCTGACAGCTTACTCATGAAACAGCGGCAGTCCCAATCAGAGTTCAGCCATCTACACAAAAACCATACAACCCAAGAAAAAAGGAGCTAGCCGCAATCGGCTAACTCCTTGTATTTCCATGGTGAGCCGTGCAGGGATCGAACCTGCGACCCGCTGATTAAGAGTCAGCTGCTCTACCAGCTGAGCTAACGGCCCACGGTTTGGGAAATGGAAAATTGAAAATGGGAAATAGTAAGAGCCAAGACAGGCTTCTTACCGTTTCCTGCTTTCTATTTCTGAAGTCCTGTTTTCCGAATCATCCTGGGATACAACCACCACCGGTTGGGAAATGGAAAATGGGAAATGGGAAATAGTAGAAGCTAAAACTTCCATTGCTCTATGGCCAATCTCTTCTTTCTGTTGCCCTTTCCCTTCTTTCTATTTCCTGTTTCCCGAATCATCTTGCGATACGACCAACACCTGATGGGAATGGAAAATGCGAAATAGTCTCGGGAATCCCTGCTTTTCCCATTTCCTAATTTCTATTTCCCATTTCCTGAATTCGCTGGCGCGCCCGGCAGGACTCGAACCTGCGACCTGCGGATTCGAAGTCCGACGCTCTATCCAACTGAGCTACGGGCGCAAAAGAGATGGAAGCCGGGAAAGGGGAACTGGAAAATGATTCGGTACACCTGCTTATGTAAATTCTGTCCCCTGGCCTGCACCATATACCTCTTCCCGAATTCCCGGCTTCCCATCAACCTGACTTCGAAGTTAATGGGGTGAGTGAGGGGACTTGAACCCCCGACCTCAAGGGCCACAACCTTGCGCTCTAACCACCTGAGCTACACCCACCACAGATTAGAAAATTGAAAATGGAAAATAGTAAATGGGAGATGATTCCGGAAATCCGTCCTTGTCTCATTTCCAAATTTTTATTTCCTTTTCCCAATTCCCCTTTCCTAATTTCTATTTGCTAATTTCTATTTCCTAATCCCCATTTCCTACTTTCTATTTCCTAATTCCCGATCTTTCTGGCGCGCCTGCAGGGATTCGAACCCCGGACCCACGGCTTAGAAGGCCGTTGCTCTATCCAACTGAGCTACAGGCGCCACTGGACTGGGAAATAGCAAATGGGAAATAGTAATTCGCAAATCATTATTCCCATTTTCCAATTCCTATTTCCCATTTTCCGCTCTTGTGGTCGGGGCGAGAGGATTTGAACCTCCGACCCCCTGCTCCCAAGGCAGGTGCGCTAACCAGACTGCGCTACGCCCCGTCGATTTTTCATCTGTCCCGCCAAGCGCCGGGGCCGACCCGGTCAAAACAGGTGGCAGTATAGCTATTCTCTTCTGCGAATTCAACTCTTTTCCTGACGGGCAACGGCCCCCAGAACTTCCGCTGCTTTCTGCAGAGCGATGGCCCGATGGCTGATCCTGTTCTTCTCGGCGGGCGCCATCTCTGCAAAGGTTTTCCCCTTTTCGGGAACCAGAAAGAGCGGATCGTAGCCGAACCCCTCCCCACCCCGCAACTCGCTGGTGATGATCCCTTCGGCCCGCCCTTCAACGACGGAGACCTTCCCGGAGGGCCGTGCCAAAGCCATCACGCAGACAAAGCGGGCCGTCCGTTTCTTCATCGGGACGTCCTTGAGTTCGTCCAGGAGTTTCCGGTTGTTTTCTGCAGGCGTTGCGTTCTCTCCCGAGTACCGTGCAGACAGAACACCCGGCCTGCCGTTCAGAGCATCCACGACGAGGCCCGAGTCGTCCGCCAAGGTCAGACGGCCCGTAAGCTTCGCAATGGTCAAGGCTTTCTTGCGGGCATTCTCCTCAAAGCTCAGTCCGTCTTCCACAACGTCCGGCAACGACTGAATATCCGTCGTGCCCATAACCTTGAGGCCGGTTTCCGCCAGGATCTGTCGGATCTCCTCAAGCTTGTTGCGGTTCTTCGTCGCGATGACTAAATCCATCAGATCCTTTCAGCCTCCCTGCTGGAGGTCCCCGATCAGCTCCCGCTGCATACCGACCAGCTCCCCGATCCCCTTTTCCGCGAGGGCCAAAAGCCCATCGAGCTCCTTGCGCGAGAACGGCTCTCCTTCGGCCGTTCCCTGCACTTCGATGAGCCGCATGTCACCGGTCATGACGACATTCATGTCCACGTCCGCGCGGGAATCCTCATCGTAACAGAGATCGAGGATCAGCTCGCCGTCCACGATGCCGACGCTCACGGCCGCCACGAAATCGGCGAGCGGGATCCGGGGAATCAATCCGCCCCGGTGCATCCAGGTCAGGGCGTCGGCCAGCGCAATGAAGGCGCCGCTGATGGCGGCCGTTCGGGTCCCGCCGTCCGCCTGGATCACGTCACAATCCAGGATGATACTGTGCTCCCCCAGCACCTTCCGGTCAACAACGGCGCGCATGGATCGGCCGATCAACCGCTGGATCTCGTGGGTCCGGCCTCCGATTCTCCCCCGGGCCGATTCCCGCATGATGCGCTGACCCGCCGAACGGGGGAGCATGGCATATTCGGCGGTCACCCATCCCTGCCCGGAGTTTCGCAGCCAGGGCGGTACCGACTCCTCGACCGATGCGGTACAGATAACCCGGGTCTCCCCCATTTCAAATAGGACGGACCCTTCGGCATGTCTGATGTAGTTCCGGGTGATCTTACTCGTTCGGAGGGCATCCTTTGTGCGCCCGTCTATTCGCACCATCCTCTGCCACCTTTCAGTGCCGTCTTTCTCCCGGGAACCACTTTCCATTCGAAGCTGCAGGGGAGTTCCCATGCACACAAAGCGTATAACCATACTGGGTTTTGATGCCCGAGTCAAGAGCTGCAGCGTTTGATTTCCTGCGTACCGTTTTGTCAGTGGGGACAAGCCCGGATATTGCATGAGTGATCGTCATGAGAGGCCGTAAAGGGGCCACAGGCAAGGCGCAGAAGATTTACCGGCTGAAGACATATTGAAATGAAATATTTCGAAGTCAGAAAATCTCCTGCAACGCCGCATGTGGCAGACTATCCGGCCTCGTAATAGATTGACTCATGCAATTTCCGGGCTATATAGTTGAACCAGACCTGAAAAAGCCTCAGAGAGTCACTTTTTCGACGTTTGGAAGGGGATGTTGCAGGAAACGCTCCCCCACTTTCCGGAACCGCTCCGGTGCATCGGTGACGAAATACTTTCGCAACGGCTCGGCGTTGTCGGTGCGGGCTAGCCTCCGGTCGAGCAGCAGGCTCTGCACCTCCGTTGCCGTCTCCAGCGCGGAGTCAACGAGGGTCACCGCCTCCCCCATGATTTTTCCGATGGCCCCCTTGAGTAGCGGGTAATGCGTACAGCCGAGAACCACGGTATCGACACCGGTCCGGCTCAGACCTTCCAGATACTCTCGCGCCACCGCCCCCGCGATGGGGTGTCCGCCCCACCCTTCCTCTGCCAGCGGAACGAAAAGCGGACAGGCCTGGGTGTGGACGTCGATCCGGGTATCGAGATCCCGAATCGCCGCCACGTAGGCGCTGCTGCCAATGGTTGCCTCGGTACCGATGACGCCGATGCGGCGACGTGTCGAATAGCGCACGGCTGCCCGCGCCCCCGGGAGCAGAACCCCCAGCACGGGAATGGTGAAGGCCGACTGCAGCGCCGGAATGGCGACGGAGGAAGCTGTATTGCAGGCCACGATGAGAAGCTTGATCTCCTGTCCCATGAGAAATCGGGTGATTTCCATGGAATAGCGGGTGACGGTCTCGGCGGATTTGATACCGTAAGGGACGCGTGCGGTATCCCCGAAATAGATCAGGTCTTCCTCAGGGAGGCGTTTCATGACCTCGTGAAAAACGGTCAGCCCCCCGACGCCGGAGTCAAAAATACCGATGGGACGGTTCAACGAAGCCTCCTCACCTATCCGGGATGAATGGGATGAACAAGGATATACTTCCCTGCTGACGAAAACGGTTTCGCGCCTGTCAGCCCGCCGGGCTTCCCGCGAAGAGCGGCCGGGGCCGCCGGACATCGATGTGTCCGAAGAGGGTCTCTACTTCCCGCCCGTTTCGCAGAATACGGACCCGCTCGACTTCCGGGAACCCCCGGACCAGCGAGGCCTCAACGGAACGAACCGCCAGGTGTTCCATGAGAGCCCCCGTCGGGGAGGCTGCTTTCTCCGGAATGTCCAGATCCACATAGACCGTCCCCTCGTAGAGATAAACCTCGCGCAGCCGCACACCATCGTTGAAGACAGTCAAAAGCCCGTCGGACCCTGGACCGCCGAGAACCAGGAGGACCACCTGCCGCAAACGGTCAGCCGCATCGTCCGAACGATAGATTTCCCGGTTTTCGGCTTTCAGATTCAGATCGACACCGGGGAAAAAGAGCTGCACCGGCATCCGCTCAGCACTCTCCGAATAGAGCGCGTAGCCGGGTAGATAGACCTCATCTACTGGCCGTGCCACGGGCCGCGGCGGGGTTGACCGTGTCACGAAAAAAGTGACGGCCGCAACGAGGATCAGTGCGAGAGAGACCCAGATACGGAGAGAGGCTCGGACGCGTCGCCGATCGCTCATGGCCTCTCCCCGGGGACGCCGGACTTCAGGAATAGGTCAATCCCCTCGAAAATTGCCTCGGCCATAGCATCCAGAACTGCGTCGCTGCCAAGCTTCTCTTCCTCGGCGGCACTGCTCAAAACGGCGGGCTCAACCAGAACGGCCGGCATGTTCAGGGCCGCCAGGGGATAGAGAGGCAGCGGGTGCATACCGAGGTCTCCGACGTCGGGAAACCGCCGGCGAAGAGCGCCGTGGACCCTGCCGGCCAGGACCTCCGAGTGTTCCCGATGGGCCTCCTGAAGAGCATCCCAGTCAGGAAGGGCTTCCTGCCCACTGGCGACCTCGTGCGGTATCCTGGCAGGGAAAAACACGCCCACACCCTGGTACCGTTGATCCGGAAAAGCGGCAAGGTGGATGCTGATGAACAGAGCGCCGCGATGGTTGTTCGCCAGGGCCGCGCGCTCATCGAGGCTCAGGTTCTCGTCCTCCTTGCGGGTCAGATAGGTGCGATGTCCGAGGCGCTGGTCGATCTTCTCCTTGAGCCGCTGTGCGAGATCGAGGCAGACCGCCTTTTCGGTCAAACCCCCGCCGCCCACAATACCGGTATCGTCACCGCCGTGGCCGGGGTCGAGATAGATCACGGTCTCCTCGAGGGGTGCGGCCTGAGCGGGCCCGCCGAGCAACCCCATGAGAAAACCCGCACATATGATCTGGAATAACGATTTGACGGAAGACCAACACTGAATCCGCATCCGCTGTCCATTCCTATCAAGACATGACCGGGCCTGAACGCTTCCAGGGCAGCGCGATGATAGATGAAATTGAGGGGAGTGTCAAATAAACCGCCCGAACACGGGGGCCTCGGCCGGCGGATCACATGAACGATCGGACGTGCTTGGAATCGTGATCCACCTGCTCCACGATCAGCTGGCTGAACTCGTCTGCCAGTGCCTCTTCCAGCCGGTTGTCCATGTCCACACCGGCAACATCCCGGAGAAAGTGAAAGTACTCGTGAACGAGCGTCTGGAAATCCTGATCTTTGGAGATGTAAATCGTGTTCGCCATCGGATCATAGAGTGCATCGACCCGTTGCCGAACACCGAAACGCCGGCGGATATCGCCGTTCAGGGTTCTTTCCGAAACGATCTGGATTTCCAGCTTCTTCTGGCGGCCGTCGAAGTTTGCATTGTTCCAGGTAATGCCCAGCCGCTGCTGCAGGAAGCTCGGGAATACAACGAAGGCGACGCTGAGGTATTTGTTGAATTCATCGTATTTGTTGTACTCATGAAAAATCTCGGTTCTGCAGAAGGAGTTCTCCAGGGTTGTAAACTTGATCAGTTCCATGCCACCGTTGCCGTAGCGCGCGCCGAGTTGTTCGTTGGGCAGCAGTAAAACCGCCAGTACAATCATCACCGCCAGAAGAATATGCGATCTCATTTGGACCCCTCTCCCGGTGGAACTACCCCCTCTTCTAGTACCACGCATCGTTAGACTTTTAAACATCGAAACTTTGTTAGCTCGTGCAGCTTGAACGCCTCAGGAGTGACGCCTCACAAGGAGCTGTGAGGTTTGGCAAGAGTTGTACGCGCGTTTACCACCCCCCATATTTCCGCGAAGGACATGCAACCCAGATCCCTGACTGGGCTTCAGTCAATAACCTGACGATCCGCCCCGCGCTGTCCGTGCCCGGTTTCATCATCTCGCCCCTTTGACGGCGCATTATGTCACATGGCGCCTTGCTATGCCACCTTTTTTTTCAGAATTGGCACAATATTCGCAGGCCAAATCGCGTTCGCCCTATGAACAATTTCACGGAAAAGAGCCCGGAGGAGATCCGAAGCCTTTGATCTGCGCTGAGTCAAATGACTGCGGGGGTTTGACGAGTCAAACCCCCCGCAGTGGACGTGCTGTCTGACGCCCTACAGGCAAGCGTTAAGGAGTGGATGGGTTGGTGAGAAACTTGGCGCACAATCTATTGTACAGAACCTGATGTCCTTCTTTGATAAACTTCTCTCTGCCCATATGATTCACGGCCAGAATGACCTGGTTGGCGATAAAGGCCTCGGCTTCGTTGAATTTGTATCCGGCTACCTCCGTGTTCTTCAGCTTTCGGAGTTCCTGATCGTAATATCTGAGATTTCCCATGTGACGCTTGTACATGGTGCTCAGGAACTTGGAATGGTTGCGGATTTTGAAATAATAGGTCTTGTCGGTCTGAATGAAATTGAGGCACGCTTCCCGGTATACCTCGAAAAGCTGGGACTCGGCCATCTTCAGATTTCGAATCGTGGCCGACGTCGGCATCGGTTTCGCCCCGGGCTTCGGCTCTGTCTTCTCGTTCAGACTCCCCTTCATCGTGATCCCTCTGTTCAAAGAACCGCTGATGGCAACCAACTTCTTGATCGCCTGCTGGCGGGCCTGAAACGATGCCTGCAGTTTGTGCGTAGCCCGCTCCAGTTCCTCGGCGCTCTTCTTGAGATCGTCGGCCACCTTGTTGTAGGGGCTCTCCTGGCTGGACGGAACCGGTTTTCCGGTCCCCTTCTTCTTTGTCGTAAAAAAACCTAGGCCTTTAAAAATCATTGTTTCACCTCTTCTACAGGTGTCTTTTAGCATAAATCATGCCATAACATTAAATAAGGCTTATAAAAGGATTTTTACTTTCTTTTTCAAATATTTTGGGCTGCAGGGATATTTCGTGGACCGACTCCCGTCCGGCATCCAGAGAAAACAATTTCCCTAAATGTGAAATCTTTTTCCACTTTCTGCCCAGAGTTTTCCACTTTTCACACAGTGCGAATAAATTGACATTGGAATGACTCGATGTTAAGATTTTGCAAAAATAGGACGCCGGTATTCTACTTTTATTCATAGGGTTATCATCTCGATGTTAACCAGTTACTCCCAGGGTTCTCCGCGATGAATACCAACACTATTCAAAGATTGCTGGCCGCATTCGAGGACGTTTCGCCTGATATGGTCGACCTGGAAAGCCTTGCGGGAGATGCCTCGGATCGCAAGTTCTTTCGCGCCCGCCTCCCCGGTGGCCGGACGCGCATCGTCATGGAACTCGCGCCGCCGCTGCCGGCCCCTGAAGATCCCGATCAACTCCCCTATATCAATATCCTGAACCATCTCAGGATTTGCCGTGTACCAGTGCCCAGACTCCACCACTACGATCCTGCCGCGGGACTCCTGATCCTTGAGGATCTGGGCGATACCACCCTGGAAGAATGCGTCCGGAGCCGCGGGATCATTCCGTCACTGCCCCTTTACCGCAAAGCCGTTGAGGAACTTCTGACCCTCCAGCTCGTCGGCACGCAGAAACGCTGCGAACACTGTATGGCTTTCCGGTACAGTTTTGACGTGGAGAAGCTGATGTGGGAGTTGAACTTCTTCCTGGAGCATACGGTGCAGGGCTATTTCGGGCGGAGCCTGAAAACGGCTGACGGGGCGAGAATTCGCCACCACTTCGAACGCCTGTGCCGTTTCATTGCCGAACAGCCCAGGTTTTTCACCCACCGGGATTACCACAGCCGGAACCTCATGGTGCACAAGGGCAACATCGGCATCATCGATTTCCAGGACGCCCGCCTCGGACCCCTTCAGTATGACCTCTGCTCTCTGCTTCGGGACGCCTATGTCCGGCTCCCCGAGGAAGTCGTGGACGAGCTGATTGTTCTCTATCTCGACGGCAAAGACCGGATCGAAGGAACCCGGTCGGACCGAGCCGATTTCCGGAAGATCTTCGACTGGGTCTCCATTCAGCGAAATCTCAAAGCCGCCGGCACCTTCGGCTACATGGCTACCGTCAAAGGAAAAGAGCGGTACCTGCGCTATCTCCCGGACACCTTCGGCTATGTAAGAGAGAACCTCGCCAAGTATCCCGAGCTGCAGGATCTGCGATCCGCGCTCGGCACCTGCCTGCCGGAGGTAGGCTAAAGATCGAAGGGGTCGAGGGGAAAAGCGAAGGGGTCAAGGATTCGAGGGTCCGAGGGTTCTAGGGGAGAACCCGAAGGGACCGACAATCTAGGACTTCGAGTGAAATACGAGACAATAAGACCTAGCCTACTATAAAAAAACGGATTTTAAGCCAAAAAAATAGTGATAAATTAAGATTTATTGTGTGCGTCCGGCGGATGCCCTTCCGCCTCTTTCCCCTCGAATCCTCGACCCCAAGATACCTTAATCTAGCAGTCGTCGCAGATGGCATAGCTAAGGGAAGGTGGGCACGCGTAGCGTAACCCTCGGAGCCCCGAATCCTTGGACCCTTCGCGCTTCTACTCCGCCAGATCGAGCACACAGTGGCGCAGCCCCTCCACCACGTGAGCCATGGCATTGTAATCCAGGGTGGCGGCGCGATCGCTGGCCATGTGATAATGGCTGTTGCGGTAAAAGGCGGTGTCCGTGATCATGACGGCCGGATAGCCTTCCTTATAGAAGGAGTAGTGGTCGGAGAAATCAATGCCCGGCACGAAGGTGAATGTGGCCAGGGACTCCACGCCCACGCCACTCTGGCGCTTGAGTCCCTGTCCCACACGTTTGACCAGCGAGCGGGAGCGCAGATTGCCCACGACGGAGATGAAGTTCGCGGCATCGGGATAGGCCAACTTCATGAAAGGCAGCGGATACGATTGGGAGCCCTTCTCGTCGCTGAAATAGCCGATCATCTCCAGACAGAGCATGGCCGTGATCTTCTCGCCACGTTCCCGAGCGGCCCGGGCATAGACGCGGCTTCCCATTTTGCGGCTCCGGAAATAGGGGGGCTCTTCATTGGTAAACGCGATGAAACGGACGGTCCTGCCCGGCGTTTGGTCAGCGACTGCGCTGGCGAGCTCCAGCAGTCCGGCGACTCCGCTGGCGTTATCATCCGCACCGGGAGTGCCGGGAACCGTGTCGTAGTGGGCTCCGACCACTACGAACTCTTCGGGCGCGCGGTTTCCACGCAGCGTGACGTAAATATTCCGATAGGTACGCCCCTCGAGTTCATAGGTCTGGCTCTCCGGGGTATATCCCATCTGACGGAAGGTCTCTTCGATGTGGGCGGCGGCCCTTTCCAGTGCACTGTACCGGATCGCGTTTCTCTCTCCGATTTCCTCCGAGAGAACGGTGACATGGGACATCAGTTTTTCAGCCAGTGCATTCATGTCCGCAAAGAGCGTGTGGCAGGGCAGCAACGGCAGCAGGCAGCCCGCCAGCAGCGCAAGAAGTGATCGGCCCATCGACCTGTGTCTCCGGAGCTCTCGCCGCTCTGTCGGCAGAGGCGAAACCAGTGTAATCAATGCCGGCGGCGGGAGCAACAAAAATAGCCGGGCTGGGACCGCCGCTTTCTCCCTTTACTTTAAAATCGTCCCTGTGATAAAAAGTCAACTTTGAGGAGCAGCCATGCAGGACGGCCCCAGAATACTCATCGAGGTCGAAGGCCTCACCAAGTCTTTCCGGACCGGACAGAAAACAATCGATGTCCTCAAGGGGATCGACTTCCAGATCCCCGCAGGTGAAATGCTGGCCATCTGCGGCGCGTCCGGCGTCGGGAAAAGCACCTTTCTTCACATTCTGGGAACGCTGGAAGACCCTACGTCGGGCCGGGTCCTCTATGAGGGCAAAGATGTCTTTGCGCTCAACGGGGATACCCTCTCCGATTTCCGAAACCGCTTCATGGGATTCGTCTTCCAGTTTCATCACCTGCTCCCCGAGTTCACCGCTGCGGAGAATGTGATCATGCCGAGCCTTATTGCCGGGCGTCTCCATGCGGAGAGCATGGAGCGCGGTCTGGCGATTCTCGCCGATGTGGGACTCGCAGACCGAGCCGATCACAAGCCGGGGGAACTCTCCGGCGGTGAACAGCAGCGCGTCGCCATCGCCCGGGCGCTCTGCATGAATCCGAAAGTCGTTTTCGCCGATGAGCCGACCGGCAACCTCGACACCGCCACCGGCGAAGCTGTTTATAACCTCCTGATAAAACTCAACCGGGAGCGGGGGGTCGCCTTTATCTTCGTGACCCACAATGAAAAGCTGGCCGCCAAGAGCGACCGGATCATCCAAATGGTGGACGGCAGGATTTTTGACTGATCCGCGGCCGGGTCCACGTCCCGGCGGCATGCCATTCGTCAGCGCCCAGCGCCCGCACCCCTTTGGCCACGAAATCCTCGGCGAGGGCACCGTGTGCAAAGGCCCCGCGGCCCATACGGACGATGCGCCGCTCGAGACGGTGCCTGACCAATTATTGATGTTCATTCAGTCTGGCAATGAGAAGGCGGTTCCGAGATCCAGGACGGCTGCGGAGCTCGGGGTATGCTCCCTGGCGGGGATATGAGAACCCGGCGTCACGGCCCCAGGTTCTTCTTCAGCGTCTCGGCAGTGGTTGCCAGGGGCGAATCTGCGTGTTCACGGATCAGTTCCTCCAGTACCCCCCTGGCCTTTTCGTTGTCTCCCTGGGCAGCGTGGAGGCGGGCGAGGTCCAGAAGCGCCACATCGGGCAGGATGGCGCGAAGGCGCTCCAGCAGTTCCTCGGCCCGATCGGGACGGCCCAGCTCTCGTTCGCTGAAAGCCATCCCCTGGAGCGCCAAGCCCTGGAGCACGTCGATCTTCTTCTCAGCGGCAAGCTTCTGGACCCTATCGAAATGAGGCAGCGCCTCTTCGTACTTCCCCTGATCGAACAGGATATTGCCTTCATAGAGTTCCGCCCGTGCGGCATGTAGGTCCGACTTGCCGCTGAACGGCTTGAGGGCCGCCAGTGCATCGTCGTGCCGCCCTTCATGATAGGCCGCCACGGCCTCACTCAGGGCCACGGACTGCTTGTCCCGGCTGGCCTTGGCCTGGTATAGAACCAGCAAAATGATCAGGAGTCCCGCAAGGATTCCCCCTGCAATCATGCTAACAAACCTGATGTTTTCCAGAACATATTTGTAACCCCGCCGCAGGGCGACCAGAAACTCATCCGTCTCCAGCAGGTCCGCATCTTTCTTCACCATCATTCCCCTCCTAAACCGTTTATCAGCTTCTTCATCAATGCTTCGGAATTGTCGAAAACACCATCCATCGCTTCCTCCGACAGACCCGCCCCCCGCAGGACCCGTGCCGCTCGGGCCCGGGTGACCAGATCACCGGGCCCATGGCTGTCCGTATTGCATACCAGATGGGCCCCTGCGCCGAGGGCCAGTCCGGCGACGTGACCGTTGGTGAGGGAATGCCCTCGACGCGTGGTGATCTCCAGATGAACTCCCCGCGCCGCGGCCAGTTGCACTTCCGCCTCCGTGATCAGCCCCGGGTGAGCGATAATGTCGACACCGGCCTCAATGGCCGCCCGGTTTGTGCCCGGGGCAACCGGCTCCACGATCGTTTCCCCGTGGGCCACAACGAGACGTGCACCCAGTTGCCGGGCCCGCTTGACGAGCGGCCCGAAGGCATCGGGGTGCACGTGCGTGACTTCAACGCCCGGAATCACCCGCAGGGTCCCCTGGCGGTTCAGGACGTCACAGACCTTCAGGATGTTCGACAGGACGTGCTCCAGATTGGAATGATCCACGTGATCGGTAAAGCCAAGGGCCCGATACCCGATGACCTCGGCCCGCCGTGCCAGTTCCGACGGCAGGAGGACACCATCGCTGAAAAGAGTGTGTGTGTGCAGATCAATCATCAGTGCATTCCAGGAGAGAAAATCGCGGCCCCGACAGCGCTCAAAACCAGAGGCACCTTAGCAAATGCCCCTTTCAAAATCAAGGGTTATGTCGGCGCGGTGCGCCGGCCGGCACTCGGGCCTCGCTCCCCCGTCAAGGAGCGGGACGGCCCCCCCCGGAAGGCTTCCGAACGGCTGACCCCGTGCCTCCCCCCTGGCCTTCACTGAAGCCGACTCCCGCCAGCTCAACTCGATGGATTCCGAACTCGGGGCGTATGGTCATCTTCATCTGTTTCTCTGCGAAGGCGCCTCATCCAAATAGAGAATAGTTTTTCCCATAATATGAAAAATTTTTCCGATATTTGGTAGATTTTTGCCCATAACCGAACACTATTCCTGAATGACACTTTTTATATTTCGTAAAAAGGAAAACTTGTCTCTCCGGTGAGGGTCTGGAAACGGATGAAAGAATAGGGGGTTACGGCCATTAGATACCCTATGCTTTTCACAGGCAGCAAAGTTAGGCAATAAAGGCATCCAAATTGCAAGCTTTGGAGCCAGACATGCATTGCAGAACGATTACACTCTATTTTGGCTTGTTGTCTCAACTGTACTCTCAGAATTGACGGAAACGCATGAAACACTACGAGACAGGCAGCCGCAGCATCAGAGGAACAGGCATCCCCGCCCTTCTTCCCGGAGATACGCTGGCTTCCAACGAAGACTTGCGCGACAGGGCGGTGAACCGTAACGAGAGAGGAACGTCAACCCATCGGGGCGCCGAGGGCTCCCGCGGCCGCAGGACATCGGCTTTGACAACGATGGTCCTCCTCTTGCTGCTCTCAGTTCTTTTGCCGATTCAGGATTCACCCGCTCTGGCCCAGACCTATACGCTCACCCCGCTGGGGGACCTTCCGGGAAATGCCTTTTCAAGCCAAGCCTACGACATCAATGACGCGGGCCAAATAGCGGGGATCAGTTCCTCTGATTTCGGGATCAACAAGCCGGGACTGGAGGCTTTCCTGTGGGATCCGGTGACCCGGACCATGACGGGGATCGGCGACCTCCACGGGGGCAACTTCACCAGCACGGCATTGGCCATCAATAATGCGGGAACCATTGTGGGCTCGAGCCATGGCTACGCGGGCATACAGGCTTTTCAATGGAGCCCGGTATCCGGGACGATGACGTCTCTGGGCGATCTGCCGGGCGGACGGTTTTACAGCGAAGCCCGTGACATCAATGATGCCGGCCTTATCGTGGGCTTTGGCTACTCCGATTACGGGTATGGGGGAGTCGACGAGCGCGAGGCCTTTCTGTGGAATCCGGCGACCGGAACCATGACCGGCTTGGGGGACCTCATCGGAGGGCTTCTCAACAGTGAAGCCTTCGCCATCAATGCCGGTTCCGACGTTGCGGGAACGAGCGCATCATCCCGAGGCATACAGGAGGCCATTGTGTGGCATCCGACAACCGAGATCATGCAAGCCCTTGGAGACCTTCCGGGCGGCTCCTTTCGCAGTCTTGCCAGAGCGGTCAACGACCTGGGGCAGATTGCAGGATGGAGCAGGTCGGGCACGGACAACGAAGCATTCCTCTGGAGTCCCGAGACGGGAATGCAACCCCTGGGTCTGCTTCCAGCCGCGGCCTTCAGTGAAGCCTACGCACTCAACAATGCCGGTCAGGTTGTCGGCAAGAGCGGGCTTCGCACGGCCAACTACAACGGCGACACTTTTCTGTGGGACCCGTCCACTGGCATGGTCCCCCTGAATACCCTGATCGACGCGAGTGCCAATGGGTGGCTCATCCTGCAGGTCCGGTCCATCAATAAACACGGCCAGATTGCAGGCTTCGGCACCAACCCCGACGGAAACCAGGAAGCCTTTCTCCTTTCCCCCGACAAGGACGGCGACGGCTACACGGTTCTGGAGGAGTGCGACGACGGCAATCCGAACATCCACCCCGCCGCCGGCGATGCGACCTGCGACGGTGTTGACGACAACTGCAATGGAACAGCCGATGACGAGGATTCCGGTTTTGACGGGGACGCCATTCCCGAATGTCACGACAACTGTCCGGAAACGGACAATCCCGACCAGTTGGATTCGGATGGTGACGGACTGGGAGACGCCTGTGATCTGTGTCCTCTCGACTCCGACGGAGACGGTGCGGATGATTGTGCCGATGCTTGCCCGGACGATCCTCTGAAGACGGATCCCGGCTTGTGCGGCTGCGGCATCACCGACACCGACGCCGATGCCGACGGCACGCCCGACTGCCACGATCTGTGTCCCGAGGACGCCGGCAAAGTAGTGCCCGGAGTCTGCGGCTGCGGGGTTCCCGACACCGATACCGACGGTGACGGGACGGCCGATTGCAACGACCTGTGCGCCGGGGACGCCGGCAAGGTCACACCGGGCGTCTGCGGCTGCGGGGTTCCCGACACCGATACCGACGGCGACGCCACACCCGACTGCCACGATCCGTGCGCCGACGACCCGGGCAAGGTGGTGCCGGGTGCCTGCGGCTGCGGGGTTCCCGACACCGACAGCGACGGTGACGGGACCGCCGATTGCAACGATCTGTGCGCCGCCGACGCTCAGAAAATCGCCCCCGGTGTCTGCGGCTGCAACGTGCCCGATATCGATTCCGACAGCGACGGGGTGCTCGATTGTCTCGACGCCTGCCCCGGAGATGACGCAAAGATTGATGTCGGCGTCTGCGGCTGCGGCGTACCCGATATCGATTCCGACGGAGACGGCGTACTCGACTGTCTCGACGGCTGCCCCGACGATCCCGCGAAGCTGGCGCCCGGCATCTGCGACTGCGGTTTGCAGGATGTCGACCCCGATGGAGACGGCACCTATGAGTGCCTCGATGCGTGCCCCGACGATCCCGCCAAGGGCGCTCCCGGTATCTGCGGCTGCGGCGTTGCGGACAGAGATTCCGACGGGGACGGTACGGCCGACTGTCACGACGAATGCCCCATGGATCCCCTGAAGAATGACCCCGGAGCCTGCGGCTGCGGCGCACCGGAAACCGACACCGACGGCGACACCGTGGCCGACTGCATTGACGCATGCCCCGAGGACTTCGGGAAGGCCGCCCCCGGCGTCTGCGGCTGCGGCACTCCCGACACGGACTCCGACTCCGACGGCACCGCTGACTGCCTGGATCTTTGTCCCTCGGACGCCGCCAAAATCGTCGCCGGTATCTGCGGCTGCGGCATCCCCGACATTGATTCCGATGCCGACGGTGCCCTGGACTGTAACGATTTGTGTCCGACCGACCCCGGAAAGCTCACCCCCGGCGTCTGCGGCTGCGGGACGGCGGACATCGACAGTGATGGGGACGGGACTGCCGATTGCGTCGATAGCTGCCCGGAGGATCCCGGCAAGGTCGCTCCCGACGTCTGCGGTTGCGGTGTCCCTGACACCGACACCGACGGCGACATTGTGCCGGACTGCCAAGATCTCTGCCTCAACGATCCCGGAAAAACAACACCGGGCGCCTGCGGCTGCGGGGTGCCGGACACCGATGCCGACTCCGACGGCGCCGCTGATTGCGTGGACGGGTGCCCGGGGGATCCCGGTAAGACCGCAAGCGGGACTTGCGGCTGCGGCGTGCCGGACACCGACACCGACTCCGACGGAACCGCTGATTGTCTGGACGAGTGCCCGCAGGATTCCGGCAAGATAGGCCCCGGTCTGTGCGGCTGCGGTATCCCCGACATCGACTCTGACGCCGACGGCAGCCCCGACTGTCAGGATGAATGTCCATTGGATCCAAACAAAATCGCCTCCGGCGTCTGCGGCTGCGGCACCCCGGAGACCGACTCCGATCAGGACGGGTCACTCGACTGTCAGGATGGATGCCCCCAGGACTCCGGTAAGACCGCTCCCGCAACATGCGGCTGCGGCGTGGCCGAAACGGACACCGACGCAGACGGCCATCCGAACTGCTTTGACTTCTGTCCGGACGATCCGGCCAAGTGGCTCCCCTTCTTTTGCGGCTGCGGGGTGCCCGAAACCGATACGGACGGCGACTTCTTCCCCGATTGCATCGACGGCTGCCCTGCCGATCCGAACAAGACGGAACCCGGCCTCTGCGGCTGCGGTACAGCCGACAGCGACACCGACGCAGACGGCGTACTCGACTGCCACGATGCCTGTCCGAACGATCCGGCCAAGCAGAACGCCGGCATGTGCGGTTGCGGTATCCCCGACAGCGACTCCGATTCCGACGGCACGGCCGACTGTCTGGACGCATGCCCCCAAGATCCGGCCAAGCTATCCCCCGGCCAGTGCGGCTGCAGCATGGCGGACAGTGATACCGATCTGGACGGCACGGCCGACTGTCTGGACGGGTGTCCCAACGACCCCGGCAAGACCGCTCCCGGGACGTGCGGCTGCGGCGTGTCAGAAACGGACACCGACGGCGACGGCATGGCTGACTGCCTGGATGCGTGTCCCGTGGACCCGAACAAAACGGCACCGGGGATCTGCGGCTGCGACACGGCCGACACGGACAGCGACGGCGACGGCACACTCGACTGTCACGATGAATGCCGGGACGATCCCGCCAAACAGAGCCCCGGGATCTGCGGCTGCGGCGTGTCCGACAGCGACAGCGACGCCGACGGCTCACTCGACTGCCACGATGAATGCCCGAACGATGCCACCAAACAGGATCCGGGCGCTTGCGGCTGCGGCGTTCCCGATACCGACAGTGACGGCGACGGCACCGCCAACTGTTTCGACGAATGCCCCTATGATCCTGCAAAGCAGGCCCCAGGCCAGTGCGGCTGCAGTTCGCCGGACACCGACACCGACCTGGACGGAACAGCCGACTGTCGAGACAGCTGTCCCGGCGACGCCGGAAAGACGTCTTCCGGGATCTGCGGCTGCGGGGTCCCCGACACCGACAGCGACGGCGACGGTGCAGCCGACTGTGTGGATGATTGCCCATTCGATCCGGGGAAGACGGCTCCCGGAGTCTGCGGCTGCGGGGTCCCCGACACCGACACCGACGGCGACGGCACAGCCGAATGCCACGATGCCTGCCCGGCCGACAATGCCAAGGTTGATCCGGGGGCCTGCGGTTGCGGCACGCCCGACACAGACACCGACGGCGACGGCGCGCTCGACTGCCACGAGGCCTGCCCAACGGACCCCGCCAAGCTCGTTCCCGGGATCTGCGGTTGCGGTACCACCGACACCGACGTCGATGAGGACGGCACGGCCGATTGCAATGACCTGTGTCCCAGCGACCCGGCAAAGACGGAGCCGGGAGTCTGCGGATGCCATGCGTCCGAAACCGACAGCGACGGAGACGGAATCGCCGATTGCGCCGACCTCTGTCCAAATGACCCCGACGATGATATAGACGGCGACGGGTTCTGTGGCGATGTGGACAACTGCCCCGAAGTCCCCAATGAAATCCAGACCGATGGCGACGAGGACGGCACCGGAGATCCTTGTGACGCCTTCAACAACCACCGCTTGGCCGATCCCGACGGGGACGGCCTCATCAACGAGGTGGAGGCGGCCCTCGGCACCGATCCGGCCTCCTCGGACTCCGACGATGACGGCCTGCCGGACTCCACCGAGGTGGGACCCGACCCAGCGGATCCGTTCGACTCTGACACAGACGGCATCATCGACGCCCTCGATCCCGATTCCGACAACGACGGATCTCCGGACAGTGCGGAGTTGCTCAGCGACCGGGACGGGGACGGCGTGCCCGATTACAGGGACCCCGACAGCGTGAGCGGAATGCCCCGCATAGACGGCGACGGCGGCGGTGGCAGCGGTGGCGGCGGCAGCGGTTGCCGAATCGGTCCCGGCACGGCAGACGGCAGAATCGATCCAGGGGCTCTGTTGATCTTCCTGATTCCGCTGGTCTTTCGCTGGAAGACCCTCCAGCGGATTCTCTGAACACACGCGCCGGTTTGTGAGAAAGTAGAGAGCCGGTCGGCCATCTGCGTGCCGACGTTTTTTTGTCACCGGGAAGCGCTGGCCGACTCTCTTTGAGATTCAGCTCATTCCTGTAAAACCCTGAATACGGCCCGGCGAGGCTGCTGCACGACATCTTTACCGCAAAAGCCCATCCGCTAAAAAAAAGCGCCCCCGGTGGCCGGAGGCGCTTTCATAACCCTCTACGCTGCTTCTATTCCAGAAAAATCTCAGGCAGCCTTCCCTTCAATCTGAGACGTACAATTCGGACAGCGGCTCGCCTCAATGGGAATCTCCGTCTTGCAGAAGCTGCAATCCTTGGTCGTCGGATCCGCAGGCTTTTCCTCCTCCTGCTTTTTCAGTTTGTTCAACCAGCGGATCAGCATGAAAACAGCAAACGCCACAATGATAAAACTGATGACGGTGTTGAAAAACATGCCATAGTTCATGGTCACCGCACCCGCCCCCTGCGCGTCGGCCAGCGCGTTGTATGGCCCGGGGGTGCTTCCCTCTTTCAGGGTGATGAAGAGGTTGGAAAAATCGACATTCCCCATCAGCAGGCCGATGGGCGGCATGAGCACATCGGATACCAGCGACTTGACGATGGTGCCGAACGCGCCGCCGATGATGATACCGACGGCCATGTCGACAACATTGCCCCGCATTGCGAACTCTTTGAATTCTTTGAGCATTGCATCCCCTCCTTGTTCGTGGTCCTCTGTCTAAATGACGGTGGCATTCGAGTGCCGCAGCGGGCCCGACCCTGCGTTGTCTTTATCCCCGGCCCAGGACTTCCTTCAACGGGCCACCCTTCCGTTTCACTCTGATTCATGCCGCCAGCGACGGTTTATCCATTAAAGTCTCTTGGGATCGGCTCCCCGCGACGTACCGCACGGGGGGTACGCTGCAGTCGCGCGCCTTGATAAGACCCTCTCGAGACGTCATCCAATTATATGAACAGGCCCTCTTGGTTTCATCCGTGCAGATACCGGCGCATGCCGAAATTCTTCCGCCGTGTCCCCCCCTGAATTTCATACTCGGTGGTGCACGACAAATGGTCCTTCCGGGTTATTTCATCACCGACTATACCAGAGGGGTGTTTGTCGTCGCAACCGATCAGAAACGAAGCGCTTCCGGCGCTCAGGATTTCTGATAGTTTACAACCTTTTCAGCGCCCGCGATCCGGAAACGCGGATCGCCCCCGAGGAGGTCTCGCAGCAATTCCAGCGGGATGTGATTGTAGAAAACCGGCGTAAGGCTCGCACCGTTCTTTCCGTCGGATCCGAGAAGATGCCGCTGCAGGGCCGGTTCGCTCTCGATCAGCCGACTGATCGCCAGATTCCTATAGAGTCTCAGATAGACATTCACCACGATCTCGTCCGGTGAAATCCGTTGGAAGAAATCGAGGCACCGCTTGAGGTCCGTCTCCGTTTCGTGGGGAAATCCGGTGACGAGATCGATGCTAAGCCGGATGCCTGCCGTCTTGCAGCGCGCAACCATGGTCTCGATCTCCGACCAGTAGGCTTTCGTCTTTCGGAATGTGTCTACGGAGAGGGTGACCAGATAGGCGCCGCTTTCTCGCAGAAGCTCAAAGAGTCGTGCATTGTTGTTTCCCGGCTTCATGTAAAGCGCCCAGCGGAGGCCGAGCCTCTCTTTGTTCCATGCTTCGAGCAGTGCGAGGCAGTACTCTAAATCTTCGTTGAACTCCGTGTCGCAGAGGTGAAGATGGTCTATCCCCCTGTCCGTCAGCTGTTTCAACTCGCAGATCACATCGGAGCGTTCTCTGTGGTGCACGGTTGTTCCGCCCTCCATGCAGTAGACGCACCGGGACGAGCAGCCCTTGTGGGTTTCAAAACCTGCCAATCCTCCTTCATCAAGATAGGTCCCGTAGTCCAGCCCGAAACGGCGCTTCGGGCAGAAACTGGCGGGCGCCTTGCCGACAATGACCGTCCCCTGTTTGG
>CALZGC010000013.1 GCA_945786985.1 uncultured Nitrospirota bacterium | reverse complement strand
TTTCATGATCGGGAGGTCCGACTCGCTTCCCATGACGATGCCGATAAGCGGTTTTTTCATCTAAGGGTTCTCATCCTTTGTTGCGTTCCAGGCCTTTCTGGCCGATGTCCGTGCGGTAATGTTTCCCTTCAAAATGAATCCGGTTCACCGCATCATAGCTCCTGCCCAGCGCCGACGCCAGGTTGGGGCCGCGCGCGGTGACGCCCAGGACCCGGCCGCCGGCGGTGACGATCTTCCCGTTTGTTGTTTGGGTCCCCGCGTGAAAGACATAAAGGTCGTCCGAGTCTGGAATGACATCGAGCCCCGAGATTTCTTTTCCCGTTTCATAAGTGCCGGGGTATCCTCCGGACGAGAGCACCACGCAGGCACTGGCGCCTTCTGTCCATTCGATCCGGCATTCATGGAGGCGATTCGCCAGGATGGCTTCGATGATGTCGACCAGATCGCTCTTCAGTCGAAAGAGAATGGGCTGGGCCTCGGGGTCTCCGAAGCGCACATTATATTCGAGCACCGAGATGCCGTCGGTCGTGATCATAAGCCCCGCATAGAGCACCCCCGTGAAGGGTCTTCCTTCCTCGGCCATGCCCCGCACGGTGGGGACCATGATCGCGTCCATGATCTCGGCCGTTCTCTCCTGAATGACCGGGGCCGGCGTGTAGGCGCCCATGCCGCCCGTGTTGGGCCCCTGGTCTCCGTCCAGAACCTGTTTGTGATCCTGGGACGAGAGCATGGGAACCACAGTCTTGCCGTCTGTGAAGGCCATGAAGGACGCTTCCTCTCCCACCAGGCACGCTTCCACCACGACCGTGTCGCCGGCCGCGCCGAAGCGCTTGGCACGCATGATCTCCTCCACCGCCGCAACGGCTTCGTCCACCTGTTGCGCCACGATGACACCCTTGCCCGCGGCCAGGCCGTCGGCCTTGACCACGATGGGCGCGCCCTGGCGCCGGATGTACGAAATGGCAGCCTCCGGATCGGTGAAACTCTGATAGGCTGCCGTCGGGATGCCGTGGCGGGTGAGGAAATCCTTGGTGAATTGCTTGCTTCCCTCCAGGATGGCCGCATTCTTCCGCGGTCCGAAGACCCGAAGCCCCGCTTCCTCGAAGCGATCCACGATCCCCAGGGCGAGGGGTCCTTCCGGCCCGACGACGGTCAGATCGACCCCTTTGTCACGGGCAAAGCGCACGAGGGCTTCCATGTCGTCGGCGCTGATGTCGACGCGTTCGGCCAGCTTCGAAATCCCCCCGTTGCCCGGTGCGCAGTAGATCCGGTCCATCCGGGGACTCTGGGCGAGCTTCCAGACGAGCGTATGTTCCCTCCCTCCTGAACCTACGACCAAGACTTTCATAATGCACCTGCTCCTGCTTGTTGAGGTTTCCTGGATGTGTGCATTTATACGTTGAACCCGGATTGTGCAGGGCGTGGCAGCGCTTGAAACGGCTCCCATGTTATTGGAACCGCCGCCGATTGTCAACCGTGTTTCTGGCCGTGGCCGCACGGACAGCGGCGGGCCGGAAGTTTCCCGCTGCCTGCCGATAGACCTTGTTTTCCAATGACTTATATGATAGGGTGCGGTGCAGATTCGTTGGAGAAGCGGGTGGCTTTCATGCCGAAACGGAGGCGGACAAAAACCAGCGCATTCGGAACGCCGGGCCGGATCAGTCACGATGCTTCCGGTTTCTACAAAAGTGCCCTCTTCGCCGATGCCAAACCCTCGGAAGCCCTCTCTCATCGGGAGAGTCCCATCCCCCCGGAACGTCTCGACATGCTCTACTGCAAATCGAGTGCGAAGATGGACGAGATTCCCGACACCAGCGTCCACCTCATGGTGACGTCACCCCCCTACAATGTGCAGAAGGAATATGATCAGAATCTCTCCATCGGGGAGTATCGCGAGCTGCTGCGGGCCGTGTTTGCTGAGACCTATCGCAAGCTGGCCACCGGCGGCAAGGCCTGCATCAATGTGGCCAATCTGGGGCGCAAACCCTACCTTCCCCTGCACGCCTATCTGATCCAGGATATGATCGAGCTGGGCTACCTGATGCGGGGCGAGATCATTTGGAACAAGGGGCCCAGTGCCAGCCCGTCCACGGCCTGGGGGAGCTGGCAGTCCGCGGCCAACCCGGTTCTGCGGGACGTCCATGAGTACATTCTGGTCTTTTCCAAGGAGTCCTTTTCCCGAAAGCGGGGCGAGCGCCAGAATACCATTACGAAGGAGGGCTTTCTGGAGTGGACCCGGAGCGTCTGGAGCTTTTCCGCGGTGTCCGCCAAGAGCATCGGGCATCCCGCGCCCTTTCCGGAGGAGCTGCCCCACCGGCTGATCCAGCTCTATACGTTCCAGGGCGATGTGGTCCTGGACCCCTTCTGCGGCAGCGGGACGACGTGTCTTGCAGCCCTGAAGGACGGGCGCCGCTACATCGGCTACGATACGGAACAGCAGTATGTGGATCTGGCGCAAGCGCGCATTTCGGAGCACCTGCGTTCATGAGGGTTGCGGCGATGTGCGCGGTTGTTGACCGAGATGAAAAGGAGGCAACCCATGGGCGAGGGACTGAGTCTGATTGATTGGATCGACGGCAAACTGGCCGGGCCGGTTCCGGAGATGCCGGAGAGCGTCGCGGGCCAAGTACTGGAATTCTTCGAGGACATCCGAAGCGTCAAAGCCAGCGGAGAGAATTTCGAACTCTACATCAAACACCAGCGGGATCTGGGAAATGATGACGAGGCGGCCCTGTTCGAATCGGTAGAGAAGCTGGAACTGACGGATCTTGAGCGGGTGCTCGGAGAAATTAAATCGCGCCTGAACGAGAGGTCGGCCTAAAACATCCGGGCCGGGCGCCTTTTCCCCTTCGATGCCCGCGGATGGCTGACCGGTGCGCTCTCGGTAGAGCTGCCGCCGAGTGCGGCCGATACAAAAGAAAACGGCGACCCCGGAGGGTCGCCGTATCTATATAAGAAACGAAAAGGATTTGCTGGTACCCCCGAGAGGATTCGAACCTCCGACACCAGGAACCGGAGTCCTGTGCTCTATCCATCTGAGCTACGGGGGCATGTCTTGGAGGCGGCTTCGTAAGAAGGCCGTCTACTGGTTGCACTTTCCGCTCCTTCTCTTCGATCCGGAGCGCCGCGCGTCCCGCCTTAGTTTATCTCTGCCGCCTGCGGCGGCCTATACAATAAGGTATCTTGGGGTACGCTCGCCCTTCGTCGCTGCAGCGTACTTCCCAGTACGCCTCACTCCTCAGGACTC
>CALZGC010000012.1 GCA_945786985.1 uncultured Nitrospirota bacterium | reverse complement strand
GGGTTGAGTTCGATGGTCTTGCGAAAGGCTGCCACAGCCTCCTCATAGCGCTGCTGGCGCTCCAGGATCACACCGACCTGGAAATGAAGATTATCGTCCTCGCCGTTCAGCTGAATGGCTTTCTCATAAGCTTCGAGGGCCGCGTCATCTTCTTCCAGGCTCGCGTAGAACGATGCCAGATACATGAAGAGGTCCGGATTCTCCGGAACCCGCTCGCCGGTGATTGTCAGCAGGCTGATGGCTTTGCGGGGCTTCTCCATCTTCTGGTAGAGCTGCGCCAGCCGGAAGACCGTGCTCAGATCGTCGGGGGTGGCTTGCAGAACGGCCAGATACTCCTGTTCCGCGAGCGGATACTCCTCCAGCTCCTCGTGGGTCGCCCCGAGATAGAAGTGGGCCTTTTCATTGTCCGGCTGCAAGGCGAGGACGATACGAAATTCCTGCACAGCCCGGGTCAGCATTCCCTGCTGCAGATAGAGGAGCCCGATCTTGAGGTGGGCGTCCGCGTTGTTCGGCTCCAGCTCACCCAACTGACCGAGCTGCACCAGCGCCTTGTCCATCTGGTCTTCCTTGATGTAGAGCAGACCGAGGCGCTCCTGGATCTGGGAAAAATGGGGGTTGATTTTCAGCGCCCGCTGATAGACCTTGATGGCCTTTTCCGGTTTCTCGTCGATCTCATACAGGGCTCCGAGGCTGAGATAGGCCGGCATGAAGTCGGCCCGTTCTTTGATGCTTCTTTCAAGATACCGGGCGGCTTTGGCATAATCCTTCTGGTTCGCATGAATGCGGCCCAGATAATAGTGTGCCACGGGGGTGTAAGACTTCTTGGTGGCCAGCTCCTCGAACAGAGCGATGGCCTGATCGGGGCGTCCCGTCTGAAGATAGAGGGTCCCTAGGAAGACATAGGCCTCCTGTTGATCGGCATCGCGCTCAAGCACCTTGCGGTAGAGCCCGATGGCCTCCTCCGTGCGCTGTAGACTCGAGTACACCCCGGCGGTGAGCATCATCAGCCTGACCGATTCGGGCTCCATGGCGAGTGCCTTCTCTGCAGCTGCCGCAGCCTCCTCGAGCACGCCGTTCTGAAGATAGAGGGACGCCAGATCGGACAGCAGGATCACCGACTGCGGATCGGCCGCCGCCGCCTGCTCCATGGCCGCCAGGGCCTTCTGATACTGCCCCATAAAGCGGAACTGATTGGCCAGCAGATATTGGGTATAGGCCCTCGGTGACGCGATACGGGTCGGACCGGAGAGCCAACTCTCCTCAGCCGCCGGCGGGACCGTGTCCTTTTCCGTGATGATCTGCTCCGTCAGGGGAGCGCAGGCCGCCACCGTCAGGATCGACAAGACGATCATCGACAGGCGCCGTATCAGACTTGGCATAAGCTTGCTCCAAAGGGTTCAGGGCTTCGGCCCGGCTTTACGGGAAGCGTAGATTGCGAAACCGGTGGGGCAAAGAAGTGCGTCACGGGGTTGCATGCCCCGGTGCCCCGGGGCTCCCCGCACCGGATCAAAGCCTCTGTAACGGCCGCGTGGGAGATCCAACCCGTACGCGATAAACACCTAAACAAAACATAGAGTTAGGTAACACCTTAGCGGATTTCCCGATTGATGTCAAAAGAAAAAAACGGCAGCAACGCTTTTGATTTCGGCGCTGTCTTGTGTTAAGTTCCCCTCAACATTCAGGGGAGCAAATGCAACCGATCATTCTGGCCAAGAACCTGACCAAGCGGTTTGGGGAGCTCACCGCCGTGGACAGCATTGACTTCACTATCCACGAACAGGATTATTTCGGGTTTCTCGGCCCAAACGGTGCGGGGAAGACGAGCACCATTCGTATGCTCTACGGCTTTTCCCCTATGACCGCCGGGCAGTTGAAGATCCTGGGCCTCGATATTCGCACGGCGGCCAGGCGGATCAAGGAACAGATCGGTGTGGTCTCTCAGGAGAACAATCTCGACACCGACCTGACCGTACTGGAAAACCTCCTCGTGTACGCCCGATACTTCGATATCCCCAGGCAGGAGGCCCGGCGGCGGGCCGGGGACTTGATGGCGTTCATGCAACTGCAGGCCAAAGAGAAGAGCCGGGTCGAGCAGCTTTCCGGCGGCATGAAACGGCGCCTCGTGCTGGCGCGGGCGCTGATCAACAAGCCGAAAATCCTTCTGCTCGACGAGCCGACCACCGGCCTGGACCCTCAGGCGCGCCATCTGATCTGGCAGCGGCTTCGCTCCCTGAAGAGCGGCGGCACAGCAATGATTCTCACCACCCACTATATGGAAGAAGCCGCACAGCTTTGCAACCGGGTGGCCGTCATGGATGCGGGCCGCATCATCGCGACGGGGACCCCTCAGGAGATGATCCGGGAACGGGTCGGCGCGGAGGTCCTGGAGCTGCGCATCACGCCGGAACTGGACGCCCAGGTGCTGCGGACAATCGCCGATCTGGATCTTGAAACCGAGCGTTACGGCGACACCCTGTACCTCTATCTGCCCGAAGGGCACGCCCTGGCCAAAGTCCTGACCGACCGGCTCATGGGGATCAACCACTCCGAAATGATCCACCGCCAGGCCACTCTGGAAGACCTCTTTCTGAGACTGACCGGCCGGGAGCTGGTGGAGACCTAAGCATGAACGACATCTTTCGGATTCCATCCGTATCCTGGCGATGTCTGCGCGTTTGGCAGCGGGACCGGGATGCCTATATGAAGTTTTTCAAACTGAGCCTTTTGGGAAACCTCGGCGATCCGATCCTCTATCTCGTCGCCATGGGCTACGGTCTGGGCCGGTTCCTGAATCAGATGGAGGGGATGAGTTATCTGGAGTTCATTGCCCCCGGTCTGGTCATCTCATCGTCCATGTTTGCCGCGTCCTTTGAATGTACCTACGGCTCGTTCCTGAGGATGATCTATATGAAAACCTATGATGCCATCATTGCCACGCCCCTGAGCATTGAAGACGTGGTCGCCGGGGATATTCTCTGGGGAACGACCAAGGGGATGATCAGCGGCACCATCATGTTTGCCGTCGTGGGCGCTTTCGGCCTGATCGACTCCTTTTGGGCTGTGGGCATCCCCCTGCTGATCGTGTTGGTCAGCTTTCTCTTTGCATCCCTGTCCATGGCGGCCACCTCCTTTGTGAAAACCTTTGAGGCGTTCAACTACTACATCACCCTGTTTCTCACCCCCATGTTCTTTTTCTCGGGGGTCTTCTTCCCCCTGAACCGGCTTCCGGACTGGGTCTCCGTCTTCTCGAAGCTCCTGCCGCTCACCTATGCCGTCGAGATCTCCCGCGCCCTCATTTACGGGAAACCCTCCTGGATCGTGCCGGTGGGGTCCGCGCTCTTGCTGGCACCGGCGCTCTTCTTTTTCTGCGTCTCCGTCAATCTGATGAAGCGACGCGTCATACAGTAGGGCAATCGGCAATAGGGCTATCGGGGCCTTAGAAGTCCCTTTCGGTAAAGTCATTTCCATCTTGACATGAAAATGGAGCTTTGATAGGATTTAGAAATTTCATACCGCCAATTTAGGGGCACAGCAGCTGAGGAAACAATGGCCACCAGATCCCGAAAAACGTCAAAAAAAGCCAAGACAAAAACAACCAAAACGAAGAAAGAGAAGAGCTTCGAGAATATCCGTCAGCACCTGCTCGAAAAGAAGAAGACCATTCTCGATGGGACCAATGCAGCCATCAACAAAAAGCTGGGTGCCCATAACGAGAATCTGCCCGAACTGGCCGATCAGGCCTCCGTGGAAATGGACAGCAATTTTCTCCTCCGCCTGAAGGGGCGCGAGAAAAAACTGCTCACCAAAATCGACCAGGCCCTGGAGCGCATTGACAAGGGAACCTTCGGGATCTGCGAAGTCTGCGAAGAAGAGATCGGCCTGAAGCGGCTCGAAGCGCGACCGGTCACCACCATGTGTATCGAGTGCAAGACCGACGAAGAAGAGCGGGAGAAGGTCACCCGCGCCTAGCCCGGGTATTGCATGAGTAAATCTATTACGAGGTCGGATAAGCTACCGTATGGGGCGTTACAGAAAATTTCCTGACTTTGAGATATTGTAATATGTCTTCAGCCAGAAAATTTCCTGCGCCTTGCCTACGGCGCCTCCAATAGCTCTGGGGCCTCTCATGACGATCACTCATGCAATATCCGGGCTAATCTCCCTCGCCTCCCCGCGTCACCCTTTTCATTGCTTACGGACAGTACAGACAGCAGCGGACTCATTGCTCCGCGGCCGCTTATGAACGGCTGGCCGCCTCCTCATCGCGAGCCAGGCACGCCGCCCCCAGGGCCCCGATGAGTTGCGGGTCGGGAGGGACCTGTACCGGCCTCTGCAGGCGCTGCTGCAGGGCCGCCACGACGCCGCGATTCAGGGCCACCCCGCCGCTCATGACAATGGGCGGCTCGAAGGCCACCCGGCCGAGCAGGGCAGCGGTCCTTTCCGCAATGGAGGCGTGCACCCCGCGTACGATATCCTCCACCGCCCGTCCCTCGGCAAGCAGCGAGATGACCTCCGACTCGGCAAAGACGGTACAGAGATTGTTAATCGGCGCGCGCCTCGACGGCGCCGCTTCGCGCACCCCCCCCATCGCGCCGAGACCGATCTCCAGCACCTTCGCCATCACCTCCAGAAAACGGCCGGTGCCGGCAGCACAGCGGTCGTTCATGGCAAAGTCCACCATCCGGCCCGATCCGTCGAGCACAATCACCTTGCTGTCCTGCCCGCCGATATCGACCACGGTCCGGACGCCGGGCAGCACCTTATGAGCCCCCCGGGCATGGCAGCTGATCTCGGTCAGCCGGGTGGAGGCCGCCGGCACATTCTTTCGCCCATAGCCGGTCGCCACCACGCGAGTCAGATCCTGCCGGCTGATTTGCGCCCGGGACAGGCACGTGCCGAGAACCTTTTCGGCTGCCTGGGCACCCCGGACCCCGGTGTCCGAGACAGCCTGTGCAGCCACCCTGCTCTGCGCATCGAGCAGCACCGCCTTGGTGGTCCTGGACCCGACGTCAACCCCTGCGAAGAACATATAACTCCCTGTTTTTTATAATTTTTTTCTGAGCCCATCATAGCACGGACGATGGACGGTGACAAGGGATACACCTTGACACTTTTTTTGAGACTGGGCTATACTGAGAGTACATCTAACGCATCAATTCAGAGGTATCATGGAAAAAGCCAGCCCGACAAAACAACGTTTCTTTGTCGAGCGGGACCTGTTTTTTCAGACCCTGACCCTGCTCCTCACGGTGCTGCTCGGCGGCTTTCTCCTGCTGTTACTGTCCAAAACCATCAGCGGTTATGTCGACTCCTCCGTCCTCTTTCTCATGCTTTTCGTCGGCTATTTCCTCCTGATCATCTTCTTTGCGTGGTCTCTCTCCACCAAATTCATCGGCCCCTTCGGCCGGCTCAAGGAGAACATGCAGGCAATCTCCCGGGGCGATCTCACCGTACGCCTCTCCGTACGCCAGGGCGACGATATCCGGATCATGCATTTTGTCGAAGAAGCCAACCGGATGATCGCAGCTATCGATAACTGCCTGGAGCAGATCAAAGGGCCCTGCCGCGAAACGGAGATCCTCTCGGAGAGAATCCTGAGCAAACTCAAGAACGACCCCGACGCAACCGGGGAGGAATGCCTGCCGCATCTGGAAGCGCTCCGGGATAACGTCAAACAGATTTATGAGATGAGCGAACGCTTCAAGACCGGCGCCTAGCACTCACCCCAGCCCCGGCGGCCCCCCCCCGTCGCCACCCTGCTTTTGACAACCCTCTTGCGGATAGGATATGGTCTGAGCTGACCGGTCCGGTCGGCGGAAACAGCCGTGCGCCGCGACCCCATGGACTCAAACAAAACCATGTCCCGATTGGTCTCTCTTTTCAACCAGGATCCTCTCTCCGAAGCAGCCCAAGCCCTGCTGGGCGAGCATGGTCTGCGGGGCACCCGCACCGTTGCGAAAAACCTACGCGCCATCGTCTCGGCGCTGCCCCCCGCCGTCGATCCCGAGAGCCTCCTGACGAACCTGCTCAAGAGTCTCAGAGAGACGGCTCATCCCGAGCAGGCCCTCAACCACCTGGAACGCTTCCTGCAGAACCTGGATGAGCCCGAGGAGGTCTTCTCTCCGCTCGTCGAGGGCCGCACTGCGCTGCGGCACCTGTCCATCCTCTTCGGCGCCAGCCCTTACCTCAGCGGGATTCTGATTCAGCACCCCCACCTGCTGGGCTGGTTGATGCAGGAGCAGATCTGGAAAGCCCCTCCGGACCGGGAATCGCTGGTGCGTGAACTCCTCGCAGCCTGCCGGGGGATCCAGGAGATTAAGGAGGCCTACCCTGTCCTGCGCAATGTCAAGAAGCGGGAGATACTGAGAATCGGGGTACGGGACCTGACAGGCTTTTCCGATCTCGCCGAAACCACCGACGGCCTGACCATCCTGGCGGAAGCCACCCTGGAGGCCAGTTATCGCGTCGCAGACCGATTCCTGAAACTGCGCTACGGGACGCCCATGGTGACGGATGATGGGGGTACTGAACGGGAATGTCGCTTTACAATTCTGGGGATGGGCAAGCTCGGCGGGGAGGAGCTCAATTTCAGCTCCGATGTCGATCTGCTCTATCTATACGAGTCGGACCGGGGGGAGACCACGGGGGCGGCCGATGCCGCAGGAACGGTACAGGGGCGGGTGGACAATCATGTCTACTTCGTGCGGCTCTGCGAGCTAATCACCGATCTGATGCATGCCGCAACGGAAGACGGTTTTGTCTTTCGCGTCGATCTGCGGCTGCGACCGGAAGGTGCGCAGGGACCCGTCGCTTCTTCGCTGCGAAGCTATGAACTCTATTACGAGTCTTTCGGTCAGACCTGGGAGCGCGCAGCTCATCTCAAGCACCGGGCCGTGGCCGGCGATATGACGCTGGGTCGCGAGTTCGAAAGGGTGCTCACCCCCTTTGTCTATCGCAAGTATTTCGATTACACCGCCATCGACGAGCTGCGCGAAATGAAGCGGCGCATTGTTCGTCAGCTCGTGCGGAAACCAGGCCGGGGTTTCAACGTCAAACTCGGGGAGGGTGGTATCCGGGAAATCGAGTTCTTTGTGCAGACCCTGCAGCTGCTCTACGGAGGGCGCATCACCTGGATCCGCCAGAAGAACACCCTCCGGGCCCTGCACCGGCTCTGCGACAAGGAGTTGATCACCTACGACGATTTCTCCGCCCTGTCGGCGGCCTATATCTTTCTGCGCGACGTGGAGCACAAGCTTCAGATTGAGAATCAGCTGCAGCTGCAGACCCTCCCCACGGAACCGGCCAAGCTCGAGCAACTGGCCCGGCGGTGCGGGTTTCCAACCCACACCGTCTTGCTCGAAGAGCTGGACCGGCATCGGCGCAACGTGCAGGAGCGCTTCGACAATCTGCTCCACGAAAAGGCCGAGCCTGTGCCCGGCGGCGACTCCCCGGTGGCTGCCATCGTGCGGGGAACCCTGGAGGAGGCCGAGAGCTATCAGCAGTTGACGGCCCTGGGCTTTTCCGACGCCCGTCTGGCACACAAGAACCTCCAGCTGCTGCGGGAGGGGCCGCCCTATGCTCACAGCTCCTCCCGCTGCCGCGCGCTTTTCGTGCAGATTGGTCCCACCCTGCTTGAGGCCATGGGCGCCTCGCCGGACCCCGACATGGCCCTGAACAATCTGGAGCGTTTCGTCTCCGGATACGGCGCCCGGGAGCCCTTCTACGCGATGCTCGGCGCAAACCCAGAGGCCCTGCACCGGGTCGTCGCTCTCTTCAGCACCAGCAGCTATCTCTCCCATCTGGTGATTCGTCATCCCGACTATATCGACGTGCTGTTCGGGAAGGCTCTGACCGAACCGACGCCCGACCGCACCCGGCTGTTGCACAACCTCATCACCCGCCTTGACCCGAAAACAAGCGCGAGCGCCCAGGTCGACACCCTCCGGCGGTTCAAACACAGAGAGGAAATGAAGATAGGCTTTCGGGATATCCTGACGAACGCCGATCTGCGGGAGACATCCCGCGCGTTGAGCCGCCTCGCCGAAGTCTGCCTGGAGGCAGCCTACGGACTGGCGGAGGAGGAGCTGCAGGCCCAGTTCGGATCCCCCGCGAGCACCGAAACCTCCCCGGGGGTTGCGGTGCTCGGTGCGGGAAAACTCGGCTCCGAAGAACTCAGCTACGGCTCTGATCTCGACCTGCTCTTCGTCTACGCCGGCGACGGCGAAACCACCGGACCGACGCACATCCCGAATAGAGACTTCTTCACCCGTCTGGCGGGACGCCTGGTAGCCGTTTTGAACGCGCTCACCGGAGAGGGACTGGCCTACCGGGTGGATTTGAGACTTCGGCCCCTCGGAGAAGCCGGCCCGTTGGTCCCGTCTCTGGATAGCTATCGGACCTACTTTGAACGCAACCTGCAGCCCTGGGAGCGCCAGGCCATGACCCGCTGCCGTTTCTGCGCCGGCCATGGGGAAACGGGCCGGGCCCTGCTGGCATTGCTCCAAGAAACGCTCTTCGGGGCCGCCCCCCTGCCCGACCTGAAGGCACAGGTCTTCGATATGCGGATGCGCATCGAACGGGAGAAGTCCCCGCGGGTCGACGGACAGCTCCAGTTCAAGACCGGTGCGGGCGGTCTGGTGGACATCGAGTTCATTGTGCAGTATCTGAAGCTTCACTGCGGGCACGATACCCCGGCGCTGCGGGGGTGCAGCCCCCTGGAGACCCTGGCCCTGGCCCAGCAGAAAGGTTTTCTCTCCGAGGCCGACCAAACGGCCCTGGAGGAAGCCTACCTCTTCCTGCGGCGTCTGGAAAGCCGCGCCCGCATTGTTCAGGACCGCCCCATCACTTCTCTCTTTTCCGATCCGGAGAAAAACCGTTCCCTGGCGCTGCGCCTGGGCTATCCCGCCGGCGCCGATCTCGCGCCGGGAAAGCAGCTCCTCGACGACTACCGGGCGATGACGGAAAGGACTCGGCAGATCTTTCTCCGGCTGCTGGGGCCCATGGCCTAAGGCCCCCGAAACCGGGCGCGCAGGAAGGGGCCGCGTTGAAAAGGATTGACACCGTCAGAGCGTTATTATATTTTCTCTCAGGTTACAAGGGGACCGGTTGAGGGGACAGACTGATGATTCAAGCGGCATCAAGCATCTGGATGGACGGCGATTTTGTTCCGTGGCAGGAGGCCCAGGTGCATGTCCTGACCCACACCCTCCACTACGGTCTCGGCGTCTTCGAAGGGATACGCTGCTATCAGATCGACGGCGGCTCTGCGGTGTTCCGTCTTGAGGAACATGTGGACCGGCTCTTTGCCTCAGCCCATATCATGCAGATGACGATCCCCTTTTCCCGTGAAGAAACAGCGGCGGCGATTCTTGAAACCATCCGGGTCAACAGTCTGAAGGAGTGCTATATCCGCCCCATCGCCTTCATCGGCTACGGCGACATGGGCCTGTACGTCCAGGACAATCCCATCCATCTGGTCATCGCGGCTTGGCCCTGGGGAACCTATCTCGGCGAAGAGGGGCTGCGGAGGGGAATCCGCGTCATGGTCTCCTCCTTCACCCGCTCCCACGTCAATACCATTATGACCAAGGCCAAAGCCTGCGGCGCCTATATCAATTCGCAGCTCGCCAAACGGGAAGCCGTTCTGCACGGCTACAACGAGGCCCTGCTGCTCGACAGCGAGGGCTACGTCTCGGAGGGCCCCGGTGAGAACATCTTCATTGTCCGCAACGGGGGGCTCAAGACAACGCCGCTGACCTCCATTCTGGAGGGGATCACCCGGGACTCGGTCATGACCCTGGCCGGGGAGGCCGGCATCGAAATCCGGGAGGAGCGCTTCACCCGGGACGAACTCTACGTGTCGGATGAGGCTTTCTTTGTGGGAACTGCCGCGGAGGTCACACCCATCCGGGAGATCGACGGCCGGGTCATCGGCGCCGGAGAGCCCGGTCCCGTCACCCGCAGGATCCAGTCCAACTATTTCGATGCTGTACACGGAAAGAGTTCGGATCACCCCGCCTGGCTCACCGCCCTGTGACGACTTTCTACGCCGACCGAACCGATGCTCGCACCCGCAGATAATAATAGACGGAAACCACACAGACGGCCACGCTGATGGCTTGGGACGTGGAGATCATTCCACCCATCAACGCGCCCCGGGGGTCGCCGCGAAAGAATTCAATCGCCGAGCGGAGCAGCGGATAGAGGATACCGTAGAAGAGCATGACCTGCCCGTCAAAGCGCTTTCTGCGGCCCATTCCGTACAGAATGAGAAAGAGCATGAGATTCCCGAACGACGAGTAGAGCTGGGTGGGATGCAGGGTCAGACTGAGCTTCTCCAGCGGGACCAGGGAGCCCGGATCGGTGAAGACGATCCCCCAGGGAACACTTGTCTCCTTGCCGTAGCAGCAGCCCGCCGACAGACAGCCGAAGCGCCCCACCGCTTGCGCGAGCGCCAGCGCGGGGGCAATGATGTCCCCCACCTTCAGCACCGGCATGGCATGCTTGCGCAAATAGGCGATGGCCGTCACCACCGCCAGAAGCAGCCCTCCGTAGAAGACCAGGCCCCCCTCCCAGATCTTGAAGATGCGCAGGGGATGCTCCAGGAAATAGCGGTACTCGACGATAATAAAGAGGATGCGGGCGCCGATAATCGCCGAGAGCGTCACATAGAAGGCGAGATCGAGCATCCGTTCGGGATCGATCCCCTCCTGCCTGGCCCGCCGCAGACTCCAGAGGATGGCGACGAAAAAGGCCGCGGCCACGAAGACGCCGTAGGTGTGCAGCGTGAAAGGTCCCAGGTTGATGAGTACGGGATGCATCAGCCCTCCCCGGCCCCTTCCCGCCTGGCGGTCAGGACCGCATCGAGAATCAGCAGGCCCACCCCGATGCTGATGGCCGAGTCGGCGATGTTAAAGGCCGGCCAGTGATACTGCCTGTAGTAGACATCGATGAAGTCCACCACTTCCCCGAATCGAACCCGGTCGATCATGTTCCCCACGGCCCCGCCCAGCACGAGCGTGAGCCCCACCTGAAGGAGCCCGTTGTTTCGGGCTCGCTGAAAGTAGAAGAGCACGACCACCGCGATGGCGATCAGCGAGACCCCAATGAAGAAGGGGACCCGAAACCCCTCGGACATGGTGGAGAGGATCCCGAAGGCGGCCCCGGGATTCATGACAAAGGTGAGGTTGAAGAAACCGTCGAGGACGGGCATCGACTGGCCGACGCGCATCTCCTTCAGGACCAGATACTTGGTGACCTGATCGAGCAGAATCGTCAGGGTGGTGATGATGATAAAGCGTCCGATGAACAATCTGACCTCATCGATCTTCCCGATTTTACGAAGACACGCCCAGCTGGCGCACAATACCGGCGCAGCGTCCGCAGATCGCGGGATGCCCCGTGTCCTCCCCGACGTTCTCCCGGTAGGTCCAGCAGCGTTCACACTTGCTGCCCCTCGCGGGCTGCACCGCGATCCGTACCCCCTCCGCTTCTTCGGCGGTCTGCGCCCCCTCGGGGGCCTCTGCCAGGGGGTGAAGCGCCACGGCGGAAACAATCAGGATTTCCGCCAGCTGCTCCGCATAGGGGTCGAGTTTCTTCAGCCAGGCATCCGACAGATAGAGCGCCACCGAAGCGTCCAGCGACAGCCCGATCACCTTCTCCCGCCGGGCCGCTTCCAGCACCCGGGTCACCTCGCCGCGCACCTGAAAAATCTCGTCCCACCGGGCCGCCAGCCCGTCCTCTCGATCCGCACGATTGGGCTCGGGAAAGGCCGCCAGATGGACCGACTCGGCCGATACCCCCTTGGAAATGGCCAGCCAGATCTCCTCCGCCGTGAAGCTCAGAATGGGCGCCATGAGCCGGGTCAGGACCGTCACGATTTCAAAGAGCACGGTCTGGGCGGAGCGCCGCTCCGGTGCGTCGGGTTGCAGGATGTAGAGCCGGTCTTTGAGAATGTCCAGATAGCGGGCACTCAGCTCCACGGTGCAGAAATGATAGAGCGCATGGTGGATGGTGTGAAAGGAAAAGCGCTCATAGGCCCCGTCGACTTTCTCGATGAGCTGCTGCAGTTTGTGCAGGGCCCACCGGTCGAGTTCCGTCATTTGCTCCCGCGCCACGGTATCCGAGGCGGGGTCAAAGTCGGCCAGGTTTCCGAGGATGAAACGGGCCGTGTTGCGGATCTTCCGGTAGGCCTCCACGGTGCGCTTGAGAATTTCGTTGGAAATCTTAATGTCGTCCCGGTAGTCCTCCGCAGAGACCCAGAGGCGAAGAATCTCCGCCCCGTTCTGCTTGATCACCTGTGCGGGGGCGATCACATTGCCGATCGATTTGGACATCTTTTTGCCGGCCCCGTCGACCACGAAGCCGTGGGTCAGCACCGCCCGGTAGGGTGCCTCCTTGCCGGTGCCCAGCGCGGTCAGCAGCGCACTGTGGAACCAGCCCCGATGCTGGTCGCTCCCTTCCAGATAGAGATCGGCCGGATAGGCCAGCCCCTCGGCCTGCTGAACCACGGCCGTATGACTGACCCCCGAGTCAAACCAGACATCGAGAATATCCTGTTCCTTGGCAAAGCGGCTCCCCCCGCATTGGCCGCAGACCGTCCCCTCGGGAAGCAGCGCCGCCGCCTCCCGTTCGAACCAGACATCCGCCCCCGCCTCGGCCACCAGGTTCGCCGCGTGAAAAACGGCTTTCGCATCCATGAGGTATTCGCCGCAGTCACTGCACTGAACGATGGCGATCGGCACGCCCCAGCTCCGCTGCCGGGAGATGCACCAGTCGGGGCGGTTTTCCACCATGGCATAGATGCGGTTGCGCCCCCACTCGGGGATCCACTGCACGCCCTTCTCGATGGCCTCCAATGTCCGGGACCTCAGGTCGTTGGCCTCCATCGAGATGAACCACTGGGCCGTGGCGCGAAAGATGATCGGCTTCTTGCACCGCCAGCAGTGCGGATAGGCATGCCGGACCGTTTCCTCGGCCAACAGGTAGCCGGTTTCGTCGAGCAGACGGTTGATCGCGCTGTTGGCCTTGAAGACAAATTGCCCGGCAAACCGGCCCGCCTCCTCGGTGAAGCACCCCCGGTCGTCCACCGGCGTGTAGACCGGCAGGCCGTAGGTCAGCCCGATGGCGTAGTCGTCCTCGCCGTGCCCGGGCGCGGTGTGCACACAGCCCGTTCCCTGCTCCAGCGTCACGTGCTCGCCCAGAATCACCAGCGAGTCTCTTGCCTCAAAGGGGTGGCGCGCCTTGAGTCCGTCCAGAGACTTGCCCGCGAACGTCGCGAGCACCTGGTACGGCGTGCGCCCGAAGGCCTCCATGCACGAGGCCACCAGATCTTCCGCGAGGATCAGGACGGCGCCGTCCGTTTCCACAGCGGCGTAGCGGTACTCGGGATGCACGGCAACAGCCAGGTTGGCGGGCAGGGTCCAGGGCGTCGTCGTCCAGATCACGATGGAGACCTCCTTGCCCGCAAGTTCCGGAACCCGCTCAGCGACCGCCTTGAGCGGAAAGCGGACGTAAATGGACGGCGACGCCTCGTCCGCGTACTCCACTTCCGCTTCGGCCAGGGCCGTCCGGCAGGACACACACCAGTGGATCGGCTTCTTCCCCTTGTAGACACCGCCGTTTTCGACGAAGTGCCCGAACTCCCGGATGATGGCGCCTTCGTAGGCATGGTCCATGGTCAGGTAGGGCGTCTGCCACTCCCCGAACACACCGAGCCGCTTGAACTCCTCCCGCTGGATCTCGACGAAACGGGCGGCATAATCCCGGCACTGCCTGCGGAACTCGCCCAATGAGAGATCCTTCTTCTTCCCACCGAGTTTCTTGTCGACCTGCAGCTCGATCGGAAGGCCGTGGCAGTCCCAGCCCGGCAGATACCTGGCAAAGCAGCCCTTCATGTTCTTGTATTTGACGATGATGTCCTTGAGAATCTTGTTCAGTGCGTGCCCCATGTGGATGTGCCCGTTGGCGTAGGGCGGCCCGTCATGGAGGGTATAGACGACACTGTTGCGGTTCTTCTCCAGAACCTTCTCCCACAGGCGCGCGGTCTCCCATTTCCTGAGAAGCTCCGGCTCCCGCTGCGTCAGATTCGCCTTCATGGGAAAGGAAGTCGACGGCAGATTTAATGTCTCTTTATACTCCATGGGAGCTCTCCCGCAACGCGCCCGAAACAACGGAAAAACAGGGGTACGATTCATAACGACATATAGCGTGGAAAATTATCAAGACTGTAGCACTTATGTCAATGAAAAAAGCCGCTAAACCAGGAAGGGCCGCCCACAGCTCCAGCATTTTCGTCATAGGTCCGGCCCCGGTCCGCCGTCGGATTTTGTCTTCCCCCCTCCGGAAGGCCTGTGCTATAGTGCGGCATCGAAAATATCGGAGTGAGGAACGTTGCAGAGAATCTACCTGGACCACAATGCCACCACGCCCGTCGATCCCGCCGTGATCGACGTCATGTCCGAAACGGCGGCCCATTTCTGGGCGAATCCGTCCAGCGGGCACCAGCCGGGACGCCAGGCGCGCGAGGCGCTGCGGCTCGCGCACGAGTCCATCGCAGCCTTCGTCGGCGCCACGCCCGCGGAGATCGTTTTTACCGGCGGCGGCACTGAAGCGGACAACCTGGCGCTCCTGGGTGCAGCCCGGGCACGCGCTCACGAGGGGCGCCATGTAGTGATTTCCGCGGTGGAGCACCACGCCATCCTGGAGAGCTGTGCCGTGCTGCGCCGGGAAGGCTTTGACATCACCGAACTCCCCGTCAGTCCGCACGGGCGGGTCGCTCCCGGCGACGTGCAGAAGGCCATTCGGAAAGAGACCGTCCTCGTGTCGATCATGCATGCGAACAACGAGGTGGGGACGATTCAGCCCATCGGCGAAATCGGGGCACTGCTCCGGGAGCGGGGCATCTTGTTTCATTCCGATGCAGCCCAGAGCATCGGGAAACTGCCGGTGCAGGTTGATGCGCTCCACGTCGATCTTCTGACCTGCTCATCCCACAAGATCTACGGGCCCAAGGGGGTCGGCTTCCTCTATATCCGTACGGACACCCCGATCGCCCCCCTCCTTATTGGCGGCGGCCAGGAGCAGGGGCTGCGCTCCGGGACCGAGAACCTCCCGGGGATTGCCGGTCTGGCGGAAACCCTCGATATCGCTGCCCAACGGATGGCGGCGGAAGGAGACGCGCTGCGACGGCTTCGGGAAACCCTCTGGGAGGGGCTGGTCGGAGCCGTGAGCGGCGTCCGGCTCAACGGCCACCCGACGGAGCGGCTTCCCGGAACCCTGAATTTTTCCGTCGAGGGGGTGCGGAGCTCCGACCTGCTCGCACTTCTGGACGAAGCGGGTATCTGCGTTTCGGCCTCCGCTGCCTGTACGACGGAAAGCAGCCACCCCTCGCATGTGCTCGCGGCCATGGGGATCCCCGCAGAGCTGGCCGCCGGAACGCTGCGTCTCTCGCTCGGGCGGGCCAACGGAGAAGAAGAGATCCCTCAAATCATCGACAGCATCGCGACGGCGGTGCATCAGCTGAGAAAGAACCAGACATGATTGTCATTCCAGCCATCGATCTGAAAAACGGGCGGTGCGTCCGTCTGATTCAAGGAGACATGGATCGCGAAACGGTTTACTCCGACAACCCGCCGGAGATGGCCCTGCACTGGCAGCAGCTCGGCGCGGAACTGCTCCACGTGGTCGATCTCGACGGCGCCGTGGAGGGGGTTCCCCGGAACCTGGAACTCGTCGGCCGGATCGTACGGGAGCTCGCCATCCCCGTGGAAGTGGGCGGTGGCATCCGGACCCTGGACACCATGGCGTCATACCTGAAGGCCGGGGTCTCCCGAGTGGTGCTCGGTACCAAGGCGGCCGAGGATCCGGCCTTTCTGGCCGAGGCGTGTCGGCAATTCCCCGGGCAGGTGGTCGCCGGCATCGACGCCCGGGACGGTTATGTGGCGGTGAAGGGGTGGACCGAAACAACGAGCCGCCGGGCAGCGGATCTGGCCCTGGAGATGGCGGACGCAGGGGTCTGCACCATCATCTTTACCGATATTCAGCGCGACGGCATGCAGACCGGTCCCAACATCGAGAGCACCCGCGCACTCGCGGAAGCGGTCTCCGTTCCCGTCATTGCATCGGGGGGCGTCTCCTCCCTGAGCGACGTGAGGGCCGTACTGGAGATTGAGCGCTTTGGGGTGAGCGGGGTGATCACCGGCCGGGCCATCTATGCCGGCACCCTCGATCTTCGCGAAGCCATCGCCCTGACCCGGAAGGAGCGCTGAGCGCATGTTGGCCAAGCGGATCATCCCCTGCCTCGATGTCAAAGAGGGCCGCGTGGTCAAGGGGGTGCAGTTTGTGGGGCTTCGGGACGCGGGCGATCCGGTGGAAGTAGCCCGCCTGTACGACGCCCAGGGTGCGGACGAGTTGACCTTCCTCGACATCACCGCCTCCCATGAGAAACGGGGGATTATCCTCGACGTGGTGGGGCGCACCGCGGAAGAGGTCTTCATTCCCCTGACCGTGGGCGGCGGCATCTGTGCGCTGGACGACATTCGCAACCTGCTCAATGCCGGGGCCGACAAGGTCTCCATCAACACGGCCGCGGTGCGCCGCCCCGAATTCATCCGGGAAGCCTCGGGGCGTTTCGGCAGCCAGTGTATCGTGGTGGCCATCGACGCCAAACAGGTCTCCGAGGCCCCGCTGCGCTGGGAGATCTACACCCACGGAGGCCGGCGGCCCACGGGGATCGACGCCCTCGAATGGGCCCGGCGGATGGAGGATCTCGGCGCCGGGGAGTTCCTGGTGACCAGCATGGATCGCGACGGCACCCGAGACGGCTACGACAATGCCCTCAACCGGTCCATTTCCGAAATCACCGAGGTACCCCTCATCGCCTCCGGCGGCGTCGGGGGCCTGCAGCATCTCTACGACGGCATCCACCTGGGAAAGGCCGATGCCGTGCTGGCCGCCTCTATCTTTCACTACCGAGAATACACCGTGCATCAGGTCAAGGAGTATCTGAGCAGCCGCGGCATTTGCGTCAGACTTTAATGACAGAGCCCACTATCCTGCAGCAGCTCTACGAAGTAATTGCGGCGCGCAAACGGGACCTCCCCGAAGGCTCCTACACCGCGGCGCTCTTCCGGGAGGGCGAGGACGCCATCCTGAGAAAACTCGGCGAAGAGACACTGGAGCTCGTCCTGGCCGCCAAGTCAGGACGCACGCCGGAGGTGGTGCATGAAGTGGCGGACCTGCTCTTTCACCTCTGGGTCCTGCTTGGCCACCTGGAGATCCCCCCGGAGCAGATCTACGCGGAGCTTCAGAGGCGGAGGGACACTTCAAAAGACCGAAGACAGTAGGCAGTGGGCAGTGGGCAGTAGACGGCAGACAGATGACGGAGTAACAGATGACGGACGGAAAGGCCCCCCTCACCTTCGCTCTTTTACACTCGAGCCCTTGACCCCTGGACCCCTTTGAATGTCTTCACTCGAGCCCTTGGACCCTTGACCCCTCGACCCCTTGATCTTTAGGAGTTTCACCCCATGAAACACTGGCTATTCTTCCTGCTGATCGCAGCGCTGTTTTTTTTCGGCTGCTGCCTAAAACCGCATGTCCCCTGCCTGCCGGGTTTGTGATGCAGCGCGCACTGGCGATTCTGATCTGCGTCGTGCTGCTCCCGATGGGGGATGCCGCTCGTCTCAGGGGGTCACTCTTCGCCTGAGCCACATTACCGCGCCGACCCCCTCCTGGCAGAAGGGCGCCGAACGGTTTGCCGAACTGGTGGCGCAGAAAAGCAGCGGGCGGATTCGCGTGAAGGTTTATCCCGCCGGGCAGATCTCCAACCACAGCCAGCAGGGGGAGCTGAAAATGCTCGGGTCGGGCTCCATCGACATGGCGCTCGTTTCGACGATCATTCTCGCGCTCTACCTGGACCCGAGCTTTGATGTGTTCGGGCTCCCCTGGCTCTTCCCGGACCATGAAACGGCCCACCGCGTGCTGGACGGCGACGTCGGCCGGGAGGCGCTCTCTGTGCTGCAGACCAAGGGGATCGTCGGGCTCGCCTATGGGGTGAACGGCTTTCGCCAGATCACCAATGGCGTGCGCCCCATCCGCACACCGGAGGATCTCGACCGGATCAAGTGCCGCGTTGCGGGCTCCCGGATGTATTTCAGGACCTTCCAACTCCTGGGGGCCAATGCCCCCACCATGAACTTCGGTGAAGTCTTCACCTCCCTGCAGCAGGGGGTCATCGATGCGCAGGAAAACCCACTCTCCATCATCTACTCGAGCCGGCTCTATGAGGTCCAGCGCTACCTGACCCTCTGGAACTACTCCTACGACCCGTTGGTCCTGGCCATCAACGAGATCCGCTGGAAGCGGTTCTCACCCGAAGATCAGGCCCTGCTCACGGCAGCGGCCCGGGAAGCCATGCAGAACCAGCGGACCATCGTTCTGGAGGAGGACCGAACGCTGGCGGCCACCCTGCGCGATCGGGGCATGGACGTGATCGCCCTGTCGAGCGTGGAGCTGGCGCGCTTCAAGACACGGATCGCGCCCCTCTATGACGAGTACGCCGAGCGCATCGGTCCGGATCTTGTCAATCAATGCCGCCAAGCCGTCGCAGAGGCAAACCCTATCAAAAAGTAGAAACAATTTGCCTTTTGCCCGTTTCGTGGCTATAATGCGAGGCCACGGTGTGCGGGTGATTCGGAGCGACCATCCCAGCCACCCGATCTTCAGTTTCAACCTTGCCATCCCGGGAATATTGTGCCGGAGCGTCCGTTACTGTTCTCGGGCTACCGCAGCATCGTTCGATTGCAGGTCAGGAGCGTTTGAAGGCAGAGGAGGGCCCCCATGACCGAGACAATCCTGTTTGTCGACGATGAAGAGATCATTCTGAACGCGCTGGAGGCCGTCTTCTCCAGGGAAGGGTTTCAGACGCTGAGCGCCAAGAGCGGCGAGGAGGCGCTTCGAATCCTGGAGGGCCGGGCGGTGGACGTGGTGATTTCCGATGAACGGATGCCCGGCATCACGGGGATCGAACTCCTCTCCACGGTCAAGAAGCGCTACCCCGAAAAGATCCGAATCGTCCTCACGGCCTATGCCGAGATGAACACGATCCTCTCCGCTGTCAACCGCGTCGAAGCCCACCGCCTCATCATCAAGCCCTACCAGAACGAGGAGCTCGTGCAGACCGTCCGGGAGCTGATCTCCCGCCGCAGTGAGATTCGCACCAGTGACCAGGCCCTGGAGGGGGCCCGTCGGGAAGCCGATTTCGCCTACCGGGCCACCAGGCTCTTCTGCCGCTCCCGGCTGACCCATGAGCAGAAATATGAAGCGTTGTTGAACCTGATCCAGGACTATCTTCGGGCCGAGACCCTCTCCCTCATGATCTTCCGCCCGGCGGAGAAGGACCTCATCGTGAGGGCGGCCACCAACAGGCGCATTGTCGGCATGCGCCGCCCCCTGCACGAGAATGCCGTCTCCTCCTACGTCGCCCGGGAGCGCAAGCCGTGCCGCAACGCCGAGGAGGCCGGTACGCCGCCCCCCTTTGACCCCCATGACCGGGCCGTCTCCCGATATCGTAGCCGTGCCTTCCTTTCCGTGCCGGTGCTTGACGACGATCGGATCATCGGCGTGTTCAACGTCACCGACCCCGTCGAAGAGCAGATCAGCGCGTCCACCGAGGAGACCGTTTCACACCTGATGCGCTGGGTCGGCGCCGTGGTCCCCGAAGCCGGCGAGCCCACCCGTCCCAACCCATGACCCAAATACCCGGAAGTGCCCGCAAAGGGGCCGGCGATCCAGCCCGAATATTACATGAGCAAATCTATTACGAGGCCGGATTGTCTGCCACATGCGGCGTTACAGAAAATTTCCTGACCTGGTGGCCCTGTTCGAAAATACGGTGGCATTCGAGTGCCGTAGCACACCCTCCTCTGCGTTGTCTTTTCCCCGGCGAAGGACGTCCTTCGCCGGGCCATTCTCCCGCTTCACTCTGATTCATGCCGCCACCGGCGGTTTATACATTAAGGTATCTTGGGATGCGCTCCCTGCGATGGTCCGCAGGGCGGTACACCTCGGTCGCGCGCCTTGATGAGACCGCGCCAGCCCGAATATAGCATGAGTATTCGTAGCGAAGCGGTGCAGGTGCCCATGGATACAAGGCGTCGCGACCGAGGCCACCACAGGCGTACTGGGCAGTACGTTGAGAAAGCCGAGAGAGCGCAACGCAGTAGACATGGGTATGTGCGCCGCTGCAGCGGGATACT
>CALZGC010000011.1 GCA_945786985.1 uncultured Nitrospirota bacterium | reverse complement strand
ATAGCCAATCAAGATAGCCAGCGAGAGCACAAAGGCAAGGAGCGCCCGTTTTTCCATCAAAAATTCTCCACAAGAAAGGTAGTGCCCGGATCCTGGGTCATGGGGAAGGAGCTTAGTGTTTCGATCCGCAAATACGGCGACGCATGTTTCTATCGCAAGAACAGGTTAAACGCTCACGCAGCACCAAATCCCAAGTTCATAAGGTTCACAATCGAACTTATGAATCGAAGGACTTAGTTCAAGGGATCGTAGCCACCGGAATGAAAGGGGTGACACCGCAGAATGCGCCATAAACCACGCCCCCAACCTCTGAAAACGCCGTAGCGCGATATGGCTTCGATGGTGTACTCGGAACAGGTGGGGAAGAACCGGCAGTTTCCCGATAGTAATGGGGAGATGCTCCGCTGATAGCCGCGGATACAGGCAATACTGACCCTTCTGAACATGCTCATGGGCGCTCCCCGTTGAACCTTCTTTTTAACTGACCGGAGAAAGCTCTCTGCGGAACAAGCGCCAGTATGTCTCTCTCTATTTGTTCAAATGAAGCATGCAGGATATTCTTCCTGGCCACCACCACCAGATCCATGCCACCACCCATGCCTGTTGCATTTTTCCGGATAACTTCCCGGATACGTCTCTTGATCCTGTTTCGTACCACCGATTTGCCCAGCTTTTTGGTCACGGCAATACCGAACCGGCTCTGCTCCTGTTCACGAAACAGCGCATAGAGAATAACACGATTCCCGACCTGTTTGACCCCCTTTTTGTATATGGTTTGGAATTCCCAATGCTTCCGGATCCTTCTATCCTTCATTGAGTTGGCATTGAGTTGGCATTGAGTTGGCATCGAGTTAGCATTGAGTTGGGAGCAACTGACACAAATGAAGTAGGCGAGGCGTACCTCTCACACCCCCAAAGACTTGCGACCCTTGGCCCGTCGGCGATTAATCACCGCCCGACCGCTCTTGGTCTTCATGCGGGTTAGAAATCCGTGGCGTTTCTTTTTCTTCCGATTGTTCGCTTTCAACGTGATGGACATGCCTCGCTCCTCGCTAATTGTTTTAGAATGAATCAGTATAGGCAGTCGCTTTTTTCCTGTCAAGAACAAAAAGAGACGAGTCCGCTTCCTCTTCTCCTTTCCCAGAAGTTGCACAAAGGTGGGTTCTTCAAAGTTACACCCCGCCCTTACTAAGTACTTATCTTTATTAAAACTAAGTAGTAGTAATAGTAGGGGTTGGGTAAACGGGGGACCGTCGAATGATCGCTTTGAAACTCTTACGGATTTTCCTTCGCAGACTCTGTGGGCAAAACACTCACTTTTTCACGGCAGGGGATGTCTCTTTCAACCACTCACAGAAAGCTGACACAGCAACCCACATGCTATTCACAATGTTTGTTCAGACAGATCGACGCTGCACGGTAACAGCGTGAGTGCAGGACACACCGGTTGGCGAAGTGGATGTTTCGCTGATACTTTTGTTTTCCATGCCTCGTCCGTTGCGTCTCTGATGAGCACTTCGTCTGCAAAGGCCGGCCTATGAAAAATTTTAATAGCAAGATGTCCAGAAATCACTTGCCATCAAATGTCGCTTCTGCTATCGTGTCTCGCATTCTCACACCGAACTCTTTTTAAGTGACAGAAAAAGGAACTCCATGGCCATGGTCAGTCCGGGCCATCTGCACAGGTTGGTTCCGTCCCTATTTTAACTCATTGAAAATGAGGGAATTTTTAAGTTATCCACACCTGTGAACAAACCTGTTGATAACAGGGGTGATGCCTTTTTCGTCCGGTTTCCTGTGTCTCTTAAAACCAATCAAATCTAAGGGTTTTAAACCATGAATACGTGGGAACGACTGACCCAAGTTGTGAGTGAACGTCTACCGAGGCAGAGCTTTGAGAAATGGTTCGAGTCGGCGAAGCTTTTTGCAGAAAATGACCGTGAGTTGACGGTCGCGGTTCCGAATAAATTTACCAAAGAGTGGATCGAGAATAACTACCTGGATGTTCTCAAAGAAGCACTAAGCGGCCTTGATTGCGACAAGCTGCTTTCTTTTACGGTTGAGTATCATCCATCTGATCAGGACACGCCGGAGCTAGCCGCTCCGAAAGCCACCCCACCCTCCGATGCTGCTCCGTCCACGCTGCACGAACGGGATGCTTATCTGAATCCAAGATTCAGTTTTGAGAATTTTGTAGTCGGCCCAAGCAATCAATTTGCCCATGCGGCGGCCCGAGCCGTTGCGGAGGTTCTCTACACGGCGTACAATCCCCTTTTCATCTACGGAGGCGTCGGTCTGGGAAAGACCCACCTGATGCACGCCATCGGCCAGCATGTCCGTTCGGACAATCCGAATATCCGAATCTGCTTTGTCAGCTCCGAGCACTTCATGAATGAAATGATCAGCTGCATCCGCTATGACCGGATGCCCCAGTTCCGGCAGAAGTACCGCAACATGGATGTTCTCATGGTCGACGATATTCAGTTTCTCTCGGACAAGGAGCGGACTCAGGAGGAGTTCTTTCACACCTTTAATGCGCTCTACGATGCTCGCAAACAGCTTGTCTTCTCCAGCGACCGTTATCCTAAAGAGATCCAGAATCTTGAGGAAAGGCTCCGTTCCCGGTTTGAATGGGGACTGCTCGCGGATATTCACCCGCCAGACCTGGAAACCAAGGTCGCCATTCTCCGAAAGAAAGCCGCCATCGACGGCATCCACCTGCCGAATGATGTCAGTCTTTTTCTCGCCAAGAAGATCCGATCCAATGTTCGCGAACTGGAGGGTTCCCTGATTAAGCTCGGGGCCGTCGCCTCTCTGACGGGCCGGCAAATTACGGTCGATCTGGCCAAAGAGGTGCTGAAGGACATTTTCTACGAACGGGAGCAGATTGTCTCCATTGATCGGATTCAGAAGCAGGTGGCCGCTTACTACAAGATCCGCACGGCCGACATGAAGTCGAAGAAGCGCAATCAGTCTATTGTACAGCCCAGGCAGACGGCCATGTTTCTCTGCCGGAAATTAACCGACAAATCTCTGCCCGAGATCGGCAGAAGCTTCGGGGGCAAAGACCACACCACCGTTCTGCATGCGTGCAGGAACATCGAAGAGCGGATGAAGTCGGATCAGGACCTGTCCAACACCATCACCAAGCTCGCCGGCAACATTCAGTCATTGTAAAGCCAAGAGGGCCGCGATGAAATTCACCATAGAAAAATCGTCTCTGGTGACGGGACTGCAACGTATTCAGGCGATTGTGCAGGCCCGGACGACCATGCCGATTCTCTCCAATGTCCGTCTGGAAACGGTCAAAGGAGGCATTCTGCTCTTTGCCACGGATCTGGAGATCGGCCTGCGCGATCTTCTGCCAGCGGAGATTGAGGCGGATGGCACGATCACGGTTTCGGCCAAGAAGCTCTATGAAATTTCACGCGAATTGAAGCAGGATGCGATTCGCATTGCCTCGGAAGACAGCGAGGGTATCCTGATCCGCTCCGGGAAGTCGAGCTTTCGTCTCCGGGGTCTGCCGGCCGAGGAATTCCCCTCGTTTCCCGAGATTGAAGAGACGGGGCGCACGGCCGTGCCGGCCGCCATGCTGCTGGAGATGATACGAAAAACAGCCTATGCCGTCTCCACCGACCTGACCCGGATGTCGCTCAATGGTGTTCTGATCCACCTCTCCGAGCAGAAGGGAGCGCCCATCAAGATGGTGGCCACCGACGGGCACCGGCTCTCGCTGGTCTCGCGCAAGCTGCCCGGGCTGCCCTCCGGGGGCAAGAGCCGCAAGGTCATTGTTCCGAGGAAGGCCATCTCGGAGTTGAAGAAATACATGGAAGAGGCCGAGCGGGGTGACGTGGAAATCGTCTTCTCCCAGAATCATTTGGTCTTCCAGGAGAAGAACTACACGCTCCTGTCGCGGTTGATTGACGGCAAGTTTCCCAATTATTCGGACATTATTCCGAAGCACAACCCCCACCAGCTCAGCGTCGACCGTGAGATGCTTCAGGGCGCCGTGCGGCGGGTCTCCATTCTCTCCGACGAGAAGACACACGCCATCAAGCTCGCCCTGCGCAAGGGGGAGATTCAGATTTCCTCCAATCACCCCGAGATCGGAGAGGCCCAGGAGGCTCTGTCCGCCGAGTATCAGGGGGAGGACCTGGAGGTCGGATTCAACGTCCGCTATCTGCAGGACGTCGCCTCCGCTGTCAACGGGGCGGAGATCCGCATGCTCTTCATGGACGCGCTGAGCCCGAGCCGGATAGAAGATCCCCAGGATGACGGCTTTCTCGCAATCATCATGCCCATGCGTCTTTAGCTTTATCCCGGAATGGCTATGAGTGAATCTCTTACGAGGCCGCCTGTGGCGCCTCTAGCACCTCTGAGGCCTCTCGTGAAGATCACACATGCCATATCCGGGCTCGCTGCCCCCCGGAACCCCCGCCACACCCCCGCCGCAGCATGAAAATTCAACGACTTCGACTCCAGGACTTCCGAAATATTCGTGCCTGTGATCTGGCTCCGGAAGATGGGATCAATATTCTCTGCGGTGAAAATGGACAGGGAAAGACCAATCTGGTCGAAGCGATCTACCTGCTGGCCAACCTCTCCTCCTTCCGTGCTTTCTCCAACCGAAAGCTCATACGCCACGGCGCGCCGGCCGCGCGCATCCACGGGGTAATGCGTACCGGAGCGACCGAGAAGGAACTGGCCGTGGAGCTGATGCCGGCGAGCAAAACCGTGAAGGTCAACGGCAAAGGTGTCGCCCGGGGTGTGGACTTCTTCGGGGAGGCTGCGGTGACGCTGTTCTCGCCGGAAACGGTCAAGATGGTCCGAGGCGCGCCGGAGCTTCGGCGGCGCTTTCTCGACACCGCCCTCTCCCGTGTGGACCGCGGGTATCTGCTCGACCTGAAGGAATACCGTAGGATCCTTGAGCAGCGCAACCGGCTGCTGCGGATGGTCCGTGAAGGGCGGGTCTCCGTGGCGGCCCTGCACCCCTGGACGACACAGCTCGCCGAAAGGGGAGGTCGCATCCTGCACGGCCGATGCCGCTACCTCTCTGAGCTGTCAGCAGTGGCGGTGGAGATCTTTCAACAACTCCATCACAAGGAGAGCTCTCTGCGGATCGTCTACCGCGCCGCCCTGCCCCGTTCGCTCATGGCCGGAATACCGGTCGAGTCGCTCGACACGGCCGCACTGAAGGCACGGCTTGTCGACGGGCTGGCGCAGTCCGAACGGCTGGAGATTCAGGCGGGTGCCACCCGTCTGGGGCCGCACCTCGACGATCTGCTGCTGGAGGTGGCGGACCGAGCGGCCCGGGATTTTTCCTCTCAAGGGGAAGGCCGCCTGCTGGCGCTGTCTCTCGCCCTGGGCGAAGCGCGACTCTTTGAGCGCCTCAAGGGAGACCGCCCCGTGCTGTTGCTCGATGATGTGGGCTCCGAACTGGACCGGCGTCATCAGGGGCTTCTCTGTGAACAGTTGCCCGATTTCGGACAGGTGTTTCTCACCACCTCGGAGCGGAGCGTCTGCGAGAAAATACCGGCCCCCAAGGCCCTTTTTGACGTCACAGACGGCGAGATAGCGCTTGTCATGGGGAAACAAAAATAGTAAAATGTTCCGTTCGCTCAAAGGGGTGCGAATTCTTCGGGACCGAACCGAATTTCCATAAAATTTTCATGGAGTTTTCGAATGGCTTATGATGCGCAGAGTATCAAGGTGCTGGAAGGACTGGAGGCGGTCCGGAAGAGACCCGGGATGTACATCGGGGACACCGGCAGCTATGGTCTGCACCACGTCGCCTACGAGGTTATCGACAACAGTGTGGATGAGTCGATGGCAGGGTATTGCGAAGAAATCGACGTGACAATCCATATGGACAACAGCCTCACCGTGATCGACAGCGGGCGGGGGATCCCCGTGAAGATGCACCCCACCGAAAAGATTCCGGCGGCCGAGGTGGTCATGACCAAACTCCATGCCGGTGGAAAATTCGACAGCGTCTCCTACAAGGTATCGGGGGGACTGCACGGGGTCGGTGTGTCGGTCACCAACGCCCTGTCGGACTGGCTGGAGCTTGAAATCAAGCGGGACGGCGCGGTCTATCATCAGCGCTATGAGCGCGGCGTTCCGGTCACCCCGCTGAAGAAGATCGGTAAAACCAAAAAAACGGGCACCAAGATAACCTTTCGGCCGCTGCAGGACCTCTTCGAGGTGAAGGAATTCAGCTTTGATCTTCTCTCCAAGCGGCTTCGCGAGCTCTCCTTCCTGAACAAGGGGCTCAGGATCTCTCTGGTCGACGAGCGAACGGGCGAAGAAAAGGTCTTTCACTACGAAGGAGGCATCGCGTCCTTTGTCCAGCACCTGAACAAGAACAAGACGCCGCTGTACAGAGAACCGATCTATTTCGAGCAGGTCCGCGACGGCGTCGTGATTGAGATCGCCGTGCAGTACAACAGCGGCTATTCGGAGAACCTCTACTCCTTCGCCAACAACATCAATACCGTGGACGGCGGCACCCACCTCATCGGCTTCAAATCCGCGCTGACCCGCACCTTGAACAGCTATGCGGCCCAGAACAACCTGCTCAAGAAGGTCGGCAAGCCGCTGGGCGGCGAGGATGTCCGGGAGGGGCTGACAGCGGTCATCAGCGTGAAGGTGCCGGATCCGCAGTTCGAGGGGCAGACCAAGACGAAGCTTGGAAACAGCAACGTCAAGGGAATCGTCGAGTCCGCGGTCAACGAAGCGCTGGGAACCTTCCTGGAGGAAAACCCGCCCATCGCGAAGAAGATCGTGCTCAAGTCGGTGGGCGCCCTCATGGCACGCGAGGCCGCCCGCAAGGCACGGGACCTGACCCGCCGCAAGGGGCTCCTGGAGGTGGGCACACTGCCGGGCAAGCTGGCCGACTGCTCGGAGCGGGACGCGGCGCTGAGCGAGCTGTTCATTGTCGAGGGAGATTCGGCCGGAGGCTCGGCCAAGATGGGTCGGGACCGCCGGATTCAGGCCATCCTGCCCCTCAAAGGGAAGATCCTGAACGTGGAAAAGGCCCGGTACGACAAGATGCTCTCCTCCCAGGAGATCAAGACCCTCATCACGGCGCTCGGCACAGGAATCGGCGTGGACGACTTCGACATTTCGAAGATCCGGTACCACAAGGTCATCATCATGACCGATGCCGATGTCGACGGCGCCCACATTTCCACACTGCTGTTGACCTTTTTCTACCGGCAGATGCTCCCCATTATCGAGAAGGGCTATCTCTATTTGGCCCAGCCGCCGCTGTACAAAGTGAAACGGGGCCGGGAGGAGAAGTACATTGCCGACGAGGCCTCCATGGAACTCTACCTGCTGCGGGCGGGCATCGACGGGTTGAAAGTCATCAAGGAAGATGATGCGAAATCCTTCTCGAGCCAGAAAGGGATCGAGGT
>CALZGC010000010.1 GCA_945786985.1 uncultured Nitrospirota bacterium | reverse complement strand
TTTGTCCGGCATCTCGGCGAGTTCCCGGCCCGTGATCACGCCGTCCGATTCGTCCTCCAGAATACCGAGGCGCCGGGCAATGTTTTTGGCGGTGAGCGGGTGGTCCCCGGTGATCATGACCGGTACGATGCCGGCCGATCGGCAGAGCGAGACCGCGTCCTTGGCTTCCGGTCGGGGGGGATCCATCAGCCCCACCAGGCCGAGCAGGGTCAGATCCCTTTCTGTGTCGCCGGGAGCGGGAGACTGGGGAAGGGCGTCCCAGACCCGCATGGCCACGCCCAAAACCCGCAGGCCCTGGGCGGCCATGGTTTCAGAGACGCGGCGGATGGCCTGCCTGTCGATCGCCCGACACCCGTCGACGTGCAGCACGGCTTTGCTGCTGTCCAGCAGCGTCTCCACGGCTCCCTTGGTAAAAGAGATGAAACGGCCGTCGGTCCACCGGTGAAAAGTGGTCATGCACTTGCGCTCCGCTTCAAAGGGGATCTCGTCCACTCTGGGGAATTCTCCCACCAGCCGCCGGCGAGGGCATCCGCCCTGTTCCCCCATCCGGTAGAGGGCCTGTTCCGTGGGGTCCCCGATGAGGTTTCCCGCGGCGTCCGCTTCGGCGTCGTTGCAGAGCACCAGGGCTCTCAGGAAGAGAGACTGCGGGGTCTGCAGGGGACGGGCATCGTCGGCCAGTCGCGCACCGCCGGTGTCCCCCACGTCAACCAGCTCCCCGTCGACAAAAATCTGCTCCACGGCCATACGGTTCAGGGTGAGGGTGCCCGTCTTGTCGGAGCAGATATAGGTGACCGAGCCGAGGGTCTCCACGGCGGGCAGCTTCCGGATCAGGGCCTGATGGCGGATCAGTTTGCGGGCCCCCAGGGCCAGGGTGATGGTGATGACTGCGGGCAGGGCCTCCGGAATGGCGGCCACCGCCAGGGATATGGCTGTCATGAACATCAGCAGGGCCGGCTCGCCCCGGAGCAGGCCGAGCAGAAAGACGACGGCGCAGATGAGCAGGATAATGACGGCCAGTTTCTTGCCGAAGGTCTCGAGTCTTTTCTGCAGGGGCGTTTTCGGCTGCTTCTCTGCCTGCAGCATGGCCGCAATCCGGCCGAGTTCGGTCTGCATCCCGGTGCCGACGACCAGGCCCCGGCCGCGCCCGTTCGATACGATGGTCCCCTTGAACGCCATGTTGGTGCGATCCCCGACGGCCCGGTTCGGATCGCTCAGGGCGCCGGTCGCCTTGAGCACCGGAACCGACTCCCCTGTGAGCGCCGCCTCTTCGACAGAAAGCTGGGCCGTCTCCAGGAGCCGCATGTCCGCCGGAACGATCTGGCCGGCCTCCAGAACCGCCACATCGCCGGGAACGATGTCGACGGCGGGAACGGTGGTCATGTCACCGTCGCGCAGCAGGGTGGCACTGGGCGCCGCCATCTGCTTGAGAGCCGCCATGGCCTTCTCGGCCCGATACTCCTGGACGAAACCGATGACGGCATTGAGCAGCACAATCACCAGAATGGCGATGGTGTCCTTGGCCTCACCGACGAGGCCGGAGATCACCGCGGCCGCAATGAGAACGAGGATCATGAAGTCTTTGAACTGATCCAGAAAAAGAAAAAGGAGAGATCTCTTTTCTGCCTCCCGCAGGGCGTTGGGCCCGTAAGCTTCGAGCCGGCGGGCGGCCTCCGTGGATGTGAGTCCCTGAGGAGAGGCTTCAAGCTCCCGGCAGACCTCATCGGTATCGCAACAGTGCCAGTGCATGGCGCTCCCTTTGGGTTATGGAGGCGAAAGGAATCTTGAGCGACCCCGTTCAGGGTGCGTCCGCAGGTATCCCCCTCCGGTGTGTACGATAGCGGAGGAGCGGAAAGGGGTCAAATGGGGCCGGGGTGGCTGGGGAGAGGAGTCCGGGTGTCCGGACGGCCCGCCCGGGGATCTTCGATAAAGAAGGAATGAGGGATGTCCGGGCTACGTGCGAAAGCGTCGGGCCACTTCTTCGCGGGTGAGGGCCCGCTTCAGCCTCAGGTCGGCCTTCTTGAACTGGAGCTCATTGGCGTCCTGGACGTTTTTCAGAATCTCTTCGGCCTTGGCTTTGGAGGCGAGGGCACGGTCCATATCGATTTCGTCCGCCCGCTCCACGGATTCGGCCAGCAGGATGACGTGATCTTCGTGGACCTCGATGAACCCGCCGCGCACGGCGTAGTAGATTTCCCGGCCGTTCTCCCGCACCATCATCACGCCGGTCTGCAACGTTGAGAGGAAGGGGACATGTCCGGGGAGGATCCCGAGTTCACCCAGTGTGCCCGGAACGACCACTTCCTCCACTTCCTCCGAGAAGACCAGCCGTTCGGGTGTCACGATTTCAAAAAGCAGCGTGTCTGCCATGGGCAATCCTGTCTGCAAAGGCCGGCGGTCTGCTGCACCGCCTCCGACGTAAAATGGATTTAAACTTCGGCGGCGATCTTTTCGGCTTTCTCCTGGACCTCTTCGATAGTGCCGACCATGTAGAAGGCCTGCTCCGGAAGCTCGTCGTGTGTGCCGGCCACGATTTCCTTGAACCCCTTGATGGTCTCCTCCAGCTTGACGAACTTGCCCGCCATTCCCGTGAAGGTCTCGGCCACGAAGAAGGGCTGCGAGAGGAACCGCTGGATCTTGCGGGCGCGGCCTACGATCAGCTTGTCTTCTTCGGAAAGCTCATCCATGCCGAGAATGGCGATGATGTCCTGCAGGTCTTTGTATTTCTGCAACACCACCTGCACCTCCCGGGCGGCCTGGTAGTGTTCCTCGCCCACGATCCGGGGGTCGAGAATTCGCGACGTCGAGTCGAGCGGGTCCACCGCGGGGTAGATGCCGAGCTCCGCAATCTGACGGGACAGAACGGTCGTGGCATCGAGATGGGCAAAGGTCGTGGCCGGGGCCGGGTCGGTCAAATCGTCGGCGGGGACGTAGACGGCCTGGATGGAGGTGATGGAGCCTTTCTTGGTGGTCGTGATCCGCTCCTGCAGGTCGCCCATCTCCGTTCCCAGGGTCGGTTGGTATCCCACGGCGGAGGGCATCCGGCCCATGAGCGCGGAGACCTCCGATCCGGCCTGGGTAAAACGGAACATGTTGTCGATGAACAGGAGCACGTCCTGTCCTTCCACATCCCGGAAATACTCGGCCACCGTGAGCGCCGAGAGGCCGACCCGGAGCCGTGCGCCCGGCGGCTCGTTCATCTGGCCGTAGACCAGCGCCGTTTTTTCGAGAACGCCCGATTCCTTCATTTCCAGATAGAGGTCGTTCCCCTCACGGGTTCGCTCGCCCACGCCGGCAAAGCAGGAATAGCCTCCGTGGGTCGTGGCCACCGCGTGAATGAGCTCCATGATGAGCACCGTCTTGCCGACGCCGGCCCCGCCGAAGAGGCCCGTCTTGCCGCCCCGGGAGTAGGGGGCCAGCATATCGATGACCTTGATGCCCGTTTCGAAAATCTGCAGGGTGGGGTCGAGGGTGTCGAAGGGGGGTGAGGACCGATGGATGGGCCAGCGATCCTGGGTCTTGATCTTGCCCCGCTCGTCGACGGGGTCGCCGATGACATTCATGATCCGTCCCAGGACCTCCTTGCCGACGGGCACCGAGATGGGTGCGTCGGTATCGAGCACCTTCATGCCCCGCACCAGGCCGTCCGTGCCGTCCATGGCGATGCAGCGGACCGTACTCTCGCCCTGGTGCTGCTGCACTTCCAGCGTCAGGTGCATGTCCCCCGCGTCAATGCGCAGCGCATTCATGAGTTTCGGCACCTGCCCTACGGCAAATTGCACGTCCACAACGGCTCCCAGTACCTGGGTGATGCGTCCTTCATTCATGATGGTCTTTCCCCTTTCCCGATGCGGTTGCCGGTCGCGCCGCTTACGTCAGTGCCTCCGCGCCGCCGACGATTTCCGAGATCTCCTTCGTAATCTGGGCCTGGCGCGCCTTGTTCATGGTCAGCGTCAGGTTGTGAATCAAGTCCCGTGCGTTGTTGGTAGCCGAATCCATGGCCGTCATGCGCGCGCCCTGTTCGCTGGCCTCGGACTCCAGGAAGGCCCGGTAGACCTGGGTTTCCACATACTCCGGCAGAATGGCCGACAGCACGTCTTTTTCGGAAGGCTCGTAGAAATACTCCACGGCGTTCATCCCGGCGGCCATCTCCAGCGGTTCCACCGGGAGCAGGCGCTCCACGATCACCTTCTGGGAGATGGCCGATTTGAATTCGTTGTAGATCAGATAGATCACGTCGAGCTCTTCCCGTTCGAACGGTTCCACCGCCTCTGCGGCGATCTCCGTGGCGTTGACGTAATTGATCTTGCCCGACAGATCGGTGTAGATCTTGTCCATCTGCACCTGCCGGCTCCGGAAGAAGTTCCGCCCCTTCTTGCCGACGACATAGAGGGTGACCTGACTCTGCTTCTCCTGCAGCTCTTTGACAAAGCGCAGGGCCCGGCGGGAGATATTCGAATTGAACCCGCCGCACAGACCGCGGTCCGAGGTCAGGACCATGACGCCGACGCGGTCCTCCTCCCGGACCCGCAAGAGGGGATGGGCATCCCGTTCGGTCCGCGCGGCCAGGCTGGAGAGGACCAAGTGCATCTTCCGCGCATAAGGGCGTGCCGAGACGATGGCGTCCTGGGCCTTCTTCATTTTGGCCGCGGCCACCATCTTCATGGCCTTGGTGATTTGTTGGGTGTTCTTGACCGAGGCGATGCGCCGTCGGATGTCTTGCAGACTTGCCATGGCTTCTCCCGCCGGCGCTACGCCGAGAATCCGGCAGTGAATTCCTCGATGACTTTCTTCAGCTTCTCCTCGAGGGTTTGGTCGAGGGTGCCCCTGCTCACGATTTCTTCGCGCAGATCGCCGTGATTGGACGCGATGAACTGGTGCATTTCGGTTTCGAATTGCTGGATCTTGTCCGTGGGGATCTTGTCCAGATAGCCCCGGGTGGCCGCAAAGATACTGACGATCTGCATCTCCACCGGCATGGGGACATACTGGTCCTGCTTGAGGATCTCCACGGTCTTCTCACCGCGGTTGAGCTGCCGCTGGGTGGTCTTGTCCAGATCGCTTCCGAACTGGGCAAAGGCGGCCAGTTCGCGGTACTGCGCCAGATCGAGCCGCAGACGCCCGGCCACCTGTTTCATGGCCTTGATCTGGGCCGCGCCCCCCACCCGGGAGACGGAGAGCCCCACGTTCACCGCAGGGCGGATACCCGAGTAGAAGAGATTGGACTCCAGAAAAATCTGGCCGTCGGTGATGGAGATCACGTTCGTCGGGATGTACGCGGAGACGTCGTTGGCCTGCGTCTCGATCACCGGCAGCGCCGTCAGCGAGCCGCCGCCCTTTTCATCGCTCATCTTGGCGGCCCGCTCCAAAAGCCGGGAGTGCAGGTAGAAGACGTCGCCCGGATAGGCCTCGCGGCCCGGTGGACGCCGCAGCAGCAGGGAGACCTGCCGGTAGGCCACGGCCTGTTTGGAAAGATCGTCATAGAAGATGACGGCATGGCGTCCGCTGTCGCGGTAGTATTCCCCGATGGTGCACCCCATGTAGGGGGCAATGTACTGCAGAGGCGCCGGGTCACTGGCCGTGGCTGCGACGACGATGGTGTAATCCATGGCGCCGCTTTCTTCGAGCTTCTGCACGACCTGGGCCACGGTGGAGCGTTTCTGTCCGATGGCTACATAGATACAGAAGACGTCGGTGTTCTTCTGGTTGATGATCGTGTCCACAGCGATGGCGGTCTTGCCGGTCTGCCGGTCGCCGATGATCAGCTCCCGCTGTCCCCGTCCGATGGGGATCATGGAGTCGATGGCCTTGATCCCCGTCTGGAGGGGCTCCTTCACGGGCTGCCGGTCGATGATGCCCGGCGCCTTGATCTCCATGTTGCGCGTCTCCTGCGCCTCAATGGGGCCCTTTCCGTCGATGGGCTGCCCCAGGGCGTTGACCACGCGGCCCAGCATGGCGTCCCCCACCGGGGCCTCCACGATGCGGCCCGTGCGCTTGACGATATCGCCTTCCTTGATCTGGGTGAACTCCCCGAGGAGCACGGCGCCCACGTTGTCCTGCTCCAGATTGAGGGCAATGCCCATGACGCCGCCGGTGAATTCGAGATACTCCCCGGACATGCAGTTCTCCAGACCGTAGACGCGGGCGATGCCGTCGCCCACATTGATCACGGTCCCCACTTCGGAGACATCCACGCCGGTTTCGAATTCGGAGATCTGTTTCTTGATCAGTTCGCTGATCTCAGCCGCCTTGATGTCCATGGCTTACCCCTTTATGATTTGATCCTTGAGCCGCATGATCTGGGACCGGATGCTGCCGTCATAAACGACGCTGCCTATTCGGGTGACGATCCCTCCGATCAGGGCGGGATCTTCCTGAACCTTGAGATAGATGTTCTTCCCGCTCAGCGCCTGCAGTTTGGCCTGAAGTTTCTCCTGGGCACCCTCCGAGAGCGGAACGGCCGTGCGCACCTCGGCCTCGGCCCGGTTGCTGAGGGTGTTTGACAGCTGCACATATTCCGTGTGGACCGCTTCGAGATCGGGCATCCGGTCCTTTTCGATCAGCAGGATGAGGAATTTCTTGAGCAGGCCGCTGATCTCCATCTCCTTGATGATCGTGTCCAGGAGTTTGCGCTTGTCCTCGCTCTTGTAGACCGGATTGAAGAAGAAGTTCTTCAGCTTTCCGTCGGCAACGATGGTGCGTACCGTGCGGCCGAGATTCTGTTCGATCCGATCCACGATCCCTTCGGACGCGGCCAGATCGATCAATGCCTTGGCGTATCTTCTGGCGGCCACGCTGCTCATCGCCCATCCCCTCTCTTATTTCAGGCCCGCGATGTAACTGTCAACGAAGCGCTGATGATCCTCTCGCTTGATCTCCCGCAGAAGCTTCTCCCGGGAGAGCTTCAGTGCCAGTTCCGCCGCTTCCACCTTGAGTGTCTCCTGGGCCTTTTTCAACTCCTGCTCGATGGAGGCCTTGGCTTTCTCTTCGAGCCGTTTCGCTTTCTCCCGGGCTTCCGCTATGATACGTTCTTTCAGATTGGCGGCGTTCTCCTCGGCGTTCCGGCGGATTTCGGCAAACTCCTCGTCCCGGTTGGCAAGCCGTTGGGTCAGTTCCGCGTAGCGGGCCTCGGCGGCCTCCTTGCTCCGTTTGGCCTCTTCCAGTCTGGAGAGGATCTCTTCCCGGCGGGACGAGAGGAAATCTCCGATCGGTTTGGCGAGAAACTTGAGCAGAATGACAAGGAGAACGATGAAGTTGATGGTTCGAAAGAGCATCTCCTTCGAGAAGGGCGACGGCGCTGCGCCATGGGTCCCTTCGCCGCTGGACGCGATGGCCACACCGGCCAGGGCCAGCAGCACGAGCAGGACTCCCGTCGCCCGGAGCGCCACTTTGACCATCGGATGGCACCGCAGGTTTGAGATCATCACAGGGCCCTCCCGAGAATCCTGGTACTGACGTCGCGCGAGAGCCTCTCCGCATGTTCTCTGAGTTCCTCCCGGGCAGAATCGGCGCTCTTGTCCAGGGCCACCATGGCCTTGTCGACGAAGGCCTCCGCTCGGTGGTGCGCCTCCGAGAGGATTTCCTTTTCAGCGGCCAGGGCCTCCGCCTGGGCCTGGCTCCCAGTGGTCTTGGCAGTGTGTCGGCTCTCCTGCAGGGCGTAGTCGTATTCCGAGCTCAGGGCGGCAATTTTGGCCTCGGCGTCGGCCGTATCCTTTGCGGCGCCGTCAACAATCGCCTGACGGTCGTCCAGCACCTTTAGCACCGGACGGTAAAGCCAGCGATTCAGGACCCACATGAGAATCAGGAGAAAGATGATTGCGGGAACAATCAGATTGGGTGAGAGATGAATCACGCCTCAACTCCTCGTTTTTTCTGGCAAAAACTGAAAAGCAGGGGAAGGTATGTTATTTCGGGAAAAAGCATGAGGAAATTAGCATATCGAAAAATAGCTGTCAAGCTGTTTGATCAAGAGATTCTAACCTCATTCTACAGAAATTTCACATTTTCGGGGCCAGCCCGGATATATCACGAGTGATCGTCATGCGAGGTCCCAGAGGTCCCAGTGCTTCTGGAAGCGCCACAGGCAAGGTGCAGAACATTTGCTGGCTGAAGACCTAAAATCTTCTGCGCCTTGCCTGTGGCAGACTGTCCGTCTTCGCAGAATGCTTCGCCGCGACAAGTCCGGTCTCGTAATTGATTGACCCATGCAATATCCGGGCTATACCACCAGGATGCAGATAACGTCCATGACGTTCGTGAGGGTCGGACCCGTTACGAGATGGCCGCCGACCCGCTGCAGGAAAGGGTAGGCATCATTGTTGTTCAGCGACGTGAGGGGGTCCAGACCTTCCCGTCGCGCCCGTCGCAGCGTTGTTCGGTCCACGATCCCCCCGGCTGCGTCGGTGGGGCCGTCGGTGCCGTCGGTGCCACCGCTGAGAAAGACGATCCCCCGGGTTCCTTCGAGGGCGACGGCCGCCGCAAGGGCCATCTCCTGGTTCCGGCCCCCCTTGCCGCGGCCCCGGAGGGTGACCGTCGTCTCTCCCCCTGCGATGAGACAGGCCGGCTTCCGGACGGGCCGATCGAAAGCCTGCACTTCCCGGGCAATGCTGATGAGACAGGCCGCCACTTCACGGGCCTCCCCCGACAGGCGGGTCGTCAGCACCAGCGGGCGGTAGCCGAGTCGTCCGGCCTGTGCCGCCGCGGCGTCAACGGCCATGCGGTTGCTGCCGATGATCTCGTTCGTGACCGATCGGAAGAAGCCGCCGCGTCCTTTGGGCGTCTCCGCCGCCCGGCCCGCCGCACCCGCTTTCAGATGGGCCACAATTCGTCGGGGGAACTTCCCCGTGAGGCCGTAGCGGGTGAGGAGTTGCAGGGCGTCGCCAAACGTCGTGGGATCGGGCACGGTGGGGCCCGACGCAATGACGTCCAGATCGTCTCCGATGACGTCCGACAGGATCAGGGTGAGCAGCGGTGCCGGCCGGACCCGGGCCGCAAGATGCCCCCCTTTGAGTTTCGAGATATGCTTTCGCAGGGTGTTCACCTCGGCGATGGTCGCGCCGCAGGCGAGGAGCAGCCGCGTCGCACGGGAGGCATCGGCCAGGGTAATTCCTGCCTCGAATTCCTCGATCAGGGCGGACCCGCCGCCGGAGAGGAGGCAGAGGACGAGATCCCCCTTTCCCGCTTCCCGGACGCAATCCAGGATGGCCCGGGCGCCGAGCAGGCTGTTCTCATCGGGAACGGGGTGCCCTGCCTCGATAATGCGGATGGTTTCGAGGGGCACCGAATGACCGTATTTGACCACGACAACGCCGTCGTCGATGCGCCCGGCCAGAATCTTCTCCACCCCCCGGGCCATGGCCGCGGCCCCCTTGCCGGCGCCGATCACCAGGATACGATCCACCTGCGTCAGGTCAAAGCGACGCTCCCCAACCCGCAGTTCGGAGCCCCGGCGTTTCAGGGATCGGCGAACCAAGTGCTCCGGCTCGACGGCTGCGAGGGAGGCTGCGAAAATGGCCTCCCCGTCTCGCCGCAGTTTGCTTTGGCCGCCCATGGCTGTCTCCACCCCCAATTAGCGCAAAGATCGGATATAAGCCAGCAGGTCCGCGATCACCTGCTCCTGCCCGGGATCCCCCTGCAGGGGACCCTGAATGCAGTCCCGGATGATATGGTCATAGGGCTTCTTGCCCACCAGGCTCTTGGCCCCGCGGCCCATCTCTGTATGGCAGGTGTTGCACGATTTGCCGCTGGTTCCCACGGTGGTGTCGGCAAAGCGCGCTTCGCCCCGAGCGGCGTCGCCCGCCGGGAGGGAAGAGGCGGAGCAGCCCATGAGGGTGCCGGCCAGAAGGGCTGCAATCAGGCTGATGACGTAAAGATGGCTTGTACGCATGGCGAAGATCCTCCTGCTGTCTTCCAAAATTCAGTCCGGAAATCAACTTCCTCTCCCCGCCGGGGAGAGGACCGAGGTGAGGGGGCGCTCAAGGTTTTGCATTCACGCTGATTTCATCAGGTCTTTCATTCCCCCTCACCCTGCCCCTCTCCCCGAAAATAGGGGAGAGGGAAGACGGCTGGACCGTTGCTGCTTTGACAAGGAGCTTTTCGTTTTATTGCATTTTATCAATGACACGACCTAAGTGAGATCCATCCGGGTTAGCCCGGATATTGAATGAGTTATCGTCGTGAGAGGCCGGATAGTCTGCCACATGCGGCCTCGTAATAGATTGACTCATGCGATATTCGGGCTAGTACCTTTTCTCAAAATAGTCCTCCAGAATCCGGGCGTGATCGAAGGCCAGATTACGGGGAAGCGTGTCCCGGCTGAAGACCGCCACCGCCTTGGCATCGTCCGCGGCCTGCGGCTCGCCATCGGCCTCCGCAATGAAGACGGTGGTGATGGTATGGTGTCTGGCGTCGCGGTTCGGGTCGGAGTAGCTGTGAAACTGGCGAACCCGCCGAATCTGAAGGGAGGTCTCCTCCAGGGCCTCCCGCACGGCGGCCGCTTCGAGGGACTCGCCGTAATCGACGAACCCGCCGGGCAGGGCCCACCCCGGGGGCGGGTATTTACGCTGCACAAGCACCAGACCCCGCCCCTTGAGCTCGATGATGACATCGACCGTGGGGAGCGGGTTTCTCGGGTGTTCTCTTTTCTGCATGCCGTGCCTGCTTCAGTTCTTCGATTCATCGGTCCGATTATGCACCTATGAACTCAGCCGCTGCCGTCGATGAAGTTTCGGACCGTCTGGTGATAGGACTCGTCGGCCCGCGTGAGAATATCATTGTGGCCGGCGCCCTCAATGGTGAAAAAGCTCTTGGGTTCCCGGGCTGCCTCGTAAAGCCGTCGGCCGTGTTTCCGGGGAACAATGTCATCGCGGTCGCCGTGCAGTATCAAGACGGGGCATTTGATTTGGCCGATCTTGTCGATCGACGCGTAGCGGATTCGCAGCGGAACCAGATGCCCCAGCAGCGGATAGTGGGTCCGGGCCATTTCCCGGACCGACGTAAAGGGCGATTCCAGCATCAGGCCTGCGCACTCGCTTTCCGTGGCAAGCTGCACGGCGATGGCCGCTCCCAGGGAACGTCCGAAGAGAATCAGATGCTTCGGGGTCAGCCCCTTGTGGCGGCTCAGATACGTGACTGCCGCCCGGCCGTCCGCGTAAGTCCCCTCTTCGGAGACGGTGCCCCCGCTCTTGCCGTATCCCCGGTATTCCACCAGCATCTGGTTGACCTGCCAGCGGTCGTGATACACCTTGACGTGCTCCACCCGGTCGCCGATGTTGCCGGCATTGCCGTGAAACCAGAGCAGGGTCTTCCGGGCGGGATTTCCCGGCACGTACCAGGCATGGATGCGAACCCCGTCTTCGGTGTCGAGAGTGACCTCCTCAAAGGCCAGCCCGACATCGGACGGGGTGAAGCGGACCTCACGGCTCGGAAAATAGATCAGGCTGGCTTCAAAGGGAGCGTTGCATCCCATAGCAAAAAGGAGTATCCCGACAAAAATAGGTGCGGCCTTCATTTTCGGGAGTATATCCCAGGAAGGCAGGCTCGCCAAGCCGGAAAGGAGGCCCCGGCGAATTTTCTTTGTGCGAGCTTGACATTTGTGCTATAGTCGCCGGGAAGCAACATATCACATCCTTTTCGATGGGGGACTAGAGTATACGGGCAATTGCGATCGCGTTGAATGTTTCGGAGGGACCAATCGACCCTCGTCGTGGTGTTTTGCGCCCACATCACAGGACCATTTTCCCAGCCATTCCCAGATTCACTCCCGCCGTCCATAATCTTGACAGACTGGAGACCGTTTGAAACTGCCATCATTGAAGATTCGAAAGATAGACGTGCAGCACCCGATCATCCAGGGTGGGATGGGGGTCGGTATTTCCTGGGACAATCTGGCCGGCCATGTGGCTCGCAACGGATGCATCGGGATTGTTTCAGGTGTCTGCACCGGATACCGCTACCCGGACTTCGTGAAGACCCTGCAGGGTCGACCGCTGAAACCCGAAAACCTGCACCATCGGGAATCCTTGATCCGTATCGTCCAAAGGGCCAAGGAGATTGCTGAAGGAAAGGGTGCCGTCGGAGTCAACATCCTGCACTGTATCACCGATTACGGGCGGGTGGTGCGGGACGCGGTGGATGCCGGGGTCGACCTGATCATCTCGGGTGCAGGGATCCCGCTGCGTCTTCCCGAGTACGCCGGCGATGGCGACGTGGCCCTGGTGCCCATTGTCTCGTCGGCCCGTGTGCTGCGGATCATCTGCAAGAGCTGGTCGCACCGCTACGGGCGTCTTCCCGATGCCGTCGTGCTCGAAGGGCCCAAGTCGGGCGGGCATCAGGGATTCACCGTCGAGCAGTGCGAGGATGCCGCCTATTCGCTGGAGAAGCTTCTGCCCCAGGTCCTGAAGGAAGCCAGGGCGTGGGGTGACATCCCCGTGATTACGGCCGGTGGGATCTGGGATCGGGCGGACATCGAGGCCTCCATCGGGATGGGCGCCGCCGGTGTGCAGATGGCCACCCGCTTCATCGGAACCCATGAATGCGACGCATCGACCGCCTTTAAAGAGGTCGTCCTCAATGCCGGTCGGGAGGACATCGTGCTGATGAAATCGCCGGTGGGATACCCGGCGCGGGGCATCTGGACCCATCTCCACGACTCGCTCGAGGACGGCACATCCCCCGTCGTGAAGTGTATTTCCAACTGCATCTTACCCTGCAACCATGGCGAGAAGTCCCGCAAAGTCGGCTACTGCATTTCCGACCGGCTCAGCGACGCGAGGCAGGGCCGCGTCGACACGGGGCTTTTCTTCTCGGGAAGCAACGGCTGGCGGGTTCGGGAACTCGTCCATGTTCGCGACCTGATCCGGGAACTGACGCACGAAGTGCCCGCCCCGCCGAAGACAGTCTCTTCCTGAGAAAGCCGGACGCTGGAAAGCTGCGCGCCAGAGAGCTTACGGGGCTCTGTATGCGAATCTATTTGATGGCCCTATGTTTAATTCTTGCGGCCGTCCAGCCCCAGATTCTTGATCTTGCGGTGCAGATTGCTCCTTTCGATTTTCAGAGTTTTCGCTGTCTGTGAAACATTCCAGTCGTTTTCGGTCAATTTCTGAAGGATGTAGTCCCCCTCAAACGCCAGCCGGGCTTCCCGCAGACTTCCTGCATAGCGGGTGAACCTGGCGGGGACAGGCTCGCCCCGTATGGCCGGCGGGATTTCGTCCGTTCCGATCGTCTCCTTGCGCACCATGATCATCATCCGCTCAACGATATTCCGCAGTTCCCGGACATTTCCCGGCCAGTGGTAGTGCATGAGGATCTGCATGGCCTCCGGCAGGAGGGTCTTGCGCTTCATGCCATTGGCGCGGGCGACCTCTCCGAGGAAGTACAGCACCAGCACGGGGATATCCTCCCGCCGCTCCCGCAGTGGCGGGACCACGATGGGGATCACGTTCAGGCGGTAAAAGAGATCCTCCCGGAAATTCCCGGCCTGGATCTCCTGTTCCAGATCTTTGTTGCTTGCGGCGATCACCCGGACATCCACCGAGATGTTGCGTGTGCCACCCACGCGTTGCACGATCTGCTCCTGCAGGACCCGCAGGACCTTGGCCTGGGTCGCGAGGCTCATGTCGCCAATCTCATCCAGAAAGATCGTCCCCCGATCGGCCAGTTCAAATTTCCCCTTGCGCATCGTCGTGGCCCCGGTGAAGGAGCCCTTTTCATGACCGAAGAGTTCCGATTCGATCAGGTCCTGGGGAATGGCGGCGCAGTTGACTTCCACGAAGGGGGCGTCGGTCCGGTCGCTGTGCAGGTGGATCTGGCGGGCGATCAGCTCCTTGCCGGTGCCGTTCTCGCCGAAGATGAGGACGCGGCCGTTGCTGGGACCGGCAATTTTGATCTGCTCCTTGAGATCCCGGATCACGGGGGTCTCCCCCACGATTTCATAGCTCTCAACCAGTTTACGGCGCAGGCTCCTGTTTTCAGCTTTCAAACGCCTTTTCTCGAGGGCGTTCTCAATTGAAATAGACAGCTTGTCTACGGACAGCGGTTTTTCGATGAAATCGTAGGCCCCGTGTTTTGTCGCCCGAACCGCCGTTTCGATGGTGCCATGCCCCGACATCATGATCACCGGTCCGTCGGGAACCTGCTCTCGGATCTTTTTGAGCACCTCGATGCCATCCATGCCGGAGAGCCAGACATCGAGCAGGGTCACATCGGGCGCCACGTCGGGAAAAACCCGCAGGGCCTCCTCACCGGATTCCGCGGTGAACACCTCGAACCCCTCATCCTGCAGGACATCGGAGAGTGTCTTCAGGATTCCCGTTTCATCATCGACGACAAGTATGCGGGCTGCGGCCATGAAAGGTCCTCCGATTCGTAAATACGGTGACGTATTTTCTAGAGTAAAATCGGGTTCGTAATCGAACGGTTAAGCCGCCGCGGGGAGTTCGATGACAAACATCGTCCCCCGGGGCGTGTTGGCCTTGACGCGGATGTAGCCGCCGTGGTCCTTGATGATGCGATCCACAATGGCCAGACCGAGACCGGTTCCGGACTTCTTCCGCGAGAAGTACGGGAGAAACAGCTTGTCCCGGTCCTCTGGACGGATCCCGGCTCCCTCGTCCCGAACTTCGATGGTCACCATCTGCAATTGCCGGTTGTAGTCCGTCCGCACCCAGACCCGCCCCTCTCCGTCCATGGCCTCCACGGCATTCTCCAGGAGGTTGATGAGGGCCCGCCGAACCTGTTCCCGATCGACATTGAGGGTCGGCAGTTCTTCATCGAGCTCTCGTACGATAGTCACCTTCTTGTGCGCATCGTATAGGGTGCAGATCTCGGT
>CALZGC010000009.1 GCA_945786985.1 uncultured Nitrospirota bacterium | reverse complement strand
GCCGATTGAAATCGACCACGAGCCTCGGCAAGTGGGCAATCTCAGGCTCATCCGCTTCCTGGGGGAGCGGGCCGGACGGAGTAACCGTACCGCCGGGGGTGAGGATGTCGGCAAAGCTCCCCCGCAAGGAATTGAGCCTCGCGGGATCCAGCTCGGAGGCAAGGCGCAGCACCAGCCGGCCGTTGACATAACGGAGGCTGTGGTAGCGCCTGTAAAACCGGGCGATACTCTCGATGGCGGCTTCGACCGAGTCGACCTGTTCGAAGAGGCTAAAATCGGTCCGGCTGACGTATCCCTGATCCAGAAGCGATTTCTCCACGAACATGAGCCAGCGAGTCCAGTAGGTACCTCCGGGCGTATCCACGAGAATCAGGGGCACCGGGTCCCGTTTCCCCGTCTGCACCAGTGTCATTGTCTCCATGGCCTCGTCCAGGGTCCCGAATCCCCCGGGGAACAGGGCGATGGCGTTGGCCTCCTTGAGGAAAGCCACCTTCCGGTTGAAAAAATATTTGTACATGATGTGCCGGGGGTTCCCTTCGAGCACCGGGTTGGGTCTCTGCTCGAAGGGGAGTCGGATGTTCACACCGAAGGAATGCTCCGGCCCGGCCCCCTCATTGACAGCCTGCATGATTCCCGGACCACCGCCGGTGATCACCATATAGCCCTCTTCGACCAGGGTCTTGCCGAAGAGGCGGGCCATTTCGTAGGGGCCCTCTCCGGGCTCTGTCCTGGCCGAGCCGAAAACGGTGACCTTCTTGACATGCCGGTAGGGGCCAAAGACTTTGCTGGTGAACCGCATCTCCTTGAGGGTGGTGTTCATCAGTTTGAAATCGCCCTTGCTGCCCCCCTCCTGCCCGGCCTTCAGCGCGGCCAGAATCATTTCCCGGACAATCTCCGGGTGGTGAACCCCTTCGACAAGTTCCATGAGCCCGTCGATGGCGTCGTCTGCTACGCCGTTCGTTCTGGTGAAATGAAGTTCCATATCGGACGCATTCTCCCGTGTTCTCGCCCTGTTGGGCGTGAGGTACTAGCCCGGATATTGCATGGGTGATCGTCATGGTCGTAGAGGCGCCACAGGCAAGGCGCAGAAGATTTACTGGCTGAAGACATATTGAAATATTTCGAAGTCAGGAAATTTTCTGTAACGCCGCATGTGGCAGCCTATCCGGCCTCGCAATAGATTGACTCATGCAATATCCGGGCTAGTCTGCTGAAATTGTCCCCGGATTATATTGGATCTGGCCGGGGCTGTTCAAGTCCGAAATTAAGAACGCCAGACGATCGGGTAAAAGGGCGTCCGTAACGGCCGGCCCGCGGCATCTCACGGCAACCCTTTAGTTTTCGCCTTCACCGACGGCGTCCGCTGCTTTCGGTCAAATTTGAGGCAGGCTTGGCCTGAAACCTGCCGGACCAGGGACGCGGGGAACTCCTGGCCCTTGAAGTTCATGGCCCGGCACCCCCTCGGGAAGGCCGGATCCCAGGTGACAAAGAAATGCCTGCACGCCAGACAGTCGATCCGCTCCCGTTCCTTCACCCCATTTTCCCCTGCCCCGTCAATTGCAAAACTGATCCGTTTAAATTATATTTTACAGCAGGTTCCGGAACTTTACCAGAAACGGCTCATCTATTTGTCTGTGGAGATCTGCGTCTTTCAGGGACTGGTCTCTTTCAGGCAGATCACAGGGCGGGAGGGATGCCATGAGCCACAAAGGCTTTCAGGGGTCCGGCAAGGGGTCCAACCGGCGGAAGAGGGAGCAGCCGCCTCTGGACGAGTTCATCCGAGACTTGCGTCGCATCAAGGAAGCGGCCGATGGCGGCTATCGGGAACGCTCTCTCAAGATCCACGGGCTCATCTGCGCGAAGTGCGGGCGGGAATTCGATGCCGCCACCCGACACCTGCTCACCGTCCACCACAAGGACGGCAATTCAACCCACAACCCCGCCGACGGCTCCAACTGGGAGAATCTCTGTGTCTACTGCCACGAGGACGAGCACACTCGGGGACAACTGGGAAGCTACCTGAATGACAAGGGGACCTGATTTTTGTCGAAAGACGCCATGAAAGCCGACCCGCCGCCCGGGCTGGATGACGCCACGGCCACGGCGGAAATTTATGCCCGAGACAAGACCACCGCGAAATATCTTCTGGATGCAGCCCGCCGAAAGGCGCAGGAGAACCGGGCGACGCTGAAGAAGAGCTGGGCCGATCTCTCCACGCTGTTCCGGCTGGTCAACGCCTGGGTGGACGGCGCCTATTCGCAGGTTCCCTGGAAGACGGTGGTTTCGGCCATCGCCGCACTGATCTATTTCGTCAATCCTTTCGACTTGGTCCCCGATTTCATCCCCTTCAGCGGATTCGTCGACGATGCGACGGTGATCGGCTTCGTTCTCACCACCATCCGCAGCGAAATCGACAAGTTCCGGCAGTGGGAGCGGGTCCGTTAAGCGATGCATCGATGGACTCCATGACACAGACCAGGCGCCTTCCCGACACGTTTCAGATTGCCTTTGCGCGCTTGGACGGCGGTGCGCGCCGTCTGATTGCTTCTCAGGTCCTTTCCCTCCCCAGAGAGAAGGCCTTCGGCTTTTTTGAAGACCCCAGAAATCTCTTCGACATCACGCCGCCCTGGCTCGATTTCAGGATGCAGGATCCCCGTCGGCACCCGGTCTTTGAGGGCGCCGAATTCGACTATACGATCCGCTGGCTCGGGCTTCGCATCCCCTGGCGTAGCCGCATCGAGGATTACCGGCCGCCCGAGCAGTTCGCGGACCTGCAGGTGCGGGGGCCCTACCAATACTGGCGGCACCTGCACCGCTTCACGGACGACACCGGCGGCACCCGCATGGAGGATGAAGTCACCTATAGGCTCCCTTTCGCCACACTCTCCGCCCTGGTGCACCGATGCATCGTCCGCCGACAGCTCTACCATATTTTTACCTATCGGGCGGTGCGGATCGACGGCTGGGCCCGGGGCGAGTGGGGTCCCCAGGCGCCATCGGGCAAGTAACACCCAGCGGTTTTCCGTCTTCGGTTTTTCTGGTAAGTTACAAAAGGCGATTTACCGTATACCCCGTTAGAAATCGAGGTTATTTCTAATGGGGCAGAGATCGCGAAGGAAAGACAATTCTGGCTAACGTCAAAAGCAAAACTTTTTTGCCGCAGAGGGCGCGGAGATCCCCATTAGACGCTTCGCCTCTAACGGGGCAGACGCAGAGAAAGGCTCTTCGCGTTAAAGACAAGATCAAGACCGATCTCACCGCAAAGGCGCGAAGGGCGCAAAGAAAAGCACTTCGCGTGACAGGCAAAAGCCAAGATCTGCTTCACCGCAAAGCGCAAAGAACGCAAAGGAAAAGCAATTCCTGGTCAAAGGCAAAAGCATTGACCGCAGAGGGCGCGGAGGACGCAGAGGAAAAACCAATTCTTGCTAAGAACAAAGACCCAAAACCTGTTTCACTCGAGGCGCGGAAATCACGGAGGAAGCTTCGACTTTTGTCAAAACAAAAACCGGCCTCACTGCTTATCCCATTTTCTATTTACCTTTTACCATTTCCCAATATTAGGAGATCGCAGAGCAGGAGCAACGCACAAAAGGACAGGTTCAATGAGTCAAGCGGGTGATCACAACAACCCCAGGGGGTTTGCTGATTGGGAGAAGCGCTATCAGGACGACGACGTGGCGTCGATGCCCTGGTTTCATCCGGACCTCGATCCGGACTTGGACGGCGCACTCCGTGCGCTGAACATTCGTTCCGGTTCGGTGCTCGATCTCGGCACCGGTCCCGGAACGCAAGCCATGGCGCTCGCCGAGCGGGGCTTTCAGGTCACGGCCACCGACCTGTCAGAAACGGCCGTGAAAAAGGCCTGCGTACTGGCGGAGAAGCGCGGTCTCTCCATCGACTTCCTGCAGGACGACATCCTGGAGAGCAGGCTTGCGCAACGATTCGACATCATCTTCGATCGGGGCTGTTTTCATGTCTTTGCCCCCGAGAGGCGGCCCGATTACCTGCGCCGCATCGAGGGGCTGCTCCGGCCGAAAGGGGTTCTCTTCCTGAAATGTTTCAGCCACCTGGAGGCGGGCGACGAGGGCCCCTATCGTTTTACGCCCGACGAGATTCGTGAAACATTCGGCAAACGGTTCCGGGTCCAGTCAATTGCGCACACTGTCTACCAGGGTAATATGGACGAGTTTCCGAAGGCCCTCTTCTGTGTGATACGGAAACCCTCACCGGGCGGTGCGCACCCCTGAGATCCGGGGCGGCACTGTGACTACGAGAGAAAGGGCAGGTACCCCATGGGCAAACTCTTTCTGCTACTGGCCAGTCTCAACGGGGCCCTGGTGGTCGCCCTGGGCGCCTTCGGGGCGCACGGACTGAAATCGAGGCTCTCACCGGAGATGATAGCCGTCTACCAGACGGGCGTCACCTACCATTTCTATCACACCCTGGCGCTTCTCGCCGTCGGGCTACTGGCGCTGCACACGCCCCATTCGGCCTGGGTCAAAGGCGCCGGCTGGTTGTTCCTGGCGGGAATCTTCCTCTTCTCCGGCAGCCTCTATGCGCTCAGCCTCACCGGCGTTCGGTGGCTGGGCACAATCACCCCTATCGGCGGCACGGCTTTCATCATCGGCTGGCTCCTGCTGGCCGTTGGGGTGGTCAAATCGTTATGAAACACAGGCAAGAAAGCCTTACCGCTGAGGAAAAAGAATTCTTGGTAAAAGCCAAAAGCACTTACCAGGGCGCGCAGAGCGCAGAGGAAAGCACTTCCTGCTAAAGGCAAAAGCATAACCGGGCTTCCGTCTTACTGCTTCTGCCATTTTCTATTTCCCATTTACCATTTCCCGATCTGTGGGGTCGCGGAGGAAAGCACTTCGTGGTCAACCCGGTGCCTGGGACCGGCTGGTCAATGGGTACCGCCCCTCCGTCCATGTTCTTTTTCGTTCCGCAGCTCGGTACGCAGGGGAAGACGCGCTTGGGGTGGTCATGACCGGAATGAGGGACGGCGGTGCGAAAGGATGGCTTGAAATGAAGGAAGCGGGGGCCTACACTCTTGCCCAGGAGGAAAACGCCTGCGTTATCTATGGCATGCCCAACGCGGAGATTCAGGTGGAAGCTGTGTACGAGGAAGTCTCTTTACCGAAAAGAGCTGAAACAACATGGATGAAGTGCTGTGCCTGATGTCTGTCAGGTCTCGTCAAGCTCCTGACGGACTGCCCGGGCCAACGTCTTGAGGCCAATGGGCTTTCGCAAGTAATTTCCCGCGCCCGCGCGCAGTGCCTCGTCCACCCGCTCAGACTCCGCGTATCCGGAAAGAATAAAAGCCTTTTGTTCCGGACAGATTTCCCGAACCCGTCGAAAGGTTTCAGTACCGTCCATCCCTCCCATGACCATATCCAGAACAAGAAGATCTTGGGGATGATCCTTGACATACTGCACGGCCGATTCACCACTCTCTACGCTATGGGTCCTGTAACCAAGTTGGGTCAGCAAGTTCGTCAAGACCTCTCTCTGGATCGGATCATCGTCCACAACCAGGATGTTTTCATGCCCTCTTGGGATCGCGTGATCAAAGGTCTCCTTTCTACAAATCTCGTTTCGAGTAATGGGAAAATAGAGGGAAAAAGTCGTGCCCTGACCCGGCCTGCTTTCCAGCCCCACGTAGCCTTTGTGGTCCTCGATCACCGTACGCACAACACTTAACCCGAGACCGGAGCCCCTTTTCTTATCCGCCCGTTTCGTTGTATAAAAAGGCTCAAAAATACGCTCCAAGGCGTCTTCTTCCATGCCGCACCCCGTGTCCCGAATCATCACTCTGACAAACTCGCCCATACGAATGGTCTCGTAGCCTCGTAAAGGTTTGTCCAGGTAGACGTTCTCCGTGGCAATCGTGAGTTTACCGATATCATTCATAGCCTCTAGACTGTTATGGATCAGGTTCATAAAGACCCGGGTGAGCTGTGCAGCCCCCGCCTCTATCGGCAACAGATCGCCCTCAAATTTGTTGTCCAACACCACCGTATTTGGAAACGAAAATCCCGAGAGCACTTTATCCAGAAGCTGATTCAAATCGATGGTTTCCAAATTATAGTGCCCCCGCCGCCCCAGAGTCAGCAACTGCTGGTTGATCTCGGACATCTGGGTAGCGACAGACTGCATCTGATCAAGCAGCGGCAGCATCCGATCATCCTCACTGCACTCCATACGCATCAAATCCGGATAGGCCATGAGGGGCGAGAGGAGATTGTTGAAGTCATGGGCAATCTGCCCGGCCACACGGCCTGCGGCTTCGAGTTTCTGTGCGCGTGATAGCTCATTCTCCAGCTGCCTGCGCTCAGTAAGATCATAAATCAATCCATCAATGAACAAGGGATTCCCCTGATGATCATGAATGGGGACCCCTTTCTCCATAAAGTAGCGCCATTGCCCATCTTTGTGTTTCAATCGATATTCAACGGAAAAGAGTTTCTTGCCGGCAATGGATTTCTGGACTGTTTTGACCACCAGGGGTCGGTCTTCCGGATGGATCATACTCTCCAGAGAACAGATTTCACCGACAATCAGTTCTTCCTGATGGTATCCTGTCATGGTCAGACACATGTCATTGAAGAACTGAATCCTGTTCTGTTCCCGGAGATGGATGCGGTAAACCATGGCTGGAAGGTTCGATGCGAGCGTCCGGTAGGAGCGCTCCGAGTCAAGCAATGCCTCTTCTGCGCGTTTTCGTTTGCTGATATCCTCAAAAATACCCATCCCGCCGAGGAGTGATCCATCCTCACCATGAACCGGACTGAGCTCCGCTTTAACAACCGTCTCCTTGCCGCCCGTAATCGATCGATAGTCGCCCTCGAAATAACCCCGTTCGCCCGACAATGTTGCAGCAATGGCGGCTTTCATCTGGTCGTCCTCAAGAGCTTTTAATGCGTTCAGACCGATCAATTTTTCCATCGTAGACGCGAGAAGCGCCACAAACTGGTCGTTGCAGGCCGTCACCACAGCTTCTTGGTCATAGTGGACGATCCCCAAGGGAGAGCTTTCAAATATCGTTCGGTACTTCTCTTCCGACTCTCTTAGCGCCTCTTCATTCTTCTTGCGGTCGATGCCGATAGCAATTTCATAGGCCACCGAAGCCAGGGCCTTGAGGGTCATGTCCGATAGGGGATGCCTCGCAAACATCCCCATGACGCCCACCACACGGCCCTCCACAACCAGGGGATGTCCGGCAAAAGCGATCATGCCTTTACGTTTGGCCCAGTCCTGATCCGTTACGCTGGGATCGCCGATGACCTGGTTTATGAGTTTCGGTTCGCCTTCCCTGGCAATGCCTGCGATCTTCAACGGACTCTCCAGTGGGATACGGCCATGGGCGCCATCCAGATGCGTGTACATCCCCGCGCTCGCCTCAAGTTCCAGAACACCGTCCTGACGATTCAGTGTCCAGATCCGTGCAAAAGCCACTCCCATCCGTTCCACAAACACCTCTGCGCAAAGATGCAGCGATTCCCTAAAACTTTTGGTCATAGAGAGAACAGCTCCAATATCAGCACCGACTTCGGCCAGTGTTGCCCGTTCCCTGATCTCGATCTCTGCCCGCTTGCGCTCGGTGATGTTGCTCACTCCCCCAAGGACACCGATGACTCGATCCTTCTTGGAGTCTGCCAGGGGTCTTCCACGTATCTGCAACCAGAGTGTCTCATTCTTCTTCGTCACCAATCGGATGACACATTGTGACGCTTTATTAGATAAAATGGTCTGGAAATAACCCATGAGGACAGGGAGGTCTTCAGCGTGTATGACCTTCTCCCATAAGTCAGGAGTCTGCATATCCTCAAGCACGTAGCCCGTTATGCGGGGGAATCCGTCAGTGATCCACTCGACTTGCATCTTTGCGTCATCGTCTACGCGGACCTTGTAGATAAAGTCCGATGTGACTTCTGTAATGAAACGAAAGCGCTCTTCGCTCTCCCGCAGTGCATCTTCTGCTTTCTTCTCTTCTGTAATATCATACCCGGTAGAAATAATGGACCCATCGGGCAGAGGGAAGTTGGCCCACCTGTGTATCCGCTCCGATCCATCCTTGGCATGAATAGGATGTGCGCGGAAGATACCATCCGATCTGTGAATAATCTCTGTGATTTCCTGGTACAATTGAGCATCAGGGTAACAAAGGGCCAGTATGTTCTCACAGGCCATGGCCTCACTCTTTGTCCAGCCGAGGCTTCGCTCCAGTTCATTGTTCCACAGTATAAGCTTGCCCCTGGCATCAAACCCCCCGATCATCACCGGCGAATTCTCATAGAGGGTCCGAAACCGCTCTTCCGACGCGCGCACAACCTGGTCATATTTGATCCGGACCAATGCCGGAGTGAGCTGATTCACGGACAGCTGAACCAGATCGATCTCCTCCCTGGTGAAATCCTGCGGGTGCTCATAATAGAAGACAGCCCCCCCTAGGCATTCGCATTCCAAGATAATGGGGAGGGCGATCATGGAACGGTAGCCGCCTGCCCGGGCGAGATCTTTCCATTTGGCAAACCTGGGGTCCGTTTCGGTGTCGCGGGTAAAAGCCGGTTTTTTGCTCAGGCATGCCTCTTCGATCACCGTCTCTTCGGGGGTGGGCAGCGGCATGTTCTCATTGATCTGGCACCTGTAATCCCCGGGAAGGCCGTATTGTCCGATCAATCTGATCTGGGTCTTGTCGGGATCGGGCATAAAGAGTGACGCCCCCAACGCGCCGATGGTCTTCACAATGGGCCTGGCAGATGCGTCCCAAGCCTCAGATATTACTGTACAGGAAGGCAGTTTTCGCGAGATCTTGAGAAGGTCGGTTTGAAGCTTCTGGCTCTTTCGGAGCTTCTCCTGAACACGCTCCTTCTCCACAACCTGACGGTGGTCCAGAATGGCTACGGTTACGAGCTGACTGTATTCAGAAATTAACGCTTGGTCCTCTTTGGTGAAACCGCCATCTTTGTTGGCCAAGGCGAGCATGCCTGCAACCCTGCCCTTATGCAGGCAGGGCACGCCCAGAAAGTTTTCGATCTTCACATGGCCCTCAGGCACCGAAGACGACCTGGGGTCTTTTCCCGGTTCATTGCAGAGGAGGTTTTTCTTGTGGGTCAGCACCCATCCCCATAGCCCTGTGAAGGTGACGAATTCAACATTCTTGTGGACCATCTGGCACTCATCCCAGACATCCTTGGTCAATGTGGGAGAGATGAGATGCCCGGTCTCGGGATCGATATACCCCAGGAAACCGTACCGGCTTTCCGTGATCTCCCGCGCGTGGTCCAACATATAATTGTATCGCTTGACAGGGTCGGTGATACGCAGAAGCGTCATGGACGCTTTACTCAAAGCCTTTGATCTCTTATCCGATTGCCTGAGTTTCTCCTCCGCCATTTTCCGTTCAGACATATTCCGGAAAATACCGAGGAGATGGGGCGTGCCATTGACATGAATTGCACTTGTCCGAATGGCCACGGGGATTTTCTTCCCCCTAGAAGTGAGCACCAGGCTCTCCACTTCATCCGCCGAACCTTGAGCGTGACTTTTAAACCCTTCCATGGTCTCTTTGAGCACCTCTTGAGGGTGGAGTTCGTCTGCTTTCATGGTGAGGAGCCTAGCACGGGAGTACCCCATGAGGCGGACCGCAGCCAAATTCACGTCCACCAGGCGCCGGGTTTTGCTATCGGCCACAAAAATGGCATCCCGAGCCTTCTTGAAGAACAAACGATACTGATCGTTCTTTCCTGGGGAGGCTCCGTTCACATCTTCACGGGAACTATGGCTTGTGAACGTTGGCGAAGTGCTCTGGGTGCGTGCGGATCTTGTGTTCTTGCTGGAGCGACTCTTAGCCTTGGACCGGGCGCTCATACGTCAAGACTCCCCACTGGAGATTGGAATAAATCCCGGGCCTCGTAAATAGAACCCATAGGGCGGGCATGGATCCACAATTTAACAAGACCCCTTCTGGATGTCAATTAATAAACGTCCATTTTATGACGAATCCGATGCTGGTCAGCCCGGCGCCAGGCACCAAGTTGACCTCCTCTGGTGAGACAGGTTTTTGGGTTTTGCCCTTTACGCGAAATGCCTTTCTCCGCGTCCTCTGCGTCCTCCGCGGTAAAATCGCTTTTGCTTTTTGCCGAGAAGTGGTTTTCCTTTGCGCCCTTTGCGACTTTGCGGTGAGATAGGTCTTGCTTTTGCCTTTAACTCGAAGTGCCTTTCTCCGCGCCTGACCCGTTAGATGCGAAGTGTCTAATGGGGATCTCTGCGCTCTGCGCTTTCTGCGGTAATTGCTTTTGAATCTTGCTTTTGCCTTGACCGCGAATTGCCTCTCTCTGCGGTGAAGCTTCCTTGCCCCTGAACTTGGTTATTCGTAGCTGATGAACGCCTTGGGGTCGAGCTTGCGCGCGGCGCGCGCGGGGATCATGCCGGCCAGCAACGTCGTGACGAAGAGGAGTGCCGTGAGAACGGCGAGCAGGCCCACAGGAATCGACATCTTCACTTCCCAGCCGAAGGAGATCTTGTTGATGACATGGGTGATGACGGCACTGATGAACGGCCCCATGAGGGTTCCGAGACCGATGCCCGCCAGGCCGATGATCCCGGCGCCCAGGACAATGATCCCCTCGATCTGCTCCCAGCTGCCCCCCAGGTAGCGCAGCACCGAGATCTCGCGCTTCTTCTCAAAGACCAGAATCATCAGGGTATTCACCACGCCGATGAGGGAGACGAGGATCGCGATCACTTCGATCGCGTAGGTCAGGGCAAAACTCCGATTGAATATTTCCAGGATCTGCGCCCGAAGCTCGCTGTTATCGGTGATCTGGAGGGCGTGATCGGGAAGGAGTGTCTGCCTCAGCTTCTGCACGAAGGCCTGCCGATCGACACCTTCCTTGAGATAAACTGTCAGCTGGGTCGCATCATTGAGACCCCAGAGCTCCGTCAGCCATCGCCGGTCGAGATAGAGAAATCCCGATGTGGTGGAGTAGCTGGTGGCCGAGCCGGTGATGGTGAAGGCGGCAGGTCCCCGGGGGGTTGTGAGCTTCAAGGTATCGCCTATTTCCAGGTCGTATTTGACGCGGAGGTAATCGGAGATGGAGACCTCGGGCTTGGCCTCCAGACGGCCCATCCTCTGCTGCTCGTCTGGGTCAAGGTAATCGGGATCTCCGAATTTCGCCCAGAGGGAGGTGTTTCCAAAGCCCGCGATTACCTTACGCCCGTCGAAGTCGATATGGAGCGCGCGGAAACGGCCGATCCCGTCGACCTCGGGAAACTGCGCCAGGGTCTCCATCACTTCCGGGTCGAGGGGGTAGAAGCAGTAGTTGGACGTGCACGACGCCGGCTTGATGTAGACATCGGCGATCATGTAAGTGTGGATCCAATCCTGCAGCGAGCGCTTGAGGGAGAAGATGGAGGTCAGCAGGGCAACGATGAGGGCACAGCTGATGGCCACGCTCATGAGTGCCACCGAGAAACGGTACCGACTTCCCCGGATGTCGTTGACGGTGATCCGCCCGGGTGCCTTGAAGAGTTTCACCGCCGGTCGCTGCAGCAGACGGAGCATGAGGCCGAGATAGACGGGCGCATTGAACGTACATCCGAGAATAAAGGTCAGGATGCCCACGTAGGCCAGCCAGGGAAATTCAAAGGGCCCGTAGCGGTAGTCCAGCCCCGCCAGAATGCAGCCCACCACGATGCAGCCAAGACCCACCCAGGAGAGGACCCGCTGGCGTGTGCCGTAGCGCTTCTCCAGGGTCCCTTCTCGAAGGCTTTCACCGGGCTCCACCCGAGCCGAGTCCAGCGCGGGCACGAGGGAGGCCAGAAAAGAGACCAAGAGCCCCAGGGCGAGGGCCCGGGCGACATCCATCCCCGAGACGAGGTAGTCGGAAATAGAGATACTCCGGTCAATGGTGGAGATCGTCTTTTCGACGGCGGCGACGGAGAAAGCTGCGAAGAACTGCCCCAGGAGGATCCCGAGCAGCGATCCGACGGCCCCCAGAATGAGCCCTTGCGCGGTAAAGAGGGTGATCACCGCTTTTTTCCCGGTGCCGAGGGCCCGCAAGACGCCGATCTGCGGGCGCCGTTTCACGACCGAAATGGAAACAGTGTTATAGAGAAGAAAGACCCCCACCAGTACGGCGATGAGGCTGACGAACTCCAGGTTGTATTTGAACGACGAGACAAATGCGCGCTGGTTGCGAAGGACGGCCTCGTTGGTGACAATCGTCAGATGGGGCGGCAGGATCTGGGCGATGCCCCGGGCCTTTTCATCGGTGGTCACCAGATCGAGCCGGCTCAACTTCCCCACCTGTCGGAAGTGCTCCTGGAAATTCCCGATGTGCATGAGGACCGTATGGGGCGGGAGCGCCTTGCCCGACAGGACCCCAGCGACCTTCAGCGTTACGGTTTGGCTGTACACATAGGCGGTGAAAGTGTCGCCCCGCTGCCACCTGTGGCGGGCGGCAAAGACTTCGGTGACGAGAACCCCGTTTTCCTCCCGGAGAAAGGAGGCCGTGTCCCCACTGCGCGGCGCGGGGATGTCGAGCAACGCGGCCATCCGGATGGCGTCGAGCCCGTTGATGTCGACGGTGTCGTGCTGTGCCGGCAGGTACCCGGTGGTTCGAATGATTGGAAAGGTGGCGTCCTCCATCCGGCGAACCCGTGCGTAGGCTGTCTCGTCGAAATCGATGCCCGCCGTGTCGAGCACCTGGTAATTCGCATAGGGATGGATTCCCTGCAGGTTGGCTTCAAAGGCCGCGACGGCGCGGTCCGTGGCGAGGCGCACCCCCATGAAGAGACCGACGCCCAGGGCAATGCCGAGGACCGACAGGACGGTGAGAAACTTCTCCTCCCGCATCGCCTTGAAAATGAGCAGCCTGAAGAGCCTGACAGCGCTCATGAATGGAGCATCCCGTCTTTCAGTTCAAAGGTGGTCTCCGCAAAGCGGGCCACCGCCGGATCGTGCGTGACCAGGACCACCGTTTTTCGCCGCTCCCGGGCGATCGAGGCGATCAGCTCCATCACGGCCTGACCTGTGCGCCGGTCGAGGTTGCCCGTCGGCTCATCGGCGAGCACGATCGCCGGATCGTGAATCAGCGCGCGGGCAATGGCCACCCTCTGCTGCTCGCCGCCGGAGAGTTCGAAGGGGGGGGCCGCTTCCTTATCCGCCAGCCCCACGAGGCCGATCAGCTCACGGACCCGGCCGCCGCCGTCCCCGATGCCGTTGAGCAGCAGCGGCAGTTCGATGTTTTCAAAGACGGTGATATGGGGCAGGAGGTTGAAGGCCTGAAAGACGAAGCCGACCTTCCGCCGCCGATAGAGGGTCCGCTGTGCATCCTTGTACGCGGAGATCTCCTCCCCATCGACCACGATCCGGCCGTCGTCGGGAAGATCCATCGCCCCCACCAGGTTGAGCAGTGTCGATTTGCCCGAGCCCGAGCTCCCCATGACCGCCACCAGGGCTCCGGGCGGCACGTGCCAACGGATGCCCTCCAGAACGCATTGGCGGCCGTAGCATTTTCGAACGTCTTCCAAGCGGATCATGGAGCCCTTTCAATAACCGGTCATCTCGACGTAGGCCCGGCCCGCGGCCGTGCCGGTGACGCGGCAGGTTCCTTCCCAGTAGTAGTTCCACGTCGAATGGGGTGCGAGAAACTCCTGATCCTCCAGGAGGGGGGTGACGACCAGGCGCAGCTTCTCCGAGGAAACGGTGATCTCCCAAGCCGCGGGGTAGCGGGCCCCCGTCTTTCGAGAGGTGTAGTGGCGCAGGGGCTTCACCGAAAAAGCGTCTGCACCGAGGGTCCGGGAGCGCCCGTCGGCACCGATGAGCGTTGCCGACGAGTTGGGGTCGATGGAGCCGTCCCGGTTGCGCAGAAGATAGAGCATGAGGTCCCGGCCGTCCTCCAGCTGCAGGGCAAACCAGTCCCAACCGACCTGGCGGTCATCGAGGTCTCTCGAGGAGATCTCCCGGTCGAACCAGCTCTTGCCCGTGACCTGAAAGACCCGATCGTCCACCTGGATCTCTCCCCGGGTATTCAGTCGGGGCACCGAGAAATAGAGAGACGCAATCAGGGGGGACGCCTCCGATTTTCGGGCATACCCCTCATTCCCGTTTCGCACGGGCGGTTTGGCCGGGGAGAGGGTCAGGTCAATCCGGTGGCCGTCGCCGGCGGCCTGCAGGTGCATGACTTCCGGCGACCCGGTGAGCCTGTCCGGACCGACCCACACGCGCAGCCGATCCGCATCGGCGCCGGCAAAGCCGAAGGCGCCGCTGTCCGTTCTGTCCGAGTAGAGGAACCGCTTCCCGGCGATGTCGGAGAGGGCGAAATGGGAGATGTAAATCCGACGGAGCCCGAATTTCGACTGAAAAGGGCGGGTCTGGACCCCCACGGCGAAGAAGGTCAGCTCGTATCCGAACTCCCGGCCCGAGGCGTCAAAGAGATGGCCTGTGAAATACCACCACTGAACCTGGTAGGCTTCCCGGAATAAATAGTCCCGCGGCAGCACCACCCGGTCACCGGGGCGGACGTCGCGATACTCCCCGGCGAGAAGAGGGGGCACCATCGGCAACAGCAAAACCCCTGCCAACAGGAGGGTCATCAGAATCCGAATAGGCTGTCTCATTTGAGTCTCGTCCACAAAACACACAGGGGAGGACTGGCCCGGCTACGGTGCCCGAACTTTGACAAAAATACCACAGATTGCTCAAGATGGGGAACGGTCTCCTCTCCCGGGTCTTCCATCCCTTGGGTGCACGTGGGGGAGGGAGCGTTGGGAGGGAGCGTTAGGCCTTGACAAAAAAGGGGGAGGCGCATAGTATGAAAACGCCTACAATCCCTGAAGGAGGAAGATTCATGTTTGGAATCGGGATGCCGGAGTTGATGGTCATCCTCGTGGTGGCCCTGATCATTTTCGGTCCCAAGAAACTGCCTGACCTGGCCCGATCGCTGGGAAAGGGGTTGGCTGAATTCAAGCGCGCCTCCCACGATCTCAAGGAAAGCATGGATATGGAGCTCGACAAAGACGAAACCCCAACGCCGCCGCGAGAGACGCCCCCACTGCCGACGACGACTGAAACCATACAGGACGCCCCTTCCGGGAGCACCCCCGACAAAACCGACAAGCCCGAGAAACCCGAGAAAGAAGAAGCCGCCAAAAGCCCGTCGGAACCCACTGCCTGAGCCGTTCGCTGTCCATGCCTCGACGCGCCCTTCTGATCTTCGCGAAAGAGCCGACCCCCGGCCGGGTCAAGACACGGATGATCCCTCCCTGGTCCGCGCAACAAGCCGCGGCCCTCTCGGAGTGCTTTATCCGTGACACCCTGCTCGCGGCCGCGGCCGTGGACGGGGTCGACCGCCACCTCTTCATCTCACCGCCCGGCAGTGAGCCCTTTTTCCGAAAACTCTGCTACGGCGACTGCAAAATGGTCGTCCAACAGGGCCGCGATTTCACCCAGCGGTGCGCCCACTCCCTGCGGGTGGCCGCCGATCACGGGTATGACCAGATCGTACAGATCGGGACAGACACCCCCCAGATCCGGGCTGCTGACATCCAGCACGCCTTTGACGCCCTCGCCTCTCACGACATGGTTTTCGGCCCGGCCCGGGACGGGGGTTACTACCTGCTGGCCCTCTCCGGGCTTGACCCGGCGCTGTACGATGGGGTGGTGATGGGGCGGGAGACGGTGTATGAGCGGATGATGGCCAATGCCCAAAGGCGTTCGTGGCAGGTACGGGAACTATCCCTCTGGACCGATGCCGACACCGACGAAGATCTGCGAGCGCTGCTGGATGATCCGAAGATCCTTCTGGGAAGGCATACCCGGGCGTTTCTCAACGCCGTCAACCCCAAGGGCTGATCTTAGCCCGGATATTGCATGAGCGATTGTCATGAGAGGCTGTAGAGGCGCCACAGGCAAGGCGCAGAACATTTTCTGGCTGAAGACATATTGAAATGAAATATTTCGAAGTCAGAAAATTTTCTGTAACGCCGCATGTGGCAGACTATCCGGCCTCGTAATAGATTGACTCATGCAATATCCGGGCTACACCCCGTCGGCTTTGTTCACGAACCGAATGAGCGAACGCCATTGGTTTCGCAGATGCTCGCTCTGGCTTTTGGCGACGTCAAAGATCCCGAGACCCCGCGTGCCGGCCCGGACATAGAGCTGCGATTCGGAGAGATTCCCCACCACCGGCGGTTCGATCTTTCGCAAAGCCCTCTTCAGATCGTGACTGCTGATGGTGTTGCTCCGCAGCCGGTTGGCCACAATGCCGAGCCGCTTGCGTCCCCGCCGAATGGCCGGCATTTCACTGACAATCTCCAGGAACCGGTTCACCGCATCCCAGTCGAAGAGCGACGGTAAGACCGGGATCAGAATCACGTGCGCCCCCGCAACGGCCTTCTCGAGTTTGGCCGACTTGATCCGGGCGGGCCCATCGAAGACCACGACGTCGACCTGGTTGAAGGGAGGCTTGCCCCCGTGTGTGGCATGCCAGCCGGCAATCTCGGGATGCCGTTCGGGGCGGCGGGCGAGCCAGGTCATGCTGCTCCCCTGCTCATCTAGATCCACCAGCGCCACCGTCTTGCCGCGCCGGGCGTAATAGGAAGCCAGATTGACCGCGAGCGTCGTCTTGCCGCAGCCGCCTTTCGGATTTGCCAGCAGAATGGATTTCATCGGATCCTCTTTCAGATTCGGGGTTCAAAATCGGTCGTCCGTCGGGTCCAAGGGACACACTCCGGTGTATGGCCACTGTCATGCGCCGGTGCAACTCTCTCTTCGACGGCAGATCGGAACAAAATTTCCGTTATTTTACAGCAGGTTTGGACGACTATAACAAAGCGGACGCACCCCGTCAAGACGGGCGGCGCTTTTTTTGAAGGATTTTCCGTTCCACCAGATCGGCAACCCCCGCCACATCGTCGAGGGGGAAAACAGGGAAGTCAACCCGAGGGAAAGCGCGATCGGAGACCAGGGCCAGCGGATGGCTCCCCTGAAGAAAGAGCGGCTCCTCCGTGCCCGCGGCGGCCCGATAAATTTCGATCGACGGCAGTCCCGCATCCTTAAACCCCTCCACCAGAATCAGATCGACCTCTTTGAAATATCCGAGAACAACCTCCAGGGATACGCGCTCCTCCACCGTATGGATGACGGCCAACTGCCCGCGAGCACTCAGCACCACCTCCGAAGCGCCGGCCTCCCGAAGCCGAAAGCTGTCCTTACCGGGCCGGTCGACCTCCACGACGTGGTGGGCATGCTTGACCGCCCCGACGCGGTAGCCCCGTCCGGTCAGTACAGGAATCAGCTTCTCGAGAAAGGTCGTCTTGCCGCTCCCCGAGCGGCCGACAAAGGCGATGGCCGGAATCATGAACGCTCCCCTGAGCCCGGATATTGCATGAGTAATCGTCATGAGAGGCCGTAGAGGCGCCACAGGCAAGGCGCAGAAAATTTACTGGCTGAAGACATATTGAAATATTTCGAAGTCAGAAAATTTTCTGCAACGCCGCCTGTGGCAGACTATCCTGCCTCGTAATAGATTTACTCATGCAATATCTGGGCTAGACTTTTCCGATCATCTTAGGCCGACGACCGGAGGAAGTCAAATATTTCGGTTCGAAGAACTAATCTTACCGCAGGGCGCTGAGGTCGCAGAGAAGAACACTTTTGTGTCATAAGCAAAAGCAAAAACCTAATTCACCGCAAATCCTTGACCAAAGATAGCAAGCTTTGCCGTGAATCTGCACCCAGGTTTTTCGCCTTTAGCAGGAATTGCCTATCTCCGCGCCTGCCCCGAGAGGCGAAGCGGCTAATGGGGACCTCTGCGTCCTGGTAAAACAGGTTTTGATCTTGTCTTTAACAAGAAAAGCCTTTCTCTGCGATCTGGTTTATTGTTGTCAAGTTGTTAAAGAGCAAAAAAGAGATTTTGTTCGGTCGTTTATGTATAGCACCTTGCCCAATCCTGGTCATTTTCGAGAGTCGACGGATCGCTCTGACCTTGCTGAATCGGGGCTAAGGTGCAAACGGGGAGTTACGTAAGCTCTGTGTGAAGGTCGACGACGTCGCCTTAAGGACGCAGACGATAATCTCCCCGCTTACACGCACTGAGAATGACCGCTATGCTGCTTTGTCCAGATTTGCCGTGTTGCTGTAACCTTTCACGTATTCGCTATGGTCTCGAACCAGCGCAAAGAGAATCCCGAGAATTTTTCGGCCAATCGCAACCAGAGCCTTGGTCTTTACCATGCCACGATCAAGGTACGCACGATATTTCTCGTGCATTACACCGCCCTTGCGAACCGTGTTGAGGGCTGCAAAATAAAGAAGCTTTCGCATCAAGGGCCGGCCTCGCTTGGAGATCCGGCGCATGCCACGGTGCTTGCCCGAGCTGATCTCAAAGAGGTCCAAACCGGCGAGCTTGGTCACCTCGGAGATCGTGTGAAAATTATCAAAATCAGCGACCTCACCAATCAGACCGGCCGCCGTAATCTCGCCAATGCCATTCATGGAGAGAAGATACCGGCTGGCTGGAATTTCTTGAAGGTGCTTGGACAGCTCTTTCTCGAGGCGGGAAACAAAACGGTCCGACGCCTCGATATTGCTCAAGATTTCTTGGATCTCAAAGAGAATGCTCTCGCGGCCCTCCCGGATGCCCACCGAGTCCTGGGCGGCCTCATAGAGGCCCCTGGCCCGTTCAGCACCCAGCTTGCCTCGACTGACCTTGCGCAGAACATCCGTCAAGGGGCCGAGACCACATGCCAGAATGTCCTCGGGCGCTGGAAAGTGTTTCAGAAGATACTGGGCACTCTTCGTCTTGAAGTCCTTCATCTGCTGAGAAAATTCAGGGAAAATCACAAAGGCCAGCTCCTGGAGCTGATTAAAAAGAGCCGTGCGCCGCTGCACACTGCGTTCCCGGGCATGGCTCAGCCGGCGAAGCTCTGCCGCAGCCCCTTCAGGCACGACCAGCGTCAGCGCATGGCCCAGCTCGATAATGTCGGCAATGACCTTGGGGTCCTTCCGGTCGGTCTTGTTCGGAGAATTGCCTTGAAGCTCTTTGACTC
>CALZGC010000008.1 GCA_945786985.1 uncultured Nitrospirota bacterium | reverse complement strand
GCCGATATACCCGGGCCCGTGGATGGACCCCTGCAGGATGTGAGGCGTCATGCTGGAAAAACTCAAAGAGATCGAAGAGAAGTACGAAAAGATCACGGGTCAGATGAGCGATCCCCGTGTGATTGCGGATCAGAAGGCTTTTCAGAAGCTCGCTCGGGAACACGCGCGACTGTCGGAGATCATTGAGCCCTATCGGGAATATCGGAAAGTGACGGAAGGGTTGGCCTCGGCCGAGAAGATCTATGAGGAATCGAAAGACGATGCCGACATGAGAGAAATGGCTGCGCTGGAGATGGATGACCTCCGGGATATGGAGGCGACGCTCAAAGAGCAGTTGAAGAAGCTGCTTCTGCCCCGGGACCCCAACGATGAGAAGAACATCCTGCTGGAGATCCGTGCCGGGACGGGCGGGGAAGAGGCGGCCCTCTTCGCGGCGGATCTCTTTCGCATGTACAGCCGCTATGCGGAGACCCGCGGATGGCGGGTGGAGGTTATGAACAGCCACCCCACGGGGGTTGGCGGCTTAAAGGAGATCATTGCCCTCATCGAGGGGAAGGGGGCGTACAGCCGGCTGAAATACGAAAGTGGCGTGCACCGGGTGCAGCGCATTCCGGCGACCGAGTCGGGGGGGCGGATTCATACCTCCGCCGTTACGGTGGCTGTGCTTCCGGAAGCGGAAGACGTGGAACTGCAAATCAACCCGAACGATCTCAAGATCGATGTGTTTCGCTCATCGGGACCTGGAGGCCAGAGTGTGAACACCACCGACTCCGCGGTCCGGATCACCTACAACCCCACCGGCGTGGTGGTAATCTGCCAGGATGAGAAATCCCAACTGAAAAACAAGACCAAGGCCATGAAGGTGCTCCGGGCCAGGCTCCTGGATCAGGCCCGTCGGGCGCAGGAGGATGCCATTGCGAAGAACCGTAAGTCCCAGGTGGGCAGCGGGGACCGGAGCGAACGGATCCGCACCTACAACTTTCCTCAGAACCGGGTGACCGACCATCGCATCGGCCTTACGCTGCACCGTCTTGAGGCCATCCTGGAAGGCGATCTCGATGAGACCGTCGAGGCGCTGACCACTACCATGCAGGCGGAGGCGCTTCGCAATTATGAATAAGGATGCCACCCTCTGGAAATGCGGGGCCCGGCCTGAGCCTGCGGCCCGCTGGGTTGTATGGGGAGAGGCACAGCTCTCGGCGGCAGGGGTCCCCCATCCGAGAGTTGATGCAGAAATGCTGCTGGCCTCGGTCCTGGACCTGGATCGGACCGGTCTCTATTTGCGTCAAGACCCGCTCGGCCGGGAGGATCAGGCCTCCTTTCGGGCGCTCATCGCGCGGCGTCAGCGGCGGGAACCGCTCCAGTATATCCTCGGAGAAGCGCCTTTTTATGGACGGTTCTTCGGGGTCAACGGGGATGTCCTGATCCCCCGACCGGAGACGGAGCTGCTTGTCGACGAGGTGCTGAAGCGGAGCCAACGGCCTCTGCGTATCGTGGATGTGGGCACGGGGAGCGGTTGTATCGCCGTGACGCTGGCCTGCGAATGCCCCCGGGCGCGGGTGGTGGCAGTGGATCGGAGCCTCCGGGCTCTTCGGGCGGCGCAGGCCAACGGCGCTCGCTACGGCGTCGACGAGCGGATCAGGTGGATCTGTGCCGATATTCTAGCGGGTCTGCGCCCCGGTTATCGGGCCGAGCTGATCGTGGCGAATCTTCCCTATGTGGCGCGCGGCGAACTCCCTGCCCTGCAGCCGGAGGTCAGTGCCTATGAACCCCGGGAAGCGCTGAACGGCGGGTCCGACGGTCTCTCGCTCATTGCCGAGCTATGCGCTGCGGCACCCCGGATGTTGGCGGGCGGCGGGCTTCTTGCCGTGGAGATCGGGGATCAGCAAGCTGCAGCGGTGCGACGCCTTGCCCGGCAGACCGGCGCCTACGATGGGGTGGAGGTGGTCCGGGATCTTGCCGGCAAGGATCGGATGGTCTTTCTCACAAGAGCTCGATAAACCCGGATATTGCATGGGTGATCGTCATGAGAGGTCCCAGAGATACTAGAAGCGCCATAGGCAAGGCACACACAGATTTACTGGCTGAAGACATACTGCAATATTTCAAAGTCAGGAAATTCTCTGCAGCGCCGCGTACGGCAGCCTATCCGGCCTGGTAATAGAGTGACTCATGCAATATCCGGGTAAAGCGGCTCCTATGCTCTCAGCCATCAAAGGGATCCTGAATACGCCCAACCAGTGGCTTCCCCTCGCGGTTGCGGGGACAACGCTTTTCTTTTCAACCTTCCTCTTGCTGCAGGTTTCGCCGACACTGATCCTCCTGTCGATGATACCGATGCTCCTGTCGCCGGTCTTTGTGGTAATCACCACCTGGCGACACGGAAACCGCCTTGGGCTGGCTGTATCCGTCACGAGTGCCGTCTTCGTGCTGCTCCTTTTCAATCTGCCCATCCTGGTCTTGTTCGCGCTTCAATTCGCCCTGGTGGGGGTTCTGCTGGGCGAGGGGCTTCGAAAGAGAGTTGCGGCCCTCCCCCTGCTGTTCACCACGGCCTTCGCCTCGACGGCGCTGATCGTGTTGTTGGGGGCCTTGTATTTAGCGGGTTCCCCGGGCGGGCTCTCCGCAGCCTTTCAGGCGGGGGCCGAGGCTGCCCGGACGGCCTTTGAGACTCAGGCCCGACACTACGGCCTTGATCCGGAGGAACTCATGCGCTACCAGCGGGCCGTGTCTGGGCTCATCGATTTCGTCAAGGTGGCTCTTCCAGGGCTGATCTTCTTCAACGCCTTCACCATCGTCTATCTGAATCTCGTTGTTTCAGCCGGCCTGTCCGCCCGTCTCGGTTTGGACGGCTCTCACGTGGCTCCCCTTCGGGAAATGGCCGTGCCGGCCGCCTGGGTCTGGGGGCTGATCCTCTCGGGATTGCTCTATCTTCTCAAAGTGCCTTACCTGAAATGGGTGGGGCTCAACGCGGGCCTGGTCTTTTTGCTGGCCTACCTCCTGCAGGGGTATGCAATCCTCTCCTTTTACTTGCACCGGACGCGGCTTCCCGGCTTGTTCAAGGGGCTCATCTACGCCATCTTTCTCATGCACCCGCTGCTCATGCTCCTTCTGTGTGCCATCGGCCTTTTCGAAACGTGGATTCCTTTTCGCCGGCGCGTGACGGGCTGAAGGCGCTGTTTCGGGCCGGTCCCGCTCAGAGAAAATCCACGGGGTCCACATCAACCGTCAGATCGACGCCGGAAAGGCCCCGGGTGCGTGCAAACTGCGCCTGGCCTTCCCGCACAATCCGGTTCAGCACACCGGCGCGCTTGCCCTTGATCAGAATCTGGTACCGTTTCTTTCCCCGTAGTGTCGAGAGGGGGGCCCTGGCGGGTCCAAGAATCTCCACATCGGCACATTCTGCCCGCAGGTCCGCCAGAATTCGCGCCAGGCGGTCCGCCGCAGCCGCAGCTTTTTTCAGGGAATTGGCTGCCAGAATGAGATTGATCAGACGGCGATACGGAGGATAATGCATGGCCTGCCGGAGTGAAATTTCCGCCTCAAAGAAGCGGTCGTAATCGTGCCGGGTGGCGGCCTGGACCGAGTAGTGTTCCGGGGTGAAGCTCTGCAGGAAGACCCGCCCCCGTGCGTCTCCCCGGCCGGCCCGACCGGCCACCTGCGTCAGCATCTGGAAGGTGCGCTCACCGGCGCGGAAATCAGGAAGGTGCAGTGAGGCGTCGGCATTCAACACCCCCACGGTGGATATGCCCGGCAGGTGATGGCCCTTGGTGACCATCTGCGTGCCGACGAGGATGTCGCCGTCGCGCTCGCGAAAGCGATCGAGAATTCGCTGTACAGACCCCTTGCGGCGCGCGGTGTCGCGGTCGAGCCTCAGCAGGACGGATCCCTTGAAGGCTCCGGCCAGTTCCTCTTCGATCCGCTCCGTTCCCATCCCGTGCAGTTCGAGGGAGGCCTGTCGGCATTCGGGACAGGACTTGCGCAGGGGCATGGCGTGATCACAGTGGTGGCAGGCGAGGGCATTTTCTTTGAGGTGATAGGTCAGGCTCACGCTGCAGTTCGGGCATTTGACCACGAAGCCGCAGGTGGCGCAGAGCAGGTAGGATGCATAGCCGCGCCGGTTCAGAAAAAGAAGGATCTGCTCTTTGCGCGCCAGTCCCTCCTGAACGGCGAGGTTGAGCCTGTTCGAGAGCACGGCTGAGCCCCGCTCCGTCTTCATATCGACCACGTAGATATCGGGCAGGGGGCGATCATCGATCCGCTTCGTGAGCGTCAGAAGACGGTACTTGCCTTTGCGGGCATTGAAGAAACTCTCTACCGAAGGCGTGGCGCTCCCGAGGATGACGGCCGCGCCGCAAAGCCGGCCCCGGACAACGGCCAAGTCCCGGGCGTGATAACGGGGGGATTCGCCCTGCTTGTAGGTCCCGTCGTGTTCTTCGTCCACGACAATGACGCCCAGCCGGTGGAGCGGGGCAAAGATGGCCGATCGTGCGCCCACAGCCACGGTGGCTTCGCCGCTGCGGAGGCGGTTCCACTGATCGTACCGCTCGCCGTCGGACAAGCCGCTGTGCAGAACCGCCACTTTCGGGCCGAAGCGTGACCGGAAGAGCCGGACCAACAGCGGGGTGAGTGCGATCTCGGGGACAATGAGCAGGGCATCGCGCTCGTGGCTGAGCGCCGCGGCAATCACCTGGAGATAGACCTCGGTCTTGCCGCTTCCGGTCACCCCGTGGAGCAGAAAGGTTTCGAAACGATTTGCCCGGACCGCGGGGGTGATGGATGCAGCGGCTCTCCGCTGCTCCTCGGTGAGCGCCGGCGCCGGCGCAGGGTGCAGGGGATCCTCGGCGAAGGGGTCCCGCACGATTTCGACAGCTTCGGTTGTGAGGAGACCCTTGCTCACCAGAGCCCGGAGCACCCCCGGGCTAACACCCGTTTCTTGCACAACGGCCGCGGCCGTTCGGGCGACAGGGTCGCGAACGAGATGCTCCACAACCACCGCCTGGGCAGGGGCCTGCCGTCTGAGCAGGGTCAGGCGATTTTCATCCCAATGCGCCCCGTCGGCTACACGGTAACGTGTCTCCCGGCGGGTGCGGATCGGGCCTCGGACCACCTCCCGGATACTGAGCAGCCCGCCCTTGGCGTATCGGTCGACTGCGGACTTGATATGCCTGTTCTGAAGTTTTCCCTGTAGTTGTCTTATGGAGAGCTCTTGAGAACGCAGCAGCTGTCGGATCGACGCGAAGAGAGATCCCGGCGCTTTGCCCTCCGCGCCCGCTTGGGTGAGGCTTACTCGATAGCTCCTTACGGTGTCGATGCCGGCGGGGAGGGCACTGCGAATCAGGGTGCCCCAGGACGCGACATAATATCGGCTGGCCCATTCGGTGAGTTTCAGCATTTCGCCCGATAGGATCGGTGCGGCGTCGATGACATCGAGAAGCGGTTTGAGCCGGGGGTGCTCGCTCTCTTGGCGCCGGGCCACAAGATACGCGTGGACCGTTCGTCGGCCGAGCGGCACTGCCACCCGCACACCGGGCAGCGCGGCCCTGCGCATTGTGTCGGGGATGCTGTAGTGCAGGATCTTGGCGACACCGGGCACGGCGACTTCGGCGATGATGGCGCTGTCCTGCCTTTCCTCCTTGGGCATGGGGGGATTTTAGCAGAGGGCCCGGGAGAAAACAATCATCTCTTTGCCGCTGCGAATCGGGTGCGAACCGGTCTTCTGCGAGGCGGCACCCTCCGGACGAACTCTCAAAGAGAGGCCGCGACGGCGCACTGTCATGCCCATCGAACGGGTTGTCGCCTTTTCGTGAATCGACACAACACCATGGGATCATTGCGTTTTCTCCCCTTTGTCGTCAAAGGGGTGTCCCGATTCGGCGACAACGGAGGGC
>CALZGC010000007.1 GCA_945786985.1 uncultured Nitrospirota bacterium | reverse complement strand
GGAATTGATGGCGGCCCGGCGTTTCGTCGTCGATGCGCGGCTCCCGGCTCCCCAGGGCGTCCCGCACCACGGATTCCAGAAGGTCGACGTTGACCGGTTTCGTCAGGTAGGTGTAGGCGCCTTTGCGCATGGCGTTGACGGCCAGCTCAATCGTCCCGTAGGCGGTAAGCAGAATGAAAGGTGTTTCGGGGGAGCGGGTCTTCACTTTCTCCAACAGCTTTTCTCCGTTGATCCCGGGCATCAGGTAATCGGAGATCACCAGGTCGAAGTGCTCCGTCTGGAACCGGGAGAAGGCCTCTTCTCCGCTCGTGGCCGTGGCAACGTCAAACTGATGATCCCGCAACGATGCGGAAATCACCTTCAGTGAGTTGACTTCGTCATCTGCCAGGAGAATCCTGTGGGTCATTTTCACTCCCCCCCCTCAACACGAGGGTGAATTTACTTCCCCGTCCCGGGGTGCTTTCCACCAGGAGGTCCCCCTGGTGTTCCCGGGCGATTTTTTTGGAGATCGCCAGACCGAGCCCCGTCCCGCGCGTCTTGGTGGTGAAGAAAGGATTGAAGATCTGCTTCATATCTTCCGGGGCGATGCCGGGACCGTCGTCCTCCACGCTGATATGGACGCTTCCGTTGCTTGCCTCCGTTTGCACGCAGACGCTGCCGCGCTCGTCCAGCGCGTCAAAGGCATTGATGATGAGATTGATCAGGATTTGCCGGATCTGGTTCTGGTCGCAATTCACCGGCGGCAGGCGGGGGGCCAGTTTCTTGTCGAGTGCGATGTGCTGGTCCTGGGATTCCTGGCGCATCAGAAAGACCGTATCCTCCACCAGTTCATTGATGTTGTGTGGAGAAGGGTTGGGGGACAGCGGTCTGGCAAAATTGAGCAGCGTCCCCGTCAACTTATTGATCCGATAAACCTCGTCAGAGATGATCTTGACGAACTCTTCAATCAGGGTGCCCCGATAGTTCCTGCCGATGTAAGCGGCCGCCCCGCCAATGGCATTCAGGGGATTCTTGATTTCGTGGGCCAGCGTGGCCGCAAGCTCTCCCGTCGAAGCGAGCCGCCCGAGCCGCTCCTGTTCTTCAACCGCCTGTTTGAGATTCACGGTCATCTCATTGAATGCGTCGGAGAGCTCGCCGATCTCGTCGTTTCTGTTGATCTCGATTTTTCTCTCCAGTCCCTCTTCGACCAGCCCGTTCACAGAATTCTTCAGCTCCAATAGGGGGTTGATCAGGCGGATGATGACACCGAGCCCAAAAATAAAGGCTACCGCGAACGCGACCAGGAGAAAGAAGAAGACCAGGAGTTGGCGGATCTCAGGGGCAATGGGCGAGAAGTTCTCGTAGTAAACGATTGTGCCGAAGAGGAGCAGCGGGACCGCTGCCAGCAGGCTGAACGCAGAGAGGGTCTTGTCCAGGATGCTCCCGCCGAACTGCAACGACTCCTCGGGGGTCACCGCGAAGAAGAGGAGCAGAAAGCCCACCGGCCGGAACAGGTGGCCGTGCAACCAGACGGGGGATCCGATGGACGCCGGGAAGAAGAGAAAAATCGAAGAGACAGCGATCAGCACGAACCCGAGAGTAGCCCACAACATCCGCTTGCTTCGGGAACGGTAAAAGGTTGCGATAAACAGGATCGATACGACGCCGGACAGATAGGCCACGCCGATCCAGACGATGGGTCTGAACTTCCCGAAGATGGGAAACTGGCTGTAAATCTCCGGCACCAGGAGCGCGAGGAGCGGCAGATAGAGAAGAGGCACCGCCTGCTTGGTGCTTGGCTTTTCCGCAGACCGGGCCAGAATGAGAATCAGAAACCCGAGACAGTAACCAAGAAGTGTCTGGTAGAGTAGGTTGTTGTCAAATCCGGCTGCGTGGATCAACGCATGCGTGAGACTGCTCAGCCCGAGCACCACAAAGGCAGCACCGGCGAGCGTCACCCGGGCACGGTTTTCAGGAGCCTCAATGCCGCTATTTTCGGTGGATCTGGCGAAATATCGGCGGGCGATCATGAAACAGATTACGACGATGAGAAGCTCTTCCCCGATGTGATACGGGATCAGAAGACCGCTTTCGGTTAGTGTGTCCAGCCAGTTCATGGGTCCGTGTTTCCAACAAGCGGGTGAGACATATGCTGTAGACGACGGCTGCCAAAACCTCGTACGGCTCTATGGAACAACATATGGGGGCTGTTGTCAAATGGATATAACGAGACAGACAAGATCTTCGCGTTCTCTTGGGCAGTATTTCCGCTAAGAATTCAAATTTTCTGCCGCATCGTCCTGTTTCCTCTGAACACATGCTTCTGAAGTCGTTTCAGGTTATGGTTTGACGTATCAGGGAGCATCCGGCGGTGTATGCCTTCTGTCCCGATCGGCACATGCACGCGGTCGCCCGCTGTCCCGAAGTGCACGGTTCACCGCTCCGAAAGCCACGCAGAGGTGTTTGGCCCCGTTATCGGAATGGCATCATATTTGCTAATCTTCCTAAATGAAGGTGGCATCAGGTCGGCGGAGGAGCCGGCATGGGGGAGTTTTCCCCCACGGGAGGTACCCGTGGCAATCAAAAGAAAGGTGGATCGCGTGATCGATGTCAGCGGGGTGCTTGGTCCGGGACCGAGCCTGCTCACGCAAGGCGCCCTTCGGCAGTTGAAGGCCGGTGAGATTCTTGAAGTGATTAGCAATGACAAGCGCGTTGAGAAGGCCTTGATGGAGCTTTGCGGCGACGACGGCTGTCGTTTGCTGGAGGTGCTGGAGGAGTCCGGTCTCTTCCACTTCGTCATCAGAAGGTAGGCGCGGGAGCCGGGCCGGTGTTTGTGATGGAGGCGGCCAGCCTCAACCTCTCCCCGAGGGGAGAGGAAAACATCCCTTCTCCCCTATGGGGAGAAGGTTAGGATGAGGGGATGACACCAAAACGCACGACAAGGTTGACACGACACTAGACTTCAGAAAAGAAAATATGAGACCCATTCCTTCATCGTTGAGTGAAGCCCATAGTGTGGACCTCCACGGTCCACGCCCTGTCCACCGGTCCGGTCTGACGCAATTGGAGTCGGTTCTCCTGCTCTCTTTTCTCGCATTCCTGGTTCTGCCCGTTCTCTATCTCTTTCGCTCTCTCGACAACAATACCCTCACGAACTGGCAGTGGGTTTTCGCCGAAACCGGACCGGCGCGGCTCTTTGCCTCCGCCGGTCTGGCGATCGTGATTTCCGGGCTGGCCGCTCAGGCGGCAGCGTTTGAGAGAAGGGCCCGACTCGTTCTTCCTGTGATGGCCGGCGTGACGGTCTATCCCCTCTGGGGGGCGCCCGAAATCCTGCTGGACGCGTCCCGCTATATTGTTCAGGCCAAGTCCCTCTCTCTATACGGGATCGGTTACTTCTGGGAGGAGTGGGGGCGGGGCATCTCGGTCTGGACCGATCTGCCCGCGATCCCCTTTTTCTATGGACTGCTCTGGCGCTATCTGGGAGAAAGCCGTGCGGTGATCCAATGTTTCAACACGCTCCTGTTTGCAGGTGCTCTGCTTCTCACCTACGGGGTAGGGCGGCGGCTCTGGAACGAAACGGTCGGGTTTCACGGGGCCCTGCTCTTGATGGGGATCCCCTATCTGCTCGTGCAGGTGCCCCTGCTGCTGGTCGATGTGCCGACGCTGTTTCTGCTGATGCTCACCTGCTACACCTTCTGCCGTGCCCTGGAAGACGGGAGCTTCCCGTGGATCGTCGCGGCGGGGCTGGCCGTCTCGCTGACGCTCTTGTCGAAGTATTCGGCCTGGCCCATGCTTACCATCCTGCCCGTTCTTGCGATGGTTCTTGCTTGGAGGGGATCGGCGGCGGTGCTCAGAGCCAGCTTCGGAGCGGCTCTGGTGACAGCCATGACAGCCGGTCCAATCTTTCTGGCCAAGGCCGATGTGGTGACACAGCAGCTCGAGCTTCTCTTCTCCTACCAGTGGGACGGGCTGAGCCGCTGGCAGGAGAGTCCGCTGTCGACCTTTCTTTTCCAGGTGCACCCCTTCATCACCCTACTGGCCCTGGTGGGTCTCTACCTCGGGATGAAGCGGCGCGACGCCCGTGTCCTGGTGTTGGTCTGGGGTTTCGTGCTCGTCGGGTTTTTACAAATCGATCGGATACGCTATTTGCTGCCTCTTTTTCCGTTTTTCGCGCTGACTGCGGCCTACGGTCTGCAGACGGTACGGGATCCGATGGTCCGTCGGTTTGTTTCCTGCTGCATCGTGTCGACTTCGCTGGTGATCACTCTGGGCGCCTATCTTCCGTTTCTGAAAAGCACGTCCATGATGAATCTGGCCCGGGCCGGCGCCTACCTAGACACTCTCGGGGTTGGTGCGGTGGAGGTGTCCCTGCTGCCGCAGGAGGCGTCGTCCGGCGCCACCGCGCCGGCCATGCCTATCCTGGATCTGTTCACCGAACGGACGCTTTTTACCCGGGAGGCATGGCCTGTAGCGGCCGCAGGGCTTCCCTATGTTCCATTGCGGTTCACCTGGGAAATGCGACAACCGGCCTTTTACACGCCTCCTGCCTCTTCGGATCGCGCGCCCCTCGTGATCATCGCGAGCGGCAAGGAGGATTTGGCAGAAGTGAGTGAGAGGGATACCGCAGCGCCGGACCGGCAAGAGATACGCTTCGACCGCTATTCCAACCATTTCCGCTTCAGGACTCTAGCCCGGATATTGCATGAGTAAATCTATTACGAGACCGGATCAGCAGCCGTATGCGGCGTTACAGGGAAGTTCCTGATCTGGTGGCCCTATTCG
>CALZGC010000006.1 GCA_945786985.1 uncultured Nitrospirota bacterium | reverse complement strand
TCAGAAATGGCGGCCCAGGGTCTGGGGCCGGACAAGTGCGAAATCCTGGTGCAGAAACCGGCCCCCAACGCCATGTCCTGGACCAATGCAGCCCGAAAATTCGTTGCTTACGATGTGGATCTCCTCGTTAGCTATGGGATGCCCGCGACCCTGGCAGCCATCAAGGAAGGCGACCGAAAGCCGCTGGTCTTCGCGGGGGCCTTTTACCCCCACACCCTCGATCTGGACAGGGGCAACGCCACGGGAATCAGCTCCAAGGTACCGCTCCAGACCATCGTCCAGCGGCTGAAGAGCCTGTCCGGTTTTTCAAAGCTGGGAGTCCTCTTCAATAAGGCGGAAAAAGACACGGTCCTCCAGGCCCAGAACATCAAGGACGAGGAGGGACGATATTTGGCGGAGTGCCTGCTCGTAGAGTTCCGCAAGGAAGGGGAACGCCTCGTGCTCCCAGCGGTGGACGCGCTTCTGGTGACGACAAGCGCGCAGGTCATGGCCGATATCGATCTCCTGCTGGCCGTGACCAGGAAGGCCCGAATTCCCACGGCGTCCGCGATCGGCGGCGCGGAGGCCAATGGCGTCATTCTGACGATCTCGGCCGACCCGCAGGAGCAGGGACGAACCGCCGCCCGGAAGGTTGCCCAGATCCTGGGAGGGACCTCCCCGACTGAACTTCCCGTCGACCTGCCGAAGCAGGTCCAGGTCATCATCAATCTGAAAGAAGCCACCGCCCTGGGGCTCAAGATACCCTTTGACTTACTCTCCTCGGCAACCCGGGTCATCAAATGAGGACGTTATGAACCTTCAGCAGAAAGCCACTGTCATCGTGGCAGGCATTCTTTTCGTGGCCGTCGGAATCAACACGGCCGTTCTGACCGCAACGGCATCGAAGAAATACCAGGATGCCATCCTTTCGAAATCGTCGGTGGTGGGCACAAAAACCCTGACCGAAATTAACAAGGTGTTGGCCCTGGGAGTTCCCCTGGACTCCTTCCAGGGGCTCTCCGAATCGCTGCAGGCCATCGTCACCGATGATGAAGCCATCGACTACGCTCTCGTCCAGGACACGGAAGGGAAGATCCTGTTTCACAACGAGACCCGAATGGTCGGCAAGTTCCTGCGGGACGAGACCTCCGTCGCCGCCGCGTCGGCAGACCATCGGCTGGTTCAGAAAGGGGAAACGGCCTACGACCTCTCCTTCCCCATCGTGAATGCGGAAGAAGCCATGGTGGGCGCGCTCCGCCTCGGGGTAGCGGTTGAGGCCATTCAGAAGCCCCTCTACGCCCTGCTCCTCGCGGCTCTCGTGATTGCCCTCTGCAGCTTCGTCGCCGCCGTCGGCCTGGTCTATTTCTCCATTTCTCGATACATCACGGGACCCATCCGGAACATGCAGCACGCGGCGGATCGCATCGCCTCGGGCGACCTCTCCGCGGTGATCGAGGTGCGCGGGCAGGACGAGATCGCCTCGCTGGGAAACGCCATCAACGGGATGTCCGCCAACCTCAAAGGGATGCTCTCCGGGGTCCGCAGCATCACCGCCAGCGTCTCCTCGGTGACGGCCCATATCCTGAAGTCTTCCGAAGATATCATGGACATCGCGGACGCGCAGCAGCGGTCCATCAAGGACACGTCGGGCTCCACCGATTCGCTGAACCAGGCCATCTCCAGCCTTGCGGAGAACGCCGACAGTCTTCGCCAGTCCGCCGAAAGCACCTCCCGGGCGGTCACCCAGATGTCGGATTCCATCGAGCGTGTCTCGGACAGCACCAATGTATTCGACCAGTCCACACAGGAGACAGCCTCGTCTATTCACCAGATGGGGGCCAGCATCCAACAGATTTCAGCAAACCTGGAGACCCTCTCCGGTTCCGCTGGTGAAATTGCTTCATCCATTTCCGAAGTGCAGGCCAGCACCCGGGAAATTGAAAAGCGGGCCGGCGAGTCGGTGGGGCTGGCCGAAATGGTAACCCTCAGCGCCTCGGGAACGGGGACGGACGCGGTCCGTGCCGCCGTGGAGGGAATGGAGGAGATCCGGAAAAGTGTGACCGCCTTGACGGAGAGCATCAATCTGCTCGGCAAACGATCTCAGGAGATCGGTAAAATCCTGAATGTCATCTGCGAAGTGACGGATCAGACCAATCTGCTTTCGCTCAATGCCGCCATTCTGGCGGCCCAGGCCGGCGAACACGGAAAAGCCTTCTCCGTGGTGGCCAGCGAGATCAAAAGCTTTGCCGAACGGACGGCCGCCTCCACGAAGGAAATCGAAGTTTTGATCAAAGCCGTCCAGACGGAGACGGGCGCCAGTGTGAAAATGGCCGCACACGGGCTGGAGACGGTCGAAAAGGGACTGGCGCTCGTGTGCAATGTGGACGAGGCCCTCCAAGCGATTGTGGTCAGTGCCGACGATTCGACCGAAATGTCCAAGGCGATTCAGAAGGCGACGTCGCAGCAGGCCGTCGGCATTCGGCATATTACAGAGGCCATCGAAATGATGTCCAACCAGGTGGACCAGATTTCACGGGCCACGGAAGAGCAGGACCGGGGCAGCAAACTGATCATCGAAGCCACGGAGAGGATGCGGGAGATGTCCTCCCAGATCAACACGGCCACCCTGGAGCAGAAGAACGGCAGCAAGCAGATCTCACGCGCGGTGGAAAACATCGCCGGCCAGACGGAACAGATTGCCGGCACCACCCGGCATCAGAAGCAACGGAGCGAAGAGATCGTCGGCTCCATGGAAGGGATTCAAACCAAGACCAGCAACCTTGCCAAATCCTCCAACGGCATGCAACACACCATCGGCTCCCTCAAGGAAGAGGCTCAGCACCTCGTCACGGCTCTGCAGAAATTCAAAGTCTGACGTCGGACGATGTCGGGGATTCCATGCCCGATCGAAGAAGTCCCGGGCTCAGCCCTCAGCAGGCCTACTCCCCCAGAATCCGGATCTGGACTTCCTTGTCCCGCCGTCCGTCGAATTCGGCATAGTAGAGTCTCTGCCAGGTCCCCAGATCGAGACGCCCCTCGCTGACCGGCAGGGTGACGTGGTGTCCGCAGAGAATTGCCTTGAGGTGCCCGTCGGCATTGCCCTTCGGGTCGGCCGCGTCGTGCTGATACCCTGCGCCGCGCGGCACGAGCCGGGCGAGGAGCGCGTCGAGATCCCGCGTGAGGGAGCGGTCCGAGTCACTCACGTAGACGGCCGAACTGGTGTGCATGGGGTAGATCAGCGCCAGCCCCTCCCGGATGCCGCTCTCCCGCACTTCCCCTTCCACCTCGGCGGTGATGTCGACAATCTCCGTGCGCTCGCGGGTGTGAAACCAGAGGAGTTTACGGTGGGTTTTCATCCAAGCCGTCTCACGATGCCCGGATGATGAATCGTCACAATTTCGAGGATCCGAGCCACCACCGCGTCCGCCCGCAGACCGGTGGTCTGAATGGTGTGGTCGGCCGCTGCATAAAGCGGCGCCCGCGCATCCAACAGTTCTCGTATGGTGGCCAGGGGGTCGGCCGTCTGCAGCAACGGCCGGTGGGTGGTCCCTTCCGTGCGACGCAGGATCTCCTCAGCCGATGCCGTCAGACAGAACACCGGCCCCGCCTGTTTGAGCGCATCCATGTTGGCGTGCCGCAGCACGATCCCGCCGCCCGTAATGATCACGTGCCGTGACAGGCTCGCAACCTCCCGGGCCGCCTCCGCCTCCAGCTCCCGGAAAGCCGCCTCGCCCGCGTCGGCAAAGATCTGCGAGATGGGCTTGCCGGCTTTTGCCTCGATCATGTCGTCGGTGTCCACGACGCGGAAGGAGAGGCGGTGCGCCAGCGCTCGTCCCACGGTGCTTTTTCCGGTCGCCATGAAACCGACGAGAACGATGTTGTGCATGGCTAGCCCCGATATGGCACGAGCAGCGCCAGAGCGCCCCGGCACATCTCAGACAACGGAGGGGTCCGGCGCGAGACATGCCGGCATGTGTAATCCAGCGGTCTTCTTGCCGTCTCGAGAGGAGAAACCTCTCTCTTCCCGGATGGATTCTCTCTGTGTGACAGACTGCCGTCCGGACGCCCGCCTAAGATTAATGACTATCGCTTTCCAGCGGAAGACTTTCTTGCCTGATTCATGTTTCTTGTGTGCCATACGGGGCTAGGCCCCGAATCTCTCCCGAATAACCCCGCGCATGGTCTCGACCGGAGCGGGTGTCCCCGCAAAGATCTCAAAGGCCCGGGCCCCCTGATGCACCAGCATGCCAATACCGTTCAAGGTTTGCAGCCCCCGGGCCGCGGCCTCCCGAAGAAGTCGCGTCTGCTGCGGGTTGTAGATCACATCAAAGACAACGGCGCCGGGCGTAAGCCACGCCACATCGATGAGGCGCGGATCCTCCGCTTTCATGCCGACGGGGGTGGCATTGACGAAGAGGTCCTTTGCGGCAACGGTCCGCTCAACCGCCCGGGAATCCGCAGCGCAGGGCGCCACCCGGCAGGCAGGAAAACGGCCGGCCACCGCCGCGCACAGGGCCTCGGCCCGGGCCGGGACCACATCGGCGATCACCACTTCCGCTGCACCGGAGAACGCCGACTGAAAGGCAACGGCCCGGGAGGCGCCGCCGGCACCCATGACGAAAACTCGCTTGCCCGCGAGCACCAGCCCCGCCTCTTCCCGCAGGGAGGTCTCATATCCGTAAGCGTCGGTGTTGTATCCCTTCAGGCCCTCGGCGCTCACCCGGATGGTGTTGGCCGACCCCATGAGCGCGGCCTCCTCGGAGATCTCATCGAGCAGCGGGAGCACCGCCTCCTTGTGGGGGATCGTGACATTGATCCCCGCCAGACCCAGGGGTCGCAGCGCCGCCACGGCCTGCGTCAGGTCCTCCGGTCGGACCTCAAAAGGCAGATAGACGTAATCGAGTTTCAGCTTCTCGAACGCGGCATTGTGCATGGCCGGGGAGAAGGTGTGGCGCACCGGATGCCCGAAGAGTCCGGTGATGCGGGTGGTGCCGCTGATCTGCATGGTGTCCCTCCAGAAACAGGGCAAGTTTATAAAACTCCCCCATCGATGTCAAACCGAAAAAGGGGTTGCAGCGGCGCCGCACCGTGTGATAGAGTGCGCCACAATATCCGGGTTCAACCACTTCAAGTGTCCATTATTGCCTGCCTTGATTCACGCATCTTGAAGTACAACTCCCTTCTATTCTGATCGGACTATGATCGCCAAGGTGTCCAGCAGCGCCGTTGTCGGCATCGACGCCGTTGTGGTCGAGGTGGAGGTCGATCTCGCCATGGGCCTTCCTGCGTTCTCGGTGGTGGGGCTCGGCGACGCCGCCATCAAGGAGAGCAAGGAGCGGGTTCGCGCCGCGCTGAAGAACTCCGGTCAGAAGTTCCCCGGCCATCGTATCACCATCAATCTCGCGCCTGCGGATCTGAAAAAGGAGGGTTCCGGATTTGACCTGCCCATCGCTCTCGGCATCCTGGCACGCCAGGGCATCGTCCCCGCAGAACGGCTTCAGGCCTGCCTGATCGTCGGCGAGCTCTCTCTCAACGGCCGGGTCAAGCCGGTCCGGGGGGCCCTCTCCATGGCGTTGGTCGCGCGCAAGGCCGGCTTTCAGCGTTTTCTGCTCCCTGCGGAAAACGCGCCGGAAGCCGCCATCGTCGGCGGGCTCCATGTGGTTCCCGCAGTCTCACTCGCCCAAACCGTGGCCTTTCTGAATGATGAGATCGACGTGCCTGCGGAACATTCCGATTTGGCCTCCCTGCTGCAGGAAAACGCCGTGGCCGATGTCGATTTCTCCGATGTGCGCGGACAGGAGCACGCCAAACGGGCGATGGAAGTCGCCAGCGCCGGGGGGCACAACATCCTCCTGGTGGGCCCGCCCGGCTCGGGAAAGACCATGCTGACCCGGCGCCTCCCCACCATTTTGCCCGACATGTCCCTGCACGAATGCCTCGATTGTACCAAAGTTCACAGCGTGGCCGGACTGCTGGCGCCCCGGAAACGGATCATCGCCGTACGGCCCTTTCGCGCCCCCCACCACACCATTTCCGATGCCGGCATGATCGGCGGCGGCACCCATCCGAGGCCGGGAGAGGTCAGCATGGCGCACCATGGCGTCCTCTTTCTGGACGAACTCCCCGAATTCCGGCGAAACGTCCTCGAAGGTCTCCGCCAGCCCCTGGAAGACGGCAGCGTCACCATCTCCCGCGCGATGGCGAGCCTGACCTATCCGGCCCGCTTCATGCTGGCCGCTTCCATGAATCCCTGCCCCTGCGGGTTTTTCGGAAACGCGCAGCACCCCTGCCGCTGCAGTCCCGGTGAAATCGACCGCTACCGCAAACGGATATCGGGACCCCTGATGGACCGGATCGACATCCAGATCGAGGTGCCGGCCGTGCCCTTCCAGGAGCTCTCCGGCGGGTCCCGGGGTGAAAGCTCCTCGGCCATCCGCACCCGGGTAAACCGGGCGCGGCAGATCCAGAACGTTCGATACGGAGCCACAGGACTCACCTGCAATGCACAGATGAACGCCCCGATGACGGAAACCTACTGCCGGGTGGACACCGAGACGGAGCACCTTCTGGAAACGGCCGTCTCACGACTCGGCTTTTCCGCTCGCAGCTATCACCGCGTGCTCAAGGTGGCCCGCACCATCGCCGATCTCGCCGGCCAGGATGCCCTCGGATCCACCCACGTTTCGGAGGCGCTGCAATACCGCTGCTTGGACCGGACGCACGAAGAAAGTCTCTAACCCGGACATCGCATGAGTCAATCTATTACGAGAGCGGATAGACTGCCACATGCGATGTCCGGGTTTGGTCCGGCTACTCGCGCGGGCGAAAAATGCCGAAGCTGCTGGTGTAGCCGTGCAGGTAGGTCACGGGCCCCACGGGCCCGATCTCGCCGTTGCAGAAGAACCCGCCCAGGGGGATGCGCCCCATGAAGTGCTGGAACCTCTCGGAGTCATGGTTGGCATGCCCGTAGAGATTCTGGCCTCTCCCGAGGCACGAAAAGAGGAGCGCCCCATAGTAGCTGAGACCTTTATGCGCCTTGATGAAGGCCGAAATGACATCGTCCAGGTCCGACGCGGAAGTGGTGGCATCCCGCAGATGAAACTGAACCATTTGTCCCTGTTGGAGACGCGCGGCAACGAGCAGGCAGCCTTCGTCGGTGTCCGCCCCCAGGAGATTGCGGATGAGGAAATCCCCCTGGGCGAAGGACTCCTTCATCGGATCCATGGCAATGCCGATGAAAAGGGAGTGCTGAACCAGCTCCTGCTGCTCCGGCGTCATGTCGGAGAGAACCTTCCCGAGGACTTCCAGAACGGGTCGCTCGTCCAGTTCCCGCAGGATATTGTCCTCGCAGTCGGTGACGCACAGCACGGGCCCCACGGGGTAACACCCTTGGGCCACGGCGGTGTCCAGCACGATATCGCCCGACACGGCCAGACCGACCAGACCGGAGCGGTGGCACTGGTCATCCATAAACAGTGCGTTTTCGCCCGGCCTGCTGGCGGCACTGGCCAACCCCCCCACCTTGGGAGAGCGGGGGAAGGAAAAATCAAGACCGCTCAGACAACCCTCCGCGGCGAAGCTGTAGGGATCGGCCAGGAGCAGGAAGGCCGGCTCCTCCTCGGCCGTCACACCGAAGAGTTCTTCCCAGGGGCGGGGGCTTCCGTCGAGACTCGGCAACGCCGCATGCTCCAGGTGAAAGGGATGTATCCGAACATCCGGCAGGACAGCCGCCGTGAGACTGATGCCTGGCATTCCCTCCACTTCCTTGCCCGCACCAATCACTCCCCCGGCGGAGCATCCGAGCAGATGCCGGCACGCCAGCTGCCGGAAGACCTCCCGGCCTATCTGGGCGTAGTTCTTGGAAAAGTGATCAGACACAAAGAGAAGGGCGAGATCCGGAGGCTCCTGTAACTCACGTTGAAGTTCGGCAACACAGTGAGCAATACCCCGACTGGTGTCCGGTTCGATGGAGACTACCGATGACCATTTCATAACCCAACCACCTGAGCTTGACACTACCCCTTCGTTCCCCGCCTGTCAAACGCCGGCAGGCCGCCACATTCCGGCCGGGCCGCCCTTGTAACCGCTTGAAATAGCCTGGGTTTCCATTTTCCGTTTGCATTCGCCGCATCCTTCCTGTAGGCTTTTAGGTTAAATTATCCAATTCGTGCAATGCACACTAAGGAGATACGCTTATGAGACAGCTCCTATGGACCATCGTCATGACGCTGGCAGTGACCCTGATCTGCCAGCTTTCCGCGATCGCCTGCCAGAACGGCAAGTGCGACCCCGCAAACTGCGCACGGCACAAAGCCATGATGGAGCACGGAGATTATCACGCCGGTGCGGAGGGAGCCGAGGTGGCCCTGGACCCCATTTGTGGCATGAAGATTTCAAAAGCCCACGCCGCGGAGACGGTAGAGTACCAGGGACAGACCTATTACTTCTGCATGGAGGATGAGAAAGAGGCCTTTCTCAGCGACCCGGAGAAATACCTGAAAGAAAAATAACGCGCCGGGTCAGGTTAGTAGGTTCCGACAACCCCGGCCCCGACGGCCAGAAGGCTGATGCCGAGCACGAACCAGTGAAAGACGGTCATCCTGAAGAAGATCTGATCGGCGTTCATGTTCTTCACGTCTTTGAAGACCCGCTTGAAGAGAGCCTTCTCGAGACCGAAGATTAGCAGGGCATACACAACGAACACGGCGATCATCAGGTCGAGCCAGAACCCCGCCGCCGTCGGCATCAGGTCATAGAGCCCCTTGGCCATAAGGTTGTACAGACCGGTCAGGCCCACCACCACCAGAATAACCCGAACAATCCGGGCAAAGCGCCGCTCCACCCGCTGAAAAAGAAGCGCCTTTTCCATGGGATCAGTCATCTCGTGAATCATGGGGAAGAGGACGAGCGTGACAAAGGCGACACCGCCGATCCAGATGACCACCCCAATGACATGCAGGGCAGCGGAGAGTTTCAGCAGCATCATTTCTGGCATGGCAGGCCTCCTGTTCGTCGGTGCAGCGCAATAGAAAAGTGAATACATCATGGCCCGGATCGTCCCTTTTTTCAAGTCGTTTGACAGAAAGGACCGACCGGGCGCCACCGGGGTGACAGCCTGCGGTACCGCCGGGACGTCACGTCCCGGCTGTGGAGAATCGATCGATCATGTTGAAAACGGAAGCGCTCGTCATGAACAAGAAAGCCGTCATGCTCCTTTCGGGCGGCTTGGACAGCTCGGTCGCCCTGAAGCTGATTCTCGATCAGGGGATCGAGGTGACGGCGGTGAACTTCAGGAGCCCCTTCTGCTGCTGCAACCGGAAAAACGGCTGCGGCAATGAGGCGCTGCGGCTCTCCAAAGAGCTCGGGATTCCGCTCAAGATGATCCGCGTGGATCGCGAGTACATCGAGATGATCCGCAACCCCCGTTACGGCTACGGCAAGCGGATGAATCCCTGCCTCGATTGCCGGATCTTCATGCACACCAAAGCCGCTGAATACATGGAGAGCATCGGCGCAACCTTTCTGATTACCGGCGAAGTCCTCGGACAGCGTCCCATGTCCCAGCGGCGGGACGCAATGAACCTGATCGACCGGGAAACGGGGCTCAAGGGGAGGATCCTCCGCCCGCTGTCGGCGCAGGTCCTGAAGCCGACGCTGCCGGAACAGCAGGGGATCGTGGACCGGGACCGTCTGCTCGCCATTACCGGTCGGGGACGGAAGAAACAGATGGCGCTGGCAGAAGCCTTTTCGATCAGCGACTACCCCTGTCCCGCAGGCGGGTGCCTGCTCACCGACGCAAACTTTGCGGTGAAGCTGAAGGATCTCTTCGACCATCAGGACACGTACGAGATGGCCGAAATCCGGCTCCTGCGAACGGGGCGTCATCTTCGCATTGCGCCGGACCTGAAAGCCGTCATCGGGAGAAACGAGCAGGAGAACATTCGGATAGAATCGTTGGCAAAAACCTGTTACCCCCTCTTCATCCCCCGCGACTTCACCGGTCCCATCGGCGCCGCTGCCGGTAAGATGGACGAACGGGCCCGGGATGTGATCCCCCGGATCCTGCTGCGCTATGGACGTAGCGAGGGGCCTGGAACCGTCGTCCTGCACATGAACGGCAGCGAGGAGATTCTCACGGCCGTTGCGCCGCTGACCGAAGAGGAACTGGCGCGTTATCGGATCCGGGCCTGAGGCCCACGGTGGCTCCCTTTTTTTCGTTGAAGCCGGGGAGGGGGCCGGGATATAATGAAGCAGCATTGTTGCGATGCAAACCCTCCGGATAAGGAAACAACATGAAACATCTTTTGTTATCGACCATCACTCTGTTCTTCATCCTGAGTACCCCCGCCTTCGGGGAGATCTACAAATGGCTGGATGATCGGGGCGTCACCCATTTCACCGACGACCTCAGGAAAATCCCCGAGCAATACCGCGCCGGGGCCGAGGACTTCGACAAAATCGAACACAAGGGGAGTGTGACCTATGACCCTTCCCTTGGAAAACCGTCCGCCGCAGCCGCTGAGGGAGAGCCCTATTACAAGAAGTTTCTCCGGCAGCTGGAGGAGGAAAGGGTCGAGCGTAGCAAGAACAGCTCCCACGGCAAAGTCATTCTCTACATGACCGACTGGTGACCGGCCTGCATTCAGGCGAAGAGTTACTTCGTCAAGAACGGCATCAAATTCACCGAAATCAACGTCGAACGGAACCCGAAGGGCCGGCGGGAGATGATGGAGAAAACCGGCGGTTTCTCCGGCATCCCGGTGATCGACATCAATGGCAACATTCTCCGCGGCTTCAGCCCGGCCGCCGTTCAGCAGGCCCTGAACAATTAACATACGCGTGGGCCGGCCCATGGCCGGCCCCGGTTCCTGCCGCCCGGACGGCTCTGATGCCCAACGGGCCTTCCGTCCCCCTGCGTTTCGAACCAGCAGCACTTCTGCAACGAGTCCCGTTCCGCTCGTCCACCGCAGCACCCTCGTGCCGGCCGGTGTCGTCTGCCCCGTTTGACGGAACACCGCCCGTCTGATTGAATAGAAACCAAGATCCAGGTCGGCGGGAGGAACGCTATGCGCATACAATTCCTGGGCCTCGGTTTTCTTCTTCTCTGTCTCCTGGGGCTCGGCCGTGAACCGGCCCACGCGACCCCACCGGGCGAGAAAGGTGCCGGGGACCCTGCGAAAGGAGACGGGACGGTGAAATCGGAAAAGAAACAAAAACAGCCCAAGCCGAATCACCTCATACACGAGAAGAGCCCTTATCTGCTTCAGCACGCCTACAACCCGGTGAACTGGTACCCCTGGGGCCCCGAAGCGCTGGCCCGGGCCAAGGAGGAGAACAAACCGATCTTCCTCTCCATCGGTTATTCCACCTGCCACTGGTGTCATGTCATGGAGGAGCAATCCTTTGAGAACCCGGAGATCGCCACACTGCTCAACCGGGACTTCATCTGTGTCAAGGTCGATCGCGAAGAGCGCCCGGACCTCGACAAGATCTACATGCTCGCAGTGCAGGCCCTGACCGGAAGCGGGGGCTGGCCGCTTAATGTCTTTCTGACACCGGACCTGGAGCCCTTCTTCGGCGGCACGTACTTTCCCCCCGGGGACATGGGGGGGCGCACCGGCATGAAGACCCTGATCCCCTGGATCGCCAAGGTCTGGAAAGAAACACCCGAAAAGGCCCTCGATGTAGGGCAGCGGCTCAAGCACCTGCTGCAGGAGCAGGACGCGAGCCGGCCGCACTCTCCCCTCACCACGACGCTGATGACGAAGGCCTTTGAGGCCATCGCCGGCCGTTTCGATGCAACCTACGGCGGATTCGGCCAGGCGCCCAAGTTCCCCCAGGCCATGACCCTCTCCTTTCTGCTTCGCCACCATCACGGCACCGGCCGTGCGGAGGCCCTGAACATGGTGAGACAGACGCTCCAGCAGATGGCTCGCGGCGGGATCTACGACCAGCTGGGCGGCGGCTTCCACCGCTACGCCACGGACGACCGCTGGCTGGTGCCGCACTTCGAAAAAATGCTCTATGACAACGCCGTGCTGGCGCAGGTCTATGTGGAGGCCTTCCAGGTCACGGGCAATGCCGAGTTCGAACAGACGGCCCGGGCCGTGCTCGATTACGTTCTCCGGGACATGACCGATCCGCAGGGAGGATTCTACTCGGCGGAGGACGCCGACAGTGAAGGGGAGGAGGGGACTTTCTACGTCTGGACACCCGAGCAGATTGAAACCGTTCTGGGACGTGAATCAGGAGCCCTGTTCAGCCGCTTCTACGATGTCACGCCCGCGGGCAACTTCGAGGGCGGCCGAAGCATCCTCCACCAGTGGATCGATCTGGCCAGTTTTGCAAAGGACCGGGGCATGGCCCCCGAGAACCTGGAGCCCCGTCTGGTCGAAAGTCGTCGCCGGCTCTTCGACGCTCGGGCGAAACGGGTCCGGCCGCATCGCGACGACAAGATCCTCACGGCGTGGAACGGCATGATGATCACCACCATGGCGTATGCCGGCTCGGTCCTGGATGAGCCCCGCTACACGGCTGCGGCTGAACGGGCCGGCCGTTTTCTCCTCGAGCATCTCTGGACAAAAGAGGGGCTTCTGCGCCGCTACCGCGAGGGGGAAGTCCGCTTTCCCGGCTATCTGGACGACTACGCCTTTCTGGTGCAGGGCCTGATCGAGCTGTACCAGAGCACCTTTGACATCGTCTGGATCGAAAAAGCCCTCGCCCTCAATGGGGAAATGGTGGCCCGCTTTTACGACCGCAAGGGGGGCAACTTCTTCTTCAGCCAGGCCGGGGATGCGTCACTGATCAGCCGCACCAAAGAGCTGCACGACGCCGCCAAACCTTCGGGAAATGCCGTGGCCATTTTGAACCTGCTCCGCTTGTCGGAGTTCACGGGGGAGGGCAAACTTCGGGAGATGGCGCAGACCTCGCTGGAAGCCCTGTCGGGTGATTTGGTGGAGACCCCCGGCGCGTTCGCCCATACCCTCTCTGCCCTCGATTTCAGCCTGAGCGCCCCCATGGAGATCGCGGTCGCAGGCCCGCCGGCCTCCCCGGAGACACAGGCCATGCTGCGGGCCATCCGCAAACCCTTTTCGCCGAACAAGGTCGTGGGCCTGGCCAGGGAGACAAAGGGCAAGCACGGAGCCACCATCCCCTATCTCGACCGGAAGATTCCCATCGGCGACAAGCCGACGGTCTACATCTGCCGCAACTACACCTGCAAGAAGCCGCTGACCGACCCCGAAGAGGTACGCCGGGCCCTGCTGCGGCCAATGGCACCGAAAAAGGATTGAAGGAAGACGGTGGGGGGCCTTGGCGGTTTGGGGTTTCCCGCATCAGCGGCGAACCCTGGACGGCCCTGGAAGATCTCACACGGTGTTCATGATGATCAGATCGTCGTAGCCGTTGAGAAGCCTCTTACGGTGGTTCGCCTCTTCTTCCGCCAGCCGCCGGTAGAGCTCTTTGAGCTGCGCGTCCTGAATGAAATGGATCCGGCTCAGATAGAACTCCTCCGACGCCTCTTCCTTGCGGATGGCCAGCTTCACGATCTCCTGCGGCGAGGAGGCACGGTCAATCTCCTCAGTGACCAGATGATCCGTCATCTCAAGGCTATCATGCTCGCTGCGGGCTCCCAGTTTCTCGTAGTTCCCCGTCACCAGTACTTCGCTCAAAAGCTTGAAGTGCCGCTTCTCCTCTTCGATGAGATGACCCAGTAGTCTCTTCGAGTCCTGCTGCTCCACATAATCGAGCAGAGCGGTGTAGAAGCGGATAGAATGATCCTCCTTCTTCAGGGCCAAGTCGAGAATCACGGTATCCTTCATCCGTTTGTGCAGGGGACGGGCGCCTGGTTTCTGCTCCCCCGGCTCTTTGCTTTCGTCATCCGACATCATCTTCGTCCCAAAACGATCTTATAGGATAGATCCGGCCGCCGCACGGGCGCGTCGGTTCGAATCCGCCCATTAAATCGAACAGACAGGGAAAAGTCAACAAAAATCCCCGACGGGACGCTCTTCCCGCCGGGGATCCGGGATATCAGGACGCCTCGTTCTCTTTCTCGCTAGAACCGATAGGTGATCTGGGTGCCGAGGGAGTACTCCTTCAGTTCAATTTCAACGCCGCTGGACGCGGGAAACCCGGCGTCCTGGAACGCCTGGGGAATGTCGTTCTTGCCGGTCAGGTCTTCTTTCAAAGCCCACATCCAGGAGCCCGAGAGGACCCAGTGGGGCCCCAGATTGTAGGTGGCGCCGAGGGTAACGTGCTGCTCGACGATGGCCGGAAAGGCGATGTTGCTGAAGACATCCTCCTCCTCGATGGGAGACTCGGCCCAGTTGTAGCCGGCGCGGAGGGTCAGCTGCTCATTGAGCATATAACGGGCGCCGACGGCAACCACCCACTGGTCGTCCCAGCCGAAGTTCAGTTCGATGCTGTTGGTAGAGCCCTGTGGACCTAAGACAAAGCTAGCTAAATCGAAGGCCCCCTTCAATTTCGCTTTGTCGTAGGAATCCTCCCAGTTGATCCATTTGACATCGACTTCCAGCGTGAGGGCTTCGTTGGGATGATAGGCAAACCCGACGGCCGCCTGCTGGGGAAAATCCAGGTCCAGCCGGTAGGTTCCGGGAGCTGAATTGGACGCCACGAGATCTCCCACGGGGAAATTAACAATGGCACCGTCCCCGATCCGGTATTTCAGATCCTGGAACCACTGCTTCGAGATATAGGTCGCGCCCAGGGTGATCATGTCGTTGAGCCGGTAGATGGCCCCCAACGTGATCCCCGCGCCGTAGGCCTGAACCGATCGTCCAAGATCAAGATTGACCGGCGGCGCCGCCATGGAACCCCCGAAGGACTCCCGGATCTCCAGGAGCTGATAATCGAAGTTGAGGCTGGTACCGAGGGTGAGGCGGTCGCTGACATTCCACGCAAGGGCCGGTGCGATCTTGGCAAACTGAAACTGGGTATAGATATCGGCGTCACCGAATGCGCCGGCACTGATCACGTCGTAGTCCACGCCGAGGCCGGCGGTGGCGAAGAACCCGCCGCCGAACCAGACGTCATCCCGCATGAACGCGGGCGCCGTCCAGCCGAGGGAGGGCACGCCGTAGAGCCGCGAGCCCCCGTCGGTGTCATCGCCGCCCACCGACGCGAAGTCAACGGAACGTCTCGGCATGAAGGCCTCGGCGTTGAAGTCCGCCCGCTTGCCGATGACGGCCATCCCGGCGGGGTTGGTGATGGCGGTCATGGCGTCCTCGGGGGTGGCCGTCACGGCACCAGCCATTCCCTTCTGGGTGGAGCCGACGCCGATCAGCTGGGAGCCATTGGTGGCAAAGGATAAGGTGGGAATCACGAGAAGTGTCAATCCAAAGGCGACAAAAAGCAGTATCCGTTTCATGTCCTCTCCTCCTTGAGAAATTCCGTCCCGGTCATGGGAAACCATCTGGCCCGGATATTGCGTGAGTGATCGTCATGAGAGGCCGCAGAGGCGCCACAGGCAAGGCGCAGAGAATTTTCTGGCTGAAGGCATATTGACATGTGTCGAAGTCAGGAAATTTTCTGTAACGCCGCATGTGGCAGCCTATCGGTCTTCGCAGAATGCTACGCCGTGACAAGTCCGGCCTCGTAATAGATTGACTCATGCAATATCCGGGCTCGGTCATGTGCCTGGCCATCACCTCCTTTGAAGTCTGCGCGCCGCGGACGTCGCTATTGCGGCGGATCGGTTGGAGTCTACGCGGTGGAACCTGTTGGTCTAGCCCGGATATCACCCGTGCAATATCCGGGCTAACGGTAGGTTTTGTTCAGAGAATAGTGAACTGTTCGAGCCAAGTCAAGATGATTCGAACGTTTTGCTGACACCTTTGCCCGGAATGCTCACGGCCCGCGAACGAGCCCGCGCAGTGATTCGTAGACCCGGCCGGAGAAGTTGGGATCCCGCGCCATGAAGGTCGTGCCAGTACGATAGGGATCGTCCCAGAGGTAAAAGCGCATCCGCCAGAACTGATCGAGGATGCCGACCCGGACCTCGCCCCCTTCCAGGAAGACGAGAATCTCCAGGGGGAACTGGGTGAGATGATAGAGCCCGCTGCAGGGGTCCCGGTCCAGAACCGAGGGCCACTGGATCCCGCTGAAGTCAAGGGCCTGGTCTTCCACCCGCCGATGGGAGACGCTGAGAATGCACGCCTGATCGGCCACGGGGGTTCTCGCGATCATCCGCCACCCCGTCTTTGCCGCCGGCACCGCCTTTTCGATCCGGTCGCAGACCCGTTGCAGCGTCTCCACCGGATCGACGCGCACCGGCACCTGGCGAACGACGTCGAAGTGCTCCTGATAGCGGCTCCAGAAGAAGCGCACGTCCCGGTCGTTCCGGATCGGCGGGAGCTGCTCGGTGAGAATGGTGCCCTCCATCCCTTTGACGCAGAAGGTGACCAGGTCCTTCTTTATCTCGCCGCTGAGCGCCAGCATCTCATCCTGCTCGACAAAGGGGAGGTCTGCAAAGAAGACCTTGGCCAGGAATTCGGGGTTCGTGAAGACGACCACCACCTTGGGCCCTTCCTGAAAGACGCCGATGCGCACCGGAAGAAAGACCAGCCGCCGCGCCCCCTTGGCGAGCACGGCCCGGTCGTATTCTTCGTAGCGCAGCAAATAGACACGCGCCCGGGTATCGCAGACATCGGGCGGGTCCAGTTCCCAGTGGGTCAGCAATTCCCATTCCGACTCCTGCACGTTCGCTTCCAGCTGCCGACAGACCGTCTCAAAGGGGGCCACGATCTCGAGGGTTTTCTGATACAGACCGTAGCTCTGGCCCGGATCAAACCGCTCCCGGATTGTCCGGCGGAAATCATCCAGAACCGCGTCGGACGATACCGGCACCAGCAGAAAAAACATGAGCAGGAGCCACCAGAGGCGGGCAAACGATTGCATCGATTCTCTCCGAAAAGTTGACGGCACTCTAACACACGGGCCCGTTCTTGACAACAGGATCGTTCGACGCCGCACTCAAAAAAAAGCCCCGCCGGTGCCTCCCGGCAGGACCTCAAACCGCTTCACAAGAGGATTATTTGCCTTGGACCATCTCTTCAATGTCGCCGCTAATGATGGCGGGAACCGCCATGTTCTTGGCAAAGGCCGCATAGCCCGAATCCCAGAAGTAGAGCTGCATGCGCCACATCTCACCATACTGGGCGATCTGCCACTTGCCGTTCTCCCCTTTGTAGATCAGCAGTTCCAGCGGTAGCGCCGGTGCATGATCCACGCCGGGGTATTGGGTGTCGTCCGTCTTGTCTCCGAAACGGAAATCGGAATTGATATTGATACACTTCAACTCGGTGTAAGTATTGCTGATACCGACCCAGGCCGCCCGATTGTCGAAATTCTTGACAGCGACGACTTTCCAGCCTTTCTCCGCGTCGGTCTGCAGACTCTGGGCTGCATTGTCCTTGATCTCATCGATAATGGCATCCAAGCCAGTCGCGCCGTCCACTTCCTTGGCCGTCAGGAGACTCTCACGGAAATCGCGCCACTTGGCCATCATTTTGGCGGGGCCGTCTCCGTTGTACCCCCGATACCTCCTCGCCTTGCGAATCGGCTCCTGCTGCTCATTGACCACCTTGCCCGGCACAGCCTGAATCACCCGGATCAATTCTTTCTTCGCCGCAGCCGCAGCGACGAACAGACTGTCTCTTGTTTTCTCTCCCTCGAAATAGACACGAGCCAGTGCATCGAGATTGGCAATATTCATGTGAACCTTACCGTAGACCTCGTAGACCCCGATGCGGAGCATCAGCACAGACAAGGCATCGGACTTCATTTGGCCCAGGGCTGCCTGACTGAACGCCGGGGACGTCAGCACATAGGTGCGGCATTTCTGCGCGTCCTCGGGGACGGTGACGTCCATCTTCCCGAGGAGTTCCAGACTGGACTCGGCGATACTCTGCTCGAGGGCAGCCGTGGCCTTGGCGAAATCGTCGTCCGCCTCCAGCACCTTCTGAAAGATGCCGACGGCATCGCGATCGGCTATGGCCGGCCCGCTCAGGGCCAACAGAGCCAACATCGAAAGAAAACCAACAAGCGCTGTCCGGCTGTATCTCTTTGACATCCCTGTCTCCTCCCTCAGGAAAGAGCGATTAAATCATCCCACGTAGTCCAGCAGAATCGAAACGAACTCGCGATCCCTCAGCTCCGCGCGGCTCCATGGAGGTCGCCAAGGACCCTGGACGCCCATGCCTCAGATTAGGGAACCCGCGAAAGATCACTCATCATCTTACTAGTTGTTCTAAAATTGTCTTACCGAAGGCTTTTCTACAGAAGAAATAGTTGAAAACACACCGCCTGACTAGAATCGGCCAAGGCCTTTCAAGAAAAATCATTCAGGCGATTTCCACCACGGATGCCGTATGACGCGCCCGCGGAGCTGCAATAGTGCCGAATCGGCATGGGTAAAACAGTTTTATCTGGGTGGCAGATGAAGACACTGTCCGTGAACAGCATGGGCCGCCTCCAGCACGGATTCCGACAGTGTCGGATGGGAGTGAATGGTATCCGCCAGGTCTGCCACGGTGCCTTCCATTTTCATCACCAGCGCCCCCTCGTGGACGATATCTGACGCATGGGCTCCCATGACATGCATTCCTAGAACCCGATCGGTCTTGCCGTCGGCCACGACCTTCGCCATCCCGGTGATTTTCCCCATGGCATGGGACTTGCCCAAACCGCGGTAAGGAAAACTCCCCACCCGGACGTCATACCCCTGCTCTTTGGCTTCCTGCTCGGTCAACCCGACATTGCCGATCTCGGGCATGGTGAAAATGCCCGAGGGGACCACGCGGTGATCCATGATCCGCTCGCGGCCCAGGGCATTGTCCGCCGCCACAATGCCTTCCGTTGACGCTACATGGGCCAGCAGTACGCCACCGGTCACATCGCCGATGGCGTAGATGCCCGCGATGTTGGTCTCCATCCGGTCGTTGACCTTGATCTCGCCGCGCGAACCGCACGCAACACCGACCGCCTCCAGATTCAAGCCATCCGAATTGAAAGCCCGTCCGATCGACACCAGAACCTGATCCGTGATGATCTCTTTGCCGCTGCCAAGGGTCGCGACCATTTTGCCGTCGGCACCCTCCTGGACCGATTCGATCTTTTGATCGCAGTGCAGCTTGATCTTTTTCTTTTTGAGCTCCCGCTCCAGCAGCGCCGAAATCTCCTCATCCATGATCGGAATGGCCCGCGACAGCATCTCCACCATGATCACCTGAGAGCCCAACGCGTTCAAAATAAAGGCAAATTCGCACCCGATGATCCCCGCGCCGATGATGAGCAGGCTCTTCGGGATCTCCGTAAGGCCGAGCATGTCGTCGCTGGAGAGGATTTTCTTCCCGTCGAGGGGGAATGCGGGGATGCTGGCCGGACGGGACCCCGTGGCCAGGATGATCCGGTCCGCGAAGATCGTTTCGGTCTCACCGTCCTTTCTCTGCACCGAGACGGTCCGTTCGTCCCGGAGGGTGCCCCGCCCCTCGACGAGACGGATCCGATTGGACTTGAAAAGAGACCGGATCCCCTTCACCTGGGAGGCGACAATCTTGTCCTTGCGGGCCATCATGGCCTGAAGACTGTACGTCACCTCGCCCTCCACCGCCACCCCGTAGTCCTTCGCGTGGCGCACCAACTGCAGCGCCTCGGCGGAATAGACGAGGGCTTTCGTTGGGATGCAGCCCCAGTTCAGGCAGGTGCCACCGACCTCGTAATCCTCTACGACCGTCACCTCCGCCCCCAGGTGGGAGGCCCGGATCGCCCCGACGTAACCGCCCGGCCCTGCACCGATAATTACCAGCTTCTCCGCCATCATCAGCCTCCCCCGACTCATTGAAAAAGAGAAGAAATGAAACGACACACGCGAAAAAAAAGGGATTCTCACAGGAATCCCTTGCACGCCTTGCCCGAGCCGATCAGATCATTCGCTCTCTTCTTCCACGAACTTCTGATAATCGGCCGCATTCAGCAGATGTTTCAGATCGGAAGAATCCGAAACCTTTACGCGGACGATCCAGCCGTCGCCGTAGGGGTCCGAATTGATCGTGTCGGGAGAGTCCTCGATATCCTCGTTCACCTCGATGACCATCCCACCGACCGGAGAGATCACCGACGATGTTGCCTTGGTGGACTCCACCTCTGCGATCTCCTCACCCGCTTCCACATCGTCCTCTTCCTCGGGGACATCCACATAGACAATGTCCCCCAGACTCTCCTGGGCGTAGTGGGTGATGCCGATGGTGCCTTCGTCGTCCGCAACACGCACCCACGTATGGTTCTTGGAATACTTGAGGTCATCCGGATACATTCTCAGCACCTCCTTGCGAAACCGAGTTGTCGTCTATCACTCGCCGCTGTCGAGCACAAAAAAAGTGCGGTGATATTATCGGAGATCTCGACGACGTGTCAAGTGCAAAAAGGGACGCGCAGATCGCCCCGTCGCGTGCGGCCCCAGCTGCTGCAGCCTGTGGCTCTTTAGGGCATCAAAACCTCCAGAAGCGCCGGTTTTTGGGGAGGGCTTTTACCTCCCTGCGCGCCACCGGGTTGCCCGACAGAACGGCCTGCGGATTCTCCAGCACCAACCGGCCCGCCGGCGCCGATCCGATCAAATTCTCCGCCACCCGCAGTGCCTCCCGCACGCCGGGATGGCGCCATCCCGTGGAATGGGCATCGGAGGCAATGAAATGCACTGCCCCCGCCTCAAGGAGGCTTCGGGTAAAGCCCTCACAGCGCTTCCCGAAATCACCGGTCACGCTCATGGCGGTCACCTGGCAGAGACATCCCTGGGCCAGAAGATCGAGCAGGATTTTCTCATGACGCACGATGACCTCATTGCGCTCCGGATGGGTCAGGATCGGTGTGTACCCGGTGTCCATCAGCCCGTCCACGATCTCTTCCAGATTCGGGGGCAGCAACCGGGACGGCAGCTCCAGCAAGAAGTACCGCCCGCCGTCGAGTGTGAGGGCCTCACCGCGAACCAGGTTTCCCGCCAGGTCGGGGTGCAGGTGCATGTCCGCCCCCAGAAAGAGCTCCAGGGGAATCCCTTCGGATGCCAGGGCCTCCCGAACCGCCGCATGGGTCTCGAGGATCTGCTCCCGGGTCGTGGCAAACATGCTGTGGTAGAGATGGGGCGTCGCAACGATGGCGGTCATCCCCTCTGCCACGGAGAGCCGGCACATCTCGAGTGTCTCTTGCAGATCGTGGGGGCCGTCGTCAATGCCCGGCAGGATGTGACAGTGAAGATCGATCATGCCGTGAGCCGCCTTGTGCGTGCGTTCGGAGCAAACCATACACTCCCGGCGTGCCCCGGGTCAACAGCGATTTGAATTGCCTCCTCCGAAGAACGTATGGTATGGTTTTGAGCGAATCGACGGAGATCTCCATGGATTTACTCGACACCATCCGACGCAAAGTCGTCGCGGGAGAGCGCATCTCGCCGCAGGAGGGCCTTGCGCTGTTCGCGTGCGACGACCTCATCGGCCTGGGACGGATCGCCTCCATACGCCGCAGGAAAAAGAACGGCGATCGGGCCTATTTCATTGTCAACCGCCACATCAACCACACCAATGTCTGCGTCAACCGCTGTATCTTCTGTGCCTTCAGCCGGGACGCGGCCGATCCCGGCGCCTACACCATGGATCTCGCGGAGGTGATGACCCGGGCCGAACAGGGGGCCGCCGAAGGGGCGACGGAGTTTCACATCGTCGGCGGGCTCCATCCGGATCTCCCCTTTGGCTACTACCTCGATCTTCTGAAGAACCTCAAGGCCCGTTTTCCGCAAATCCATCTCCAGGCCTTCACCGCCGTCGAGATCGACTACTTTGCCGGTCTCACCGGCCGGCCGCTGGAGACCGTGCTCCGGGAACTTCAGGCGGCGGGACTGGGATCCCTTCCGGGCGGCGGGGCCGAGATCTTTCACCCGTCTGTACGCAACACCATCTGCCCCGAGAAGATTTCGGGCGCCCGGTGGCTGGCAATCATGGAGGCCGCGCATGGGATCGGTCTGAAATCAAACGCCACCATGCTCTACGGACACGTGGAGGATCACACGGCCCGCGTCGACCACATGACACGGCTCCGGGAGCTACAGGACCGCACCGGGGGCTTTCAGGCCTTTATTCCGCTCGCGTTTCATCCGGACAACACCCGGATCCCCAACACCGCGATGACCACCGGGGTGGAGGATCTGAAAACGCTGGCCATCAGCCGGATATTTCTGGATAATTTCAATCATATCAAGGCCTTCTGGATCATGCTGGGCGAAAAGATCGCGCAGGTCTCCCTTCATTTCGGGGTCGACGATATCGACGGAACGGTGGTAGAGGAGAAAATCACCCATGCCGCCGGTGCCAGGACTGCGGAGGCCCTCTCCCGGCAAACCCTGGTGCGGATGATCCGCAAGGCGGGCCGGGTCCCCGTAGAGCGCGACACCCTTTACCGGGAGATCCGCCGGGATACGACTTCGGAAGATCGGGCCGTTTCCGCACGATCCCCACGCGCCCCCCTGCTCCATCAGAAGGGATCCCGCTAACCCCCCGACGAACTCTGCAAGCGGGCGAGGAGACGGTGCAGCGGCCGAGGGCTTTCCCGTGGGGTCGGTTCGCAGCACAGGCCGTTGAGGAAAGGGCATGATAGAGACAGAGCAGCAGATCGCAGAGAAGGTCGCCCGCGGCGGGCGGCTCTCCGCCGAGGCGGGACTGTGGCTGCTTCAGGAGGCTGATCTGCTCGACCTAGGCGCGTGGGCCCGACGCGTGCGGGAGCGGAAGCACCCGGAGCGGATCGTGACGTTCGTTATTGACCGCAACATCAACTATACCAACGTCTGCATCAACCGCTGCCGGTTCTGCGCCTTCTACCGCGCCCCCGACGATCCCGACGCCTACCTCCTGACCGAGCAGGAAATCTTCGACAAGATCGAAGAAACCCTGGCCCTCGGCGGGACGCAGATCCTGCTGCAAGGGGGGCTGCATCCGAAGCTCACACTTGATGACTATGAATCTCTCTTTCGCAACATAAAAGCGCGCTATACCGTGCACCTCCATGCACTCTCCCCGCCGGAGATCGTCTATCTCTCCGAAGTGTCGTCGCTGCCTGTCGCAGCAGTGCTGCGGCGCCTCCGGAAGGCCGGGCTCGATTCCATTCCCGGCGGCGGCGCGGAGATTCTGGCCGATCGGGTCCGCGAACTGACCAGTCCGAACAAGATCGCCACAGAGGCCTGGATTTCCGTCATGCACGAGGCCCACCGCCTCGGGATCCCGTCCTCGGCCACCATGATGTTCGGCAGCCTCGAAACCGAAGGGGAGGTGATCGAGCACCTCCTGCGAATCCGCGAGTTGCAGGATGAAACCGGCGGGTTCACCGCGTTCATTCCGTGGTCCTACCAGCCGGGCAACACCGAACTGCAGGGCGAGACCGCCACGGGCGTTGAGTATCTACGGGTACTGGCCGTTTCCCGCATCCTTCTCGACAATATCCCGAACATACAAGCTTCCTGGGTCACCCAGGGCCCCAAGATGGGACAGGTCGCACTCTTCTTCGGCGCCAACGATATGGGAAGCACCATGCTCGAGGAGAATGTCGTCAAAGCGGCCGGCGTCGCCCACCGCCTGGGCCCGGACGAAATCATACGGCTCATTCGAGACGCGGGCTTTGTGCCGGCCCAGAGAAACGCCACCTACGGCATCCTTAAGCGCTTCGACTGAATGACGGAGAGACCCATGGACAAGGCAACGGGAGCGATCGACGTCCTGGTCATCGGCGGCAGCGGCGCCTATCACTTTCCAGCGGAAGCCTTCGGTGTCGAGACGCGCCGCCTCACGGTGGAAACGCCTTTCGGCCCCTCCGCACCGATACGGATTCTGGAGTGCGACGACCGCGCCGTGGGCTTTCTCTCCCGGCACGGCGAAAACAGCTACAGCATGACCGCGCCCTACGTCAATTACCGGGCCAACGTCTACGCAGCCAAGGCCCTCGGGGTTCAGCAGATTCTCTCCTGGTCCGGCCCCGGGGCGATCCACGAAGCTTTTCATCCCGGCGACCTGGTCGTTCCGGACGATCTCATCGATCTCACGCGCCAGCGTCCCCTGACCTTCTTCGAAGGCAAGGGGATCGGGTTTATTCGGCAGAACCCTGTCTTTTGCCCGGAAATTCGCCAGGCCCTGCAGGGTGCCATCGGGGAGCTCAACCGTCCTTGCCACACGCGGGCCACCTATGTCTGCACCGAAGGCCCGCGACTGGAAACCCCGGCCGAGATCCGTTATATGAAACAAATCGGTGGCGATCTCGTCGGCATGACACTGGTACCGGAGGCTTTTCTCGCCCGGGAGCTCGAGATCTGCTATGCGCCTCTCTGCTATATCTCTAATTATGCCGAAGGTGTTCGCGAACTTCCCTACGAAAAGGGAGTCCTCTTTGAAGGAACCCTGCCTGGGCACGACCGCCACCGGGTCGACGCCGCCCTCTCTGCTTTCCCGAAAATCGTACGGGGCACGCTCCGCCATCTGGCGTCCCTGCACCGGGACTGCTCCTGTAAGGATGCCATGCTGCGCTACAGAAGCCGCGGGGACATCGGCGATGACTGGCGCGGCTGGATCGGCTGAACGACCCCGCCCGCCTAACCGGCAACTCCGAATCGACATTCCCGTTTGAATTCTTTGGGTTAGCGATCTGTTCACAGAAATTGTGAATTGCCTGTGGAAATCTGTGTGTAAACGGGCCGACGAGGGGCTCACATCAAGGGACTTCCACACAATGCCTCTTTTTTATGCAGAGCAAAAGCTATATTTTTCAATAAGTTAGATAGTGGGCCAGCGGCGTCCCCTGTTTTGTCAGATAACCCGACCTGCCGAAGGGACAATTCACAGCACACCGTTAAGAAGACTTCTTTGATCCGGAAATTGCAGGGCCTTGTCCTGTGCGGATTGGAGGCCCGCGGCGCGATGGGTGCCGCATGAGACGGCCCACCGGAGCGAGAAGACCGGACGGACCCGCGGATTAGAGGGTTTGCCAGCAAGGCGAGCCCGGACATTGCATGAGTCAATCTATTACGAGGCCGGACTCGTCACATTCTGCGAAGACGGATAGTCTGCCACATGCGGCCTCTCACGACGATCACTCATGCAATATCCGGGGTAGGTGGTGAGGGTTGGTCGGACCGCCGAGGTCGGTCGACCGCCAGCGGGGCGCGGACCGGTGTTGTCTTCATAGGAGATGCGGCTGCGAGCTGCGGTGGGTTGGATCCAACCGCACGGCACAACATCGTCCGTTGCACTACGACGGGCGGCGGCTGCAACAGCAATGCGCTTTGTACGACAGAATTCCTCTTATTCTGAAAGGATTTGATGCGTGAAACGACTTGACACCTGCTGGGCTTGCCTATAATATTAAACCATACGTCCATAAGGAGTTTCCTCAAATGTTTGAACGATTTACAGACAAAGCGCGACGCACGATCATCCTCGCACGGGAAGAGGCGGAGAAGCACCAGCACGAGTATCTCGGCACCGAACACATCTTGCTCGGCATCCTGCGGGACGAAGAAGGGCTGCACTGCAAAGTCCTGAAGAACCTCGGCATCAATTTCGACCATCTCAAACTGGAAGTGGAGAGGAACCTCCCCAAGGGGACCGATACGCTTACCTTCGGTGAAATCCCCTTTACCCCCAAGGCGAGAAAGGTGTTGGAGCTGGCCGTGGAAGAAGCGCGGCTGCTCAACCACAACTATGTGGGCACCGAGCACATTCTCCTGGGGCTGGTCCGGGAGGAAGAAGGGATCGCCGGGAACATTCTTCGCGGCATGGGGGCCAGCCTGCTGGGCGCAAGACAGCAGACGATCAATCTGCTCCACCAGTCCTCGGCCCGCACCAAGAGCCCGAAACCGAAGAGCAACACACCCGCCCTGGACGAGTTCGGCCGGGACTTCACCGAGCTGGCCCGGCGCGGCGAACTCGACCCCGTGGTCGGCCGGCACGATGAAATCGAGCGGGTCCTCCAGATTCTCAGCCGGCGCACCAAGAACAACCCCGTCCTCATCGGAGAACCCGGCGTCGGCAAGACGGCCATCGTCGAAGGGCTGGCCCAGCGGATCGTGAACGGCGAAGTCCCCGTGGGACTGACCAACCGCAAGGTGATCGCCCTGGATCTGGGCTCCCTCGTGGCCGGGACCAAGTATCGCGGCCAGTTTGAAGAGCGCCTCAAGATCGTCCTGAAGGAGATCGTCTCTTCGAACAATCAGATCATCATTTTTATCGACGAACTGCACACCCTGGTCGGCGCCGGCGCGGCGGAAGGATCGCTGGATGCCTCCAACATGCTGAAGCCCGCCCTCTCCCGGGGCGAAATTCAGTGCATCGGCGCGACGACCTACGACGAGTATCGCAAGTATATTGAGAAAGACGGCGCCCTGGAACGTCGTTTCCAGACGATCAACGTCCAGGCACCTTCGGTGGAAGAGACGATTCGCATCATCAAGGGACTCCGCTCCCGCTACGAAGAACATCACAGCGCCGTGATCACTGACGATGCCATCGACGCGGCCGCCAAACACTCCGACCGCTACATCACAAACAAGTTCCTCCCGGACAAGGCCATTGATGTCATCGATGAAGCAGGCTCCCGGGCCAAACTGCAAAAGTTCACCCTGCCGCCTGAATTGAAAGAGATGCAGGAGAAGACCAAGGAGGTAACCGAGCAGAAAAACCTCCACATCCACCTCCAGGAGTTCGAGAAGGCTGCGCGCTACCGCGACCAGGAAGACAAGTTGAAGGAAGAATTCAACAAGGCCAAGCAGCGCTGGCGGGAGGATCGGGAAACCACCAAGTCCCGCGTCGAGGCAGAGGACATCGCCTACGTGGTCTCTAAGATGACGGGGGTTCCCATTTACAAACTGGAAGAGCAGGAAAGCGAGAAACTGCTGCGCATGGAAGAAGAGCTGCACCAACGAATCGTCGGCCAGGACGAGGCCATTGAAGCGGTCTCGCGCGCTGTGCGCCGCTCCCGGGCCGGCCTGAAGAGCCGGAAGAAACCGATCGGCTCCTTCATCTTCCTCGGCCCCACGGGCGTGGGAAAAACCGAACTGGCCCGGGTGCTCGCGGAGTTTCTCTTCGACAGCGAAGATGCGCTGATCCGGGTCGACATGTCCGAGTACATGGAACGCTTCAGCGTCTCCGGTCTCACGGGGGCGCCTCCGGGATATGTGGGCTATGAAGAAGGCGGACAGCTCACAGAGAAGGTCAAGCGGCGCCCCTATTCGGTGGTCCTGCTGGATGAGATCGAAAAGGCCCATCCCGATCTGTTCAACATTCTCCTGCAGGTGCTCGACGACGGGCGTCTGACGGACAATTACGGCCGCACCATCGACTTCAACAACACGGTGTTGATCATGACCTCCAACCTCGGCACCCGCCAGATCGACAAGGGCGCCCCTCTCGGCTTCCAACGGGAAGGCGAGGCCGCCTCCCACGAGAAGATCCGGGAAGAGGTCATGAGCGCGGTGAAGAAAACCTTCAACCCCGAGTTTCTCAACCGGGTTGATGAGGTCGTCGTCTTTCATTCGCTCAACAAGGAGCACATCTCTTCGATCATCGACATTCTGATCAAGCAACTGAACGAGGAAGTGACCGACCAGGGGTTCCAGATCGTTCTGTCCGATGAGGCCAAGGAATACCTGATCGAAAAGGGATTCCAGCCAGCCTACGGGGCACGACCCCTCAAACGGGCCATTCAGAAACACGTTTCCGATCCGCTCTCCGATGAGATACTCAAGGGGAATTTCAAAGAAGTCACGGCCATCCTGGTCACCCTGAAGGACGGTGAGATCGCCTTCGAAGAGTGCCCGGACAAGCAGCTGACCGAAGCCTAGTATTGAAGAACAACAGACCAAGAGAGGGGCAAACGCCCCTCTCTTTTTTTTGTCCTGCCTCCCGATTCTCCCCGCCGCAAACCGATGCATTCCGTAGACCTGTGCCCGGTAGCGAGCACCCTATCCTTTGACCGGATGCGTGAGCGGTTCGATCGATCCCGTCGAGTGTCTTGATGAGGGCCGGGAAACTTCCGCCTTCTCTGCCGGGGGATGCAACTCCTTCCCCGGCAAGGGGAAACGGCGCCCCGCCCCCGTTTTTGAGACGGTCCGGGACGACGGTGTGTCATTTCGTTTGAAATCTGACTCGATTGCCGATAGAATAGCGCCGTTCAACTAGCCCGAAACATTGCATGAGTGACTCATGCAATGTTTCGGGCTAGAAACCGGGCGGTCCTTCATGCACGTCTCCCACAATCTGCGAAAGTCCCTCTGCCGGCTTCTCTGCCTCTTGCTCCTCTGCTGCGGCGCCTGCTCCCGAAATCCGGTCACCGGGCGCTTGGAGGTCACGCTCATGGGCGCGCAAGAGGAGACAAGGGTCGGCGCGGATCAGCATGAGGCCATCCTCAAACTCTACGGAAAGCATGAAGACGAGGCCCTGCAGCAGCACGTCACAGCCCTCGGCGAGAAGCTGGTCGGAGTCTCGCACGCCAGGCCCTTCGACTACCATTTCACCGTGATCGACTCCGGGGAAATCAATGCGTTTGCCCTTCCCGGCGGCTACATTTACCTGACCCGGGGGCTTCTCGCTCAGTGCAACTCAGAAGCCGAACTGGCCGGGGTGATCGGTCATGAAATCGGTCACGTCACTGCGCGCCATCACGCCCGCCAGCAGATCCGCGCCATGGGTCTGCAGATCGGATCGCTCATCGCCACGGTCTTCCTGGGGGAGGCGGGCTTCTATCTGCAGCGATACATCGATCTGCTCTTCACAGGGGTCTATCAGAGCTTCGGACGCCAGTTGGAGCTCGAATCGGACCAGCTGGGGCAGGAATACGCCGCGGACGGGGGTTGGGACCCGAGAGAGACCACCGCCTTCCTCAAAACCCTCGACCGGCTCGAAGAACGGCGGGACCGGACGGTCTTTCACGGTTTCTTCGCGTCCCACCCCGAGACCTACGAACGGATCGAGGAGGCCGAACAGCGGGGCAACCGGATGGTAGTAAACCGGGATCCCGGCATCCGGGGACGGGAGGCGCTGCTGCGACTGCTGGACGGGCTCCCCTACGGCAACCGCCCGGAGCTCGGCGAATTAGAAAAGGCCCTCTACCGGAACGCCCACTACGGCATTTCCGTCCAGTTCCCTGAAAACTGGGAGACCATCACTTCCAGAGGCGTGGTGGTGGCGCGCAAACCGGAGGGAAACATTTTCATGCAGCTCATCACTGCGGAGCCCAAGAAAGAGGATTATCTGGCCCGCGTCACGTCCCGTGCGGATCACTTCATCAAGCTCCGGGAACTGGCCGAGCAGTTCGAGGCCAAGAGCCGCTGGAGGCGGGAAACCGAAGAGCGGACCGTGATCAACGAGATTCCCACCTTCGTCACCACCTACAAACTGCAGAGCTACCTGGGGCGCTTTCATGCCGCCAAAGGGCACTTCTTCCTGGGCGACAGCAACGTCTTCGTTCTCCTCTCCTTCACCCCTGTGGGACAGGAGACACTGTCGGACTACTACTTCAAGAAGGTCTTCGCCAGTGTCCGGAAGATGGACCCGGAAGAGATGGCGGCCCTGCAGCTCCGCAAGGTTGTCATTTACGAGGTCCAGGCCGGTGACACCTTTGAATCGATCGCGGTTAAGTACTATGGCACCCCCGAACGCGCGAGAGAGATCGCCCGCCTCAATGGGCTCATCTCAACGCTGTATCCGACGCCGGGAGACCTCTTGAAGATTGTGGTGCGAAGTGAGGGGGAGGAAGAAGCAGAATCGAAGGGTTCAAGGAGCCAAGGGTCCGAGGGTCCGAGTGGGGGAAAGACGTTTGACCTCTCTTAGAAGTAAAACGCTGCCGGCAGTCTACTGATGCTTTCTGGAAAAATGGGTTCTCTGTACTGCACATCTCTGCGCAAAGCGCGTGCGATTCCGACAAACTATTGGATTTGTGTGTGTTTCCAGCTTCTCACTTGAACCCTTGACCCCAAGACTCCTTAGCGCAGTAGCCCTCGCTGACGGCATAGATAAAGAAAAGCGGGACACGCAAAGCGTAACCCTAGGCCCCTTGACCCCTTCGATCCTTGACATAAATACTCCCGTCAAAGCTCTTGGCATACTTCTTCAGCTCCGCCGCCACGGCACTGAATTCGCCGAAGTGTGAAAAGGTCCGTTTCTCGTTGGAGACCACGGCAATGGAAAGGGACATGATGGGGTGGCGGACCGCCTCGCCGCGGCGGTCGACGGTCTCAATGGCCCCCGCCGAACGGTCCGCTTCGTCGTAGAAACTTCCCACCACAAGGTCGAAATGCTGCAGGATCTCGGGGCCGACTCGGTCTGCCCCTGCGGGAGAGGCGAGAAAGACAAAATCGTCTCCTCCGACGTGCCCAACGAAGGTGCGGACACCGACCAGCTGCCGGACAACATTGGTCAAGATGCGTGCTGTCATTCGAATCACTTCATCCCCGCGGCTGAAACCGTATCTGTCGTTGTACCCCTTGAAATGGTCCAGATCGGCGTAGGCCAGGGCGAAGACCTCGCCCCGGTCCAGGCGGCTTTGGACTTCGTGGATGATGGTGTTGTTACCGGGCAAGCGCGTCAGCGGGTTGGCGTCCAGCGTCCGGGAAATCCGGGAGAAGGCCAGCGCCAGACGCATGAACAGCTCATCGCCGCCGAGGGGCTCCATGAGGACATCATCGACCTGCAGGCTTTCCCAGGTGAGGGATTTCGGACTGTCCCGGGAGGAGAGAAGCAGCAGAACCGGGAGGTGACCGAAGAGGGTCTCCCCCTTGAGTTCCCGGCAAAGCCGCTCGCCGTCCATGTCGGGCAGGTCCCGGGAGAGCAGCAGCAGGTCAGGAGGCTCCGAGTAGATCAGATCGAGTGCCTCGCCCCCGTTGTGTGCGGCGCAAGCGGCGTACCCCTGCCCTTCGAGAAGATGCTGCAAATGCCGTACCCTTTCGGGGTCGTGGTGCACAATGAGGATCCGCTTTTCCCGCACCGGTTCCATCAGGCTTCCAGTGAAAAGGCCGACAGGGATTCGAGGTTCTCCTCCAGCTCGAAGAGGACCGTCTCGATAAAGGCCTCGTCCGCGGCCAGCAGAGAACAGGCCCCTTCGTCCAGGGGCGGGACAAAAGCGTTGCCCCCGCTCCCGAACCCGACGGCCTGGATCAGCACATCGGCCAGATGAACCATGGCCGTGCGTCGGGCGTAGGCCTTGGCGACGGGCGGCTCATGGTGGCAGACCATCGGTTCTGCAATCGCCTCGGGCAGATTCCACTTCGCAGCAACCCACCCGGCAATCCGGGCATGGTCGACACCAATGATCTCGCGCTCCGCCTCCCGCACGGGAACCCCCTGTACCTCCGCCAACTGCTGGATCCGGTCGCAATCGTCCGGCAGGCTGACTCTGATCATCACCCTGCCGATATCGTGGAGCAGGCCGGCAACGAAGACTTCCTCGCTCTCTTTCTCATCGAGCTTTCGGGCGATGATGCCGCAGAGGGTCGCGCATCCCAGGGAGTGCTCCCAAAGTCCCACCACGGCGCGGGTCATCATGTCGAAGACCGAGGCGGACACCACCATCCCCTTGATCACATTGAACCCCAGCAGCACCAGGGCGTGGCTTACCGACGAGATCCGTCCCGGGAATCCGTAGAAGGATGAATTGATCAGCTTGAGCACTTTCGCGGCCAGGACCTGGTCGCGGCTGATCACGCTACCGAGCTCCACCGTAGAGGTTTCGGGGTCGTGGATCATGGCGGTCATCTTGGAGAGCACGCCGGGCAGGGTCGGAATCTGCTTGACCGCCTCGATTTTCGATTTAAGAAGCTGGGGGTCCATCGGATTCTTTTTCCCTTCTCGCAGCTGCGGCCGGCTCCGCTACCCCGTAGCGCCGCACCAGCTGACGCTCACAGATTCCGCGAAGGGCCGCCATGAGAGGCGCGTCGGCCGTCTTTTCAAACCGCCGGTGAAGTTCCGCAATCCGCTCCGCGAGCGTCGGCTTCTCCGCCCCCCCGACGGGCTGGCCCTCCACATTTACGGTGCCGACCCCGGCGCTTTTCAGCCGGCGGAGAATTGTTTCGGAAAGGGGCAGCCCCTTCTTGCACAGGACCATCCCCCGCTCGTTTTGAACATCGCCGGCCAGAACCATGCCCGCTTCGACCTGATCGATTCTCAACCGCTGCATGCCCCGGCTTATCGGCAGAGCCGAGCGAGAACTTAACCTTCCACAGTGGCGGCGCAGTGTCAAAGAACTGTTGCCGAGTCCGGGGTTCTGACGCGCAAGGAGGGGTCTGGCACTGCCAAGTCACTGTAATCACTCAGAAACAGTCTTTGGCACAGAAGTTGCTCTTTCTCCTCGGGAGGCCGTGCGCCCCTCAAACAACACCGGCGAGCCTTCACCAGACAGAAATGACGTCGAAGAGGATTCTATGGGCAATGACCGCACGACCCCGATCTCTCCTGCTTCCATCGAGACCGGTACGCCCGACGGCAAGCGGGACCCCCGAATCGAAGCGGGCGAAGCCCTGTTTGCGGCGGGCAACCTGTCCGAAGCCCGGCGGTTATTTAGCGAGCTTCAGCTCGAGCACCCGGACGACCCCGAGATTCTGAACAATCTCGGCGTGATCGCGTGGGAAATGGGCGCGTTTGGGGAGGCCGTCCGCCTGTTCGAGGTCTGCCTGGCGCGTAACCCCCACTACCCCGACGCCCTGGAGAATGTACGCGCCCTGCAAGCGGTCCTCGCCGCACCACCGCTTCCGGTCGACGGTGCGGCCGGACCCGACGGCGGCCACCCTGCCACGGCAGAGCCGATCCTGATTGTCATGGAGGAGGGGATCGGCAACATGATCCTGCTCACACCGGCGATCCGGGCGCTCAAAAACTGCCGCCCCGACCTGCCGGTCCACGTACTCGGCCGCTACCCCGCGCTGGAGATTCTGGAGGGCTGGGAACTGGTCGACCGGATCCTCACCGAACCGGACGGCACGCACTACGACACACTCTTCTACACCCTCTGGTCTTCGGGGACTCGGGAGCACCACGGAGATGACCTGTCCGCCCACGCCGGGACCATCCGGACACTCGAGTACAATGACCCGGCCCTCCACGAGTCGGAGCACTACATGGAAATCGCGCGGACCCTGGGATATAAGGGAGAGACGCCGCCCCCCTACTGTCCTGTGGCCGATGTGGCGGCACTGCTTCCCCAGGACAGACCGGTCGTCGCGCTGGCAGATACCTACCGTCACGCGGGATGGGAGCGAAAGAGCTGGCCCCACTACCGGACGCTGGCCCGGGAACTCATGGCGCGCGGGGTTGCCGTGGCCCTCGTAGGCGGCGCAAACGAGGCCGCACGATTTCGGTCCGAGGACTGGCCCGACGGGGTGATCGATCTTCAGGGGAAGTGCTCCCTACCGGAAACGGCGGCGTTTCTCACCCGGTGCCAAGCGGTCGTGGCCAACGACAGCGGTCCGGCCCACATGGCCGCCGCCCTGGGCGTCCCCACTCATGTGCTCTTCGGCGCCACGCGCCGGAGCAAGAACCGGCCCCTGGGACCGCATGTAACTGCCATGACCGCGGAGGTGCCGTGCAGGCCCTGCCAGTACACGCCGTCGTGGGCGGCCTGCAGCGACTGGCAGTGCATGCAGGCGATCTCTCCGGAGCCTCTGCTGGCGTCTCTGATCCCGGAAACCGGGGCGCTGCCAATGAAAACAGCGGACGTGCTGGTCGTGGGCGTGCTCGACAACCCCGCGTCCACCAACACGTTCATGCAAACCGGCTTCGAATCGCTGGGACTCAACGTGGACGCCTACAACTACCGTACCCGGGCGGCCGCACTGGGCGGTTACGAGCAGCTGGCCGAAGATTTTGCGAGGTTTCTGCACGGCAAGACATACGGCCTGATCCTTTTCAGCAAGGTCAACGGCATGGCGCCCGCGTCCCTCAGGGCTGCGCGGTCCCACGGTAAAACCTGGTACTGGTTTATGGACAACATCGCCGCCGCCCGGGCCATGGGGGCGGACCGATACGCCGCCGCGTGCGATTATGCCAGCGCCACCTCCCTGGAGGTCACCGAGTTCTTCCTGGCCGCCAACCCCCTGACACTGCAGGTACTCGAAGGGTTCGACCCGTCGGTCCTCTATCCCGAAACGAAGGAGAAGCAACACGATGTCGTCTTTATCGGAAACGCCACGGAGAAGCGGATCGAACTTCTCCGGGCGATCCGCTCGATCGTGCCGGTCACCCTCTTCGGCAAGAACTGGCCGGTCGAGTTCGAGGCACACCCGCCGGTCTTCAACGAAAACTATCGACAAACCGTCGCCGCCTCGAAAATTGTGCTCAACCTGGTCCATTCCAACATCTTCTCGGACCGGGTCGTCCACTCCCTCGCGTGCGGCGCATTCGTGCTCTCCCAGTACTGCCCCGATCTGGAGCGCCATTTCGCAAACGGCGTGCACCTTGCCTGGTTCCACGACACCGCGGAACTGGCCACCCAGGTTCCCCACTATCTCAGCGACGACGCCGTGCGGGAACAAATCGCCCGGACCGGCCAGGCACGGGTCAAGACCAAATACACCTGGGAGCGGATCTGCGCGCGAGTGGCAGGAACCGCCGGCGTCTCTTCCAACGGCACATCACTGACGCCCACTCCTCCGGCATCGGAACGTCCCCCGTCCGATCAGCGCAAAGAGCGGGTCTTGACGGTCTCCTGGCACGGGCTGGGAGATCAGGTCATGCTCACCCCCTCGCTGCGAAAATTCAAAGCAGCCCATCCACAGGCAGAGATCACCTTGCTCGGACTGAAACGCTTCGGCCGCACACTGACCGAACTGCTGAGCGGCCTCTCTTTCGTGGATCAGGTACTGCCCATATTGCCCGACGCGTGGAACGATTTTGACGATTACCCCACCGGGGTCGGCACCGTGATGCGCGACGCCCAGGCGTTCGCCGACGGGAACGGTTTCGACCGGGTCGTCTTCCTGCCGACCCAGCGCAAACCGGGATACCGGCTGCACAAGATATTCCGGTTTGCCGAGGAGCTGGGCGTCTCCTTCGACTCGCTGGAAGAGCTGCAGACCGAGCTCTCGGTCTGTCCCGAGGCGCGGGAGCGGGCGGCGGCATTCGTCCGGGATTACAGCAAACCCCTTCTGGTGGTGCACGCCACCGCAGGCAACGCACCCAAAACACTTCCTGCCAAGGCCGTGGCCCAGCTCATCGCCCAGTATCCCGGCTACACCGTCTTCGAGTTCGGCCGGCACAGCACCAGCCGGTCGATCCGAGTCCCGGAAGACGACATGGAATTCTCCAAGGCCCTCATCGAGAGGGCAGACATGGTGATCGCCATCGACTCCGTCGTCATGCATATCGCCGGCGCCTTTCGGCGGCCCTGCCTTGCTGTCTTTACGAGCACCCCGGTCCACCAGGCCGTGCCTCTGACCTACCGGGTCGATGTCATCGGCTCGGACACTGCACAGACCGCGCTTTCCCGCTGGCCCGGGATCCGTTCGGAGATTCAGAAGGCCTATCCGCGACAGACCACCGGCGGATTCGATGAACGGCACTATTTCGAAGGCGGCTCCAGCTGCTATCAGGGCTACTGGTGGGGCGAGCGAGGCGGCATGGGCGAGAACATCCACCGCCGGATGCTGACGATGACAGGGGCCTTCCCCGACATGTTCACCGGGGCCCGTATCATCGACGTGGGATGTGCCGCGGGCTATGGGGTGAAGGTTCTCCGCGATTGCGGTTACGAGGCCTTCGGGTGTGATCCGTCCCGGTGGATTATCGAGCGCGAAGAAACCCTTATGACCCCCTACAAGCAATTCCTGAAAGTCGGCTCCGCTCAGAGCATTCCCTTCGAAGGACCCTTCGACACCCTGATGGCCCTGACCGTGCTCGAGCATCTCGATCCCGAACAGTTTCAGGCTTTCCTGAAGGAGGTGCAGAGACTCAGCATCAAACATCTCCTCATCAAGGTACCCAGCGTCGACACACCGGGCGCGAAAAACGACCCGACCCACATCCTGCTCAAGTCCAGGCAGTGGTGGCACGACACCCTGGACGCCCAGGGATTTCGCTTCATCGGAGAAGTAGCCGATCTCGGCCCTGCCATCCGGTTCTTCTCCAAATCCGGGAAAACCCTCCCCGTCGGTTCGCAGGCCTACTACGAAAATACCTATCACCGCTGGACGGCATCGCCGGAATGGGATTCCTTTGAGAAAGCCCTCGCCCAGGTGCGACCTTACCGGTCCCGTTATCGGGCGGTCTACCGCAAACTCCGGAAGCACCTTGGCGAAACGGGAACCGCTCTTTTCTGCGGTGTGCACCAGGGGAAAGATGCCCACTGGTTTCAGGAAGTCATGCCCCGTTGGAAGATCAACGGTTTCGACTTCTCCCGGACGGTTCTGACGTGGCTCGAGCAACACTATCCGGGAGAGGCGACCTTCTTTCAGGCCGATGCGAAGGCTATTCGCCGCTGCGTTGACGACCTGAAGGCCTCCTTTGACCTCATCGTATCGATCGATTTCACCGAACACCTCCCCGCCGACACCTGCGCGGAGTTCGCGGCCGAAACCTTCAGGGTGGCCCGGCCGGGGGCGCAGCTCCTGGCGATGCAGGGGACCACGCCCCTGGCGGAACACATCAATATTCTGAGCAAAGCGGATTTCATCCAACTCTTCACACAGTGCGGCTGGACATTAGCGGACAGACTCCCCTGCGATCACTTCCTCTTTCGCAAACCGGTACCGCCATCCATGGGCACTGCGCACGCAAGTGTTTGCCCCGAGAACAACGAACCGTCCGTATCGGCAGCGGCACCCGAAACCCCGCCACAGGAGGAAGTGTCGGACGGCCATCCGGCCGCGACCGCCCTCTTCGTGACCACCAGCAACGCCGTCTGTCTTGTGGAACCTGTCTCAGGAAATATCCTGGACCTGCTCCGGCGCGGCCCCCACCAGAGTTTCTTCGGCATCGCCGCCGACGGAGAGACGGGAAAGATTTACGCGGCCGCCCGATCGGACCTGGGCACACCCAAGCGGGGCAAATACAGCTCCGATGTCTCCCTCTACCGGATCGATGCAGGCACGCTGAAAACCGAAAAAGTGGTGGATCTCTGCAATATCCACGACGTCCACCAGATGGCCCTCTTCGACGGGCGGGCGTTTCTCTGCGACACGGGGCAGAACCGGATCGCCGTGGTCAATCTTGAAACCGGGCAAATCGTGCAGTGGATCCCTATCGGCGGGGAGCGCCGCGACCGGCATCATGTCAACGCCATCCATGTGGACCGCCGAAGGATTCTCATCGGTCTGAACAATCGCGGCTTTCGCCCGTCGGCAGTCCTGGAAATCCCGACGGAGAGTGCTTTCAGCGCGTCCGGTGATCCGGACGGACTCGAGATCGGGGTGATCCATGAAATCCCGGGCCTCTTTCACGCCCACGACATGGAACCGTGGGAGAACGACTTTCTGATCTGCGCTTCCCATGACGGGCGCGTCTTCAGTTTCTCAAAAAGGGCGCCGCTCTTTACCGCCGGCGGCTGGAGCCGCGGCCTCGTGGTCACCGAGGAAGGGATCTGGGTCGGCGCCAGCCCCCAGGCAGACCGGAGCATGCGGCACTCGGCACAGCTCTCCGCCGCCCTTTCCCTCTTCGCCCACGGCACCTTCCGGAGGGAACGTACCCTTGAACTGCCGGGCAGCGGCCAGGTCCATGACCTCGTGGCGGTCACAGTGAAACACCCACCGTCATGCCTGCCGGCCAAAAGGACGTGAACCCATGCCCCGAGACACCCTCGCGCGCTCGAGAACACCCCGCCGCACCGGGCGGCGCCGTCGAAGAAGAACGGCATCGGCCCGCCCGACCCTCAGCCTCTGCATGATCGTCAAGAACGAGGAGAAGCATCTTGCCAACTGCCTCGAGAGCGTCCGGGCCGTGGTCGACGAGATCATCATCGTCGACACCGGCTCCACCGACCAGACCGTCGCCGTGGCGAGCGCATTCACGGACAAGATCTTTGTGCAT
>CALZGC010000005.1 GCA_945786985.1 uncultured Nitrospirota bacterium | reverse complement strand
TCATGTCCGCTGTGGCGAACGCGGAGCAGCAGGAGGTCTCGGACGTCGAAAAGCTGACGGTTACGGTGGCCATCGCGGACGAAGGGCCCATGCTCAAGCGGTTCATGCCGAGAGCCATGGGGCGGGCGACCCCGCTTCACAAACGGATGAGCCACATCACGATCGTCGTTTCCGACGGCTGAGTGCACCGATTAGCGAAGACGGGGATCTATTTTCCTGGAGTAAGATCAGGTGAAACGCTGACTCGGCACGAAGTTCTAATTGCCATCGAAGGACTGGGAGTCGTGCTTTACAAGAATCCGGTAATGTTTTCCGGGAGGAGGTAAGCCCTTGGGACAGAAAGTGCATCCGATAGGATTCCGGCTTCGATACACCAAAGACTGGAATTCACGGTGGTATGCCAAAAAGGACTATGCGGCCCTCTTTCACGAGGATCTCAAGCTGCGCAAGTATATCAAAGAGAAGCTCTACCATGCCGGTGTCGGCCGGGTGGAGATTGAGCGTGCGGCCAAACAGGTTCGAGTGAATATTTTCACCGCCCGTCCCGGTATCATCATCGGGAAAAAGGGAGCGGAGATCGACAAGCTTAAGAACGACCTTCAGAAGATGATCAACAAGAACATCTATCTCAATATCCGCGAGATCCGAAAAGCCGAGATGGAGGCTCAGCTCATCGCCGAAAACGTAGCGCTCCAGTTGGAACGACGGGTGGCCTTTCGGCGAGCCATGAAAAAAAGTGTCATGAGCGCCCTGCGCTTCGGCGCCAAGGGGATCAAGATTCAGTGTTCCGGACGGTTGGCGGGCGCGGAAATGGCACGGACGGAATGGTATCGGGAGGGCCGGGTACCGCTACACACCCTGCGGGCGGACATCGACTACGGCCTGGCCGAGGCGTTGACCACCTATGGCCTGATCGGTGTGAAGGTCTGGGTCTTCAAGGACGAGATTCTCAATCCGGACAAACAGCGGCGCGCAGACAGCCCGCTGCAGTGACCGGATCCTGAGGGAGTCAATCCATTATGTTAATGCCCAAGAAGGAGAAATACCGAAAGCGGCAGAAGGGCCGGATCCGGGGCAACGCAAAAGGCGGCACCGCCATCGACTTCGGGGAGTATGCCCTGCAGGCACTCGAACCGGGGTATATGACCAGCCGCCAGATCGAAGCGGCCCGAATCGCCATCACGCGCCATGTCAAGCGCGGGGGGAAAATCTGGATCCGGGTCTTTCCCGACAAGCCCGTGACCAAGAAGCCGGCGGAAACCCGGATGGGAAAGGGGAAGGGCTCGCCCGAGGGGCACGTGGCGGTCATCAAACCGGGCCGGATCCTCTACGAGATGGAGGGGGTTCCCATTGATGTTGCCCGGAGTGCCATGCGGCTGGCCGCGCACAAGCTTCCGTTCAAAACCCGGTTCCTCAGCAAGCACGGAGGCCAATAAACGATGAAAGCGAGTCAGATCCGAGAGCTGAGCCTGGAAGAAATGGCTGCGAAGGAAGGCGAGCTGACGGCGGAGCTGTTGAACCTGCGTTTCCAGAAGGAGACGGGGCAGCTGAGCAATACGGCCCGAATCCGGGACCTGCGGCGAGACATTGCCCGGATCCAGACCATTCGCCAGGAGAAGGCGGGGAGCACGCAATCATGACGGAAAAAAAGACAGGGTTGAAGAAGATGCTGCAAGGGATGGTCGTCGGCGACAAGATGGAGAAGACCGTTGTGGTGGCGGTCCAGCGTTCGATGCGCCATGCGCTTTATCACAAGACACTGAGGAAGACGCGCCGCTACAAGGCCCATGATGAACGCAACGAATGTCACGTGGGCGATACGGTCAGGATTATGGAGTGCCGGCCCGTGAGCCGGGACAAGAAATTCCGGGTGGTTCAGATCGTCGAGCGGGCCAAGTAAGCGATTTCCGCCATGGGGCTTTTGGATGGGCAGGGGATAAACGATGATTCAACCGCAGAGTGTATTGAAAGTTGCAGACAATTCAGGGGCCAAAGAGCTCATGTGTATCCGGGTTCTCGGCGGGTCCCGGGTCCGCTATGCGGGCGTTGGGGACATCATTGTGGCGGCCGTGAAAGAGGCCATGCCCCGGGGTGCGATCAAGAAGGGATCGGTGGTGCGGGCCGTGATCGTCCGGACGAAGAAGGCCTTGAATCGCAAAGACGGCTCGTCGATTCGTTTCGATGAGAACGCCGCCGTCATCATCAACCCGCAGATGGAGCCCGTGGGCACCCGAATTTTCGGGCCGGTGACCCGGGAGCTTCGACGAAAAAATTTCATGCGGATTGTGTCCCTCGCCCCCGAAGTGCTGTAGGGCGGCCTGCAGCTGCAGGTCAGGGAGACATTCAGGGGTAAGATTCATGATGAAATCAGCGAGACACGTCAAAAAGAACGATCTGGTTCAGGTCATGGCCGGCCGGGAAAAAGGCAAACAGGGCAAAGTCCTGGCGGTTTTCCCGCAGCGGGACCGAGTGCTGGTGGAGAAGATCAATCTCATCAAGCGCCACACGCGGCCCAACGAGCAGAACCAGCAGGGCGGCATTATCGAGAAGGAAGGCACCCTGCACCTGTCCAACGTCATGCCCGTGTGCGGCAAATGCAAGGCCCCCGTGAGGGTTCGCCGTCAGGTGCTGGACAACAAAAAGGTGCGCGCCTGTGCCAAGTGCAGTGAGCCCCTGGACAAGGTGTAGGCTGAACGTGCGGAGATGAGCTCATGGTAAGGCTGAAGGAAGTATACGCAAAAGAAATTGCACCGGCATTGATGAAGCAGTTCAACTACTCCAGCAAGATGGAGGTGCCGCGCCTCACCAAGATCGTGGTGAATGTCGGTATGGGCGAAGCCATTCAGAACCCCAAACTGCTTGACTCCGCCGTGGATGAGCTGCGGATGATCACCGGTCAGCAGCCCGTGGTGACGGCGGCCCGGAAATCGATCGCCAACTTCAAACTCCGGGAAGGGATGCCCGTGGGCTGCAAGGTAACGCTGCGAAAGCGGATGATGTACGAGTTTCTGGACCGATTGATCAATTCTGCGCTGCCCCGTATCCGCGACTTCCGGGGGGTGTCGGGCAAGTCCTTCGACGGACGGGGCAATTACGCGATGGGGCTTGTGGAGCAGATCATCTTTCCGGAAATCAACTACGACATGATCGAGAAGATCCACGGCATGGATATTGTGCTCGCCACCACAGCGAAAACCGATGAAGAGGCAAAGGCCCTGCTGGCAGGGTTCAACATGCCCTTTCGGAATTAGATGCCCCCTTTCGGTGCATCCAGGGAGGACCGCTTTTGGCCAAGACATCTTTAATTGAAAAACAGCGGCGCAAACCGAAATTCAAGGTGCGGCAGTACAACCGCTGCAGGCTCTGCGGCCGCCCCCGGGGCTATATGCGCCGCTTTGAAATCTGCCGTATTTGCTTCAGACAGTTGTCCCTGCGGGGGGATATCCCCGGCGTGGCCAAGTCCAGCTGGTAAGACGGGCTGGGGGACAACGGTTACCTAGAGGAGTCAATGTATGTCGATGACGGACCCGATCGCCGATCTGCTGACGCGGATTCGCAATGGAGTGCAGGCACGCAAGGACGAGGTCGATATTCCTGCTTCAGGGATGAAGGTTTCCATCGCGAAGATTCTGAAGGAGGAGGGGTTTGTCAAGAACTACAAGGTTCTTAAGAACAGTCGTCAGGGAATCATTCGCATTGTGCTCAAGAAGCCCGAGAATGGTGAGAGCGTGATTCACGGGATCAAGCGCATCAGCAAGCCGGGTCTTAGGGTCTATGTCGGTGTGGGCGAGATTCCGCGGATTCGCAACGGACTGGGGGTGGCCATTCTGTCCACACCCCGGGGCGTACTCACCGACAGGCAGTGCCGCAAAGAGCATGTAGGCGGTGAGGTGCTCTGCGCGATCTGGTAGTTGGACCGCAAATGCCGGTCCCCCGTCCCCGATCCATCGACGAGGAGATGGTGATGTCAAGAATTGGAAAACAGCCGGTGAGTCTCCCCCAGGGGGTCAGCGCCGTTTACAAGAATGCCGTGGTGGAGGTCAAGGGGCCCAAGGGGACGCTGCGCCGCTCGCTGCCGCCGGAGATCCTGGTCGAGGTCCGTGACGGCGAGATCCGGGTGAACCGTCCTTCCGATTCCAAGCGGCACCGCTCTTTCCACGGGCTGGTGCGCAACCTTATCGCCAATATGGTGCAGGGTGTTTCGACGGGGTTTTCGCGGGTCCTGGAGATCAATGGCGTGGGCTACCGGGCCAAGGTACAGGGACGGTCGTTGGAGCTAAATCTGGGCTACTCCAATCCCGTTCAGTTTCCGCTGCGGGACGGCGTGGAGGCGTCCGTCGAAAAGAATACCACGATTACGCTGAGCGGCATCGACAAGGAACTCATCGGGCAGGCGGCAGCCGATATCCGGTCGCTCCGGCCGCCCGAACCGTACAAGGGCAAGGGAATCAAGTACGCCGAAGAACGGATCGTGCGCAAGGCCGGCAAGTCGAGCAAATAGGGTATGGAGGAGTAAAAGTCCGTGGCACAAAAAACCAAAAGAGCATCCAGAGTGGCGCGCCACAGGCGGGTGCGCAAACAAATCGCGGGAACACCCGAGCGACCCCGGCTCTCCGTTTTCAGGAGTGCCAAACATATTTATGTGCAGGTCATCGACGATGTCCACTCGGTGACCCTGGCCAGCGTGTCGACGCAGAGCAAGGACTTCAGGGAGCGCGCCAAGGACAAAGGGCGCATCCCCGCTTCCCAGTGGGCCGGACAGGAGATTGCGAAGAAGTCGAAGGACAAGGGAATAGGAGAAGTCGTATTTGACCGGGGCGGGTACAAGTATCACGGCCGGGTCAAAGCCATCGCCGAAGCAGCCCGGGAGGCCGGGCTCAAGCTGTAAGGCGCGGGTGGCATACCAGCGTGACGGGGAGGAATCCGATTGGACAAGAGAAACGATCAAGCCGGTGAACTGATCGACAAAATCGTGTACATCAACCGCGTGGCCAAAGTGGTCAAAGGCGGACGGCGCTTCAGCTTCACTGCCCTTGTGGTGGTGGGCGACGGCAAAGGCCGCGTCGGGTTCGGCAAGGGCAAGGCCAACCAGGTGCCCGAGGCCATCCGCAAAGGGATCGAACTGGCCAAGAAGCGGATGACCAAGGTCGCCCTGCAGGGCAAGACGATTCCCCATCAGGTGATCGGCCGCTACGGGGCCGGACGGGTGGTGCTCAAACCGGCCTCCGAGGGCACGGGTCTCATCGCCGGCGGCGGGGTCCGGGCGGTGCTCGAAGTGGCGGGGGTCCAGGATGTGTTGACGAAATGCATCGGCTCCAGCAATCCCCACAACGCCGTGCGAGCCGCCATGGATGGACTGGTTCGCCTGCGGGATATTGAGCATATCGCAAAACTCAGGGGCAAGACCGTCGAAGAACTCTCCGCGTGACATCGGCGGGGCCGGGGGCAGGACAGACATGGGACAGCTGAAGATTACACTGAAACGAAGCGCCATCGGGAAGCCGGGGAAGCACAAGAAGATCATTGCGGGACTCGGCTTGAAGAGAACCTCCCAATGGGTGATTTTGAAGGACACCCCGGAGGTCCGGGGAATGGTGAACAAGATCCCCCATATTGTGGATGTGGAGCCGGTCTCCGGGGACTGACCCGGGCATCCCGGCCCCAGTTGTTTGAAAAGGACAGACCATGCGGTTACACGATCTCAAGCCTGCAGAAGGCTCCAGGAAGAAACGCAAACGAGTGGGGCGTGGCAATGCCTCCGGACACGGCGGGACCTCCACGCGGGGGCACAAGGGACAGAATTCCCGCTCCGGCGGCGGCACGAGAGCCGGTTTCGAAGGCGGCCAGATGCCGTTGCAGCGGCGCCTTCCCAAGCGGGGTTTTACGAACATCTTCCGCAAGGAATACGCCATTGTCAATCTGGATCAGCTCAACCGCCTCGAGGGCGTCGACGAAGTCGATCCCGACATCCTGCGCAACCGGGGCATGATCAAGCGGATGGGTGCCGGTCTCAAAGTGCTGGCCAAGGGCGAGATCGAGCGGCCCCTCCGGGTAAAGGCGCACAAGTTCAGCAGCAGGGCCGTCGAGAAGATCCGCGCCGCGGGCGGCGACATAGAAATTGTATCCCCGAACTAGGAGGAGAACGGGTTGCTCGAGAGTCTCCAGAACATTTTCAAGGTTCCCGAACTCAAGCGGCGGATTCTTTTTACGCTGGGTTTTCTGGCGATCTACCGCATCGGCTGCCACGTTCCGATTCCAGGAATAGACGCCAAGGCGCTTGCAGAGTTTTTCCAGGCCCAGCAGAGCGGCATCCTCGGCTTCGTCAGCATGTTTTCCGGTGGTGCTCTGAGCCGGATGACCGTCTTTGCCCTGGGGATTATGCCGTACATCAGCGCATCCATTATTCTGCAGCTGATGACGGCGGTGGTGCCGACCCTGGAGCAGCTCAAGAAGGAAGGCGCCGCGGGGCAGAAGAAGATCACGCAGTACACACGGTATGGCACCATCGTGCTCAGCATCATCCAGGGGGCGGGTATCGCGATCGGCCTGCAGGGAACGACCAGCCCCAGCGGGGCGGCCATTGTGATCCATCCGGGGGGTGGTTTCATTCTCTTCACGGTGATCACGCTGGTTGCAGGGACGGCTTTCATCATGTGGCTTGGCGAACAGATTACCGAGAAGGGGATCGGCAACGGCATTTCACTGATTATCTTTGCCGGGATCGTGGCGGCACTGCCGGCGGCCCTAGCGCAGACGGCCAGCATGGTTCGGGCCGGGATCATGCAGCCCTACGTGGTGCTGGTCATTCTGGTGATCGTGGTGTCGGTGATCGGGGCAATCATCTTCATGGAAAACGGATTCCGCAAGGTACCCGTGCAATATGCGAAACGAATGGTCGGCCGCAAGACGGTGGGGGGCAGCAGCACCCATATCCCCCTGAAAATCAACACTGCGGGAGTGATTCCCCCCATCTTTGCCTCCTCCATTATTCTCTTTCCGGCCACCATTGCCCAGGTGATCGACCATCCCTGGATGCAGACGGTGGCGGCAAGCCTGAACCCCGGGACGATCGTTTACAATCTTGTTTTTGTGGGATTCATTATCTTTTTCTGTTTTTTCTATACGGCCATCATGTTTAATCCGGTGGACGTGGCTGAGAACATGAAGAAGCACGGGGGGTTCATCCCGGGGATTCGCCCCGGCAAGAACACCTCCGATTACCTCGACACGGTGTTGTCCCGGATTACCTTTGTGGGAGCCATTTATCTTTCGGCGGTCTGCGTCCTGCCCATGTTTCTCATTCAGAAGCTGAATATCCCGTTTTACTTCGGGGGGACCTCGCTGCTGATCGTCGTGGGCGTGGCCCTCGACACGCTCCGACAGATGGAGTCCCATCTGCTGCAGCGCCACTACGACGGGTTTCTGAAGAAAGGGCGTCTCCGGGACCGCCGGGGCCGGTGACAATCGCCTGGCGGTGCCGGGCAGTCAAAAGGACGGAATGAAACGATGCGATTGATTCTGTTGGGACCTCCGGGTGCGGGCAAGGGGACACAGGCCAAGAAGCTGGTGGCCAAGTATTCGGTCCCGCAGATTTCGACGGGGGATATACTGCGGGAGGCGGTGAAGAACCGGACTCCCATGGGACTCAAGGCCAAGGCTTATATGGACAAGGGTGAACTCGTCACCGATGATATCGTCGTCGGCATCATCCGGGACCGGCTGCAGGAGAGCGACTGCGCCAAGGGCTATATTCTGGACGGTTTTCCCAGGACCGTACCCCAGGCCGATGCGCTCAAGACAGCCCTCCACGAGATGGGCCAGTCCATCGATCGGGTTGTCTCCATCGTGGTGGCCAACGACGAATTGATTCAACGCCTGACGGGAAGGCGGACCTGTAAAGAGTGCGGGGCCGGTTTTCATATCCTCTACAAGAAGCCCAAAGCCGAGGGGATCTGCGATCAGTGCGGCGGACCGCTGATTCAACGGGATGACGACCAGGAGGCGACCATCCAGAATCGGTTGACCGTCTACAACCAGCAGACGGAGCCCCTGATCGCTTACTACCGCAAGGACGGCGCCCTGAAGGAGGTCGAAGGGACCGGCAGCATTGACGAGATCTTTGCGCACATCTGCGCCGTGATAGAGAACCACGGATGATCGTGTTGAAGCATCCGGATGAGGTGGAGACGATGTATCGTGCCAACCAGATCGTCGCCCGCCTCCTGGAGATGTTGGGTGAATGGATTCAGCCCGGGATTACGACGCTTGAGCTGGACCGCAGGGCCGAGGAGTACATCCGAAAACAGCGGGCCGTGCCGGCCTTCAAGGGATATCGGGGATACCCGGCAACACTGTGCACCTCCGTCAATGAGGCGGTGGTCCACGGGATCCCCTCTACGCAGTGCCTGAAAACGGGCGACCTGATCAGCATCGACGTGGGCGTGGTGCTGGACGGCTTTTACGGAGACGCTGCCAAGACCTACCGGGTCGGTGCCGTGTCCGAGGGAGCGGAGCGACTGATCGACGTGACCGAGCGGGCCCTGTACCTGGGCATCGAGAAGGCGACGGTGAACCACCGTCTTTATGATATTTCCGCCGCCGTCCAGGAATTCGTGGAAGCCAATTCCTTTTCGGTGGTGCGAGCCTTTGTGGGGCACGGGATTGGGCGGAACCTGCACGAGGAGCCCCAGGTGCCCAACTTCGGCAAACCCCACCAGGGCCCGCGACTGAAGGCGGGGATGGTCCTGGCCATTGAGCCCATGGTCAACATGGGAGACTGGGACGTGAAGATTCTGGCGGACAATTGGACGACGGTGACGGCCGACGGGAGTCTATCCGCCCATTTTGAACACTCCGTGGCCATCCTGGAGACGGGGACGCGGATTTTGAGTCAGGCGGCGTAGCTGCCCCGTCGGGTGAAAGGGAAAGGGTTTTATGGCGAAGGAAGATGCCATCGAAGTTGAGGGAACGGTGCTGGAGCCGCTGCCCAACGCCATGTTCCGGGTGGAACTGGAGAACGGACACAAAGTGCTGGCCCATATCTCCGGCAAGATGCGGCTGCACTATATCAAGATTCTCCCGGGCGATAAGGTGAAGGTGGAGTTGTCTCCCTACGATCTGACACGTGGTCGCATCACCTACCGGCATAAATAGGTGCGATCCGCTGGGCCGAAGCGGCTTCTGTCGGCCAGAGGCGCAATAGAGGAATCGTGAGATGAAGGTGAGAACATCGGTTCGAAAGCTGTGCGACAGGTGTAAAATCATCAAACGCAAAGGTGTGGTCCGTGTGATCTGCGTCAATCCGCGGCACAAGCAGCGGCAGGGCTAGACCGCCAGGGCGGCACCGATGCAAGGAGAGAGGCGTTGGCGAGAATAGCAGGAGTGGACGTTCCGGACAGCAAACGTGTGGAGATCGGTCTTACGTACATTTACGGGGTGGGCCGGTCCCGTTCCAGAAAGATCCTGGAGAGGACCGGTGTGGATCCGACCCTTCGGGTGAAAGACCTCACGAGCGATCAGATCGGAACCATTCGAGATGTGATCATTGCCGATTATCGGGTGGAAGGCGATCTGCGCAAGGAGGTCTCCATGAGCATCAAGCGGCTCATGGACCTGGGGGTCTATCGGGGTCTGCGCCACCGACGGGGCCTTCCCGTTCGGGGGCAGCGGACCCACACCAATGCCCGCACACGTAAGGGCCCGCGGCGCGGCGTCGCCATCAAGGGCAAGAAGTCAATCAAAGGGAAGTAATCGCTTCTGTCGAGGTGGTACAGCGGTGCCGTCAGGGCGGGATACAAATCGAAGGCGGGGGACTCTATGGCCGACCCGAAGAAAAAGACGACCCGGAAGAAGAAAGAGAAGAAGAATATCCAGAATGCGGTGGCCCATATCAAGGCCACCTTCAACAATACGATTATCAGTATCACCGATACGAGCGGCAACGTGATCGCGTGGGCCACGGCGGGTGGACAGGGGTTCAAGGGAAGCCGCAAGAGCACCCCCTTTGCGGCCCAGCTAGCCGCGGCGGATGCCGCCAACAAGGCCATGGAGCACGGCGTGCGCAAAGTGGAAGTGCTCGTCAAGGGCCCCGGCATCGGTCGTGAATCGGCCATCCGCTCGCTTCAGGCGTCGGGCTTGGAAATTACCATGATCAAGGATGTTACCCCCATTCCCCACAACGGCTGCCGGCCGCCCAAGCGGCGCAGGGTCTGAGGTTCGGGGAGTTGACGCGACAGATGGGAAGACGTCGAAACATACAGGAGGTGTGCATTGGCAAGGTATAGGGGATCGGTCTGCCGGCTTTGTCGTCGGGAAGGGGAGAAGCTTTTTCTGAAGGGCGAGCGGTGCTTCAAGGACAAGTGCGGGGTCGAACGGAGGGCCTATGCGCCGGGTCAGCACGGCCAGCGGCGTACGAAGATTTCGGACTACGGTGTGCAGCTTCGGGAGAAGCAGAAGGTCCGCCGGATTTACGGTGTACAGGAGAAACAGTTTCGGACCTATTTTTTCGAGGCGGACCGGCGCAAGGGGGTCACGGGCGAAAACCTGCTGGCCATCCTGGAGTCCCGGCTGGACAATGTCGTGTTCCGGCTGTCACTGGGGGACTCCCGCAGTGAGGCGCGCCACTTTGTCCGCCACGGTCATATTCAGGTGAACGGCCGGAAGGTCGATATTCCCTCCTATCAGGTGCGTCCCGGTGACGTGGTCACTGTGCGCCCCCGGAGCAAGAAAGTCGATCGGATTCAGACCTGCTTCTCCGCGGTTGAGCGCAAGGGCGTGCCGCCGTGGATTGAAGTGAACCAGAAGGATATGGAAGGGGTGGTGAAAGCCCGCCCGACTCGTGAAGAGATTGCGCTTCCGGTGCGGGAGCAGTTGATTGTTGAGTTGTACTCCAAGTAGAAGTGTTGACGCTTCAGGGCTTCTCAACCATTCAGGGAGGTTGATTTAATGACAATGAAGCTGAAGGTCTTTCAACGGCCCAAGAAACTGAATTTTGAACCCGAGACCTTGACCGAGACCTATGGCAAGTTCTTCGCGCAGCCCTTTGAACGCGGTTTCGGGACGACCATCGGGAATTCTTTGCGGCGGATTCTTCTGTCCCACATCGAAGGGGGAGCCATCACTTCGGTGAAGATAGAGAATGTTCTGCACGAGTTTTCCACCATCCCCGGAGTGAAGGAGGATGTGGCCGAGATCATCCTCAATCTCAAGGGAATCGCCTTTCGGATGGAGACGGACAAGCATAAGATTCTCAACCTCAAGGCGAGCCGTCAAGGAGAGGTGAAGGCGGCGCAAATCGAATGTGACTCGGATCTGGAGATCATCAATCCCGACCATCACATCGCCACCCTGGAAAAGGGCGGAAAGCTCGACATGGAAATGGAAGTTCGGATGGGAAGAGGTTACGTACCGGCCAGTGAAGATCTGGAACGGCGAAAAACCATCGGCGTCATTCCGGTGGATTCGATCTTCAGCCCCATTCAGAAGGTGAACACGTCGGTGGAGGACGCGCGCGTCGGGCACGCCACGGACTACGACAAGCTGGTCATCGAAGTCTGGACGGATGGCACGATCCGGCCCGATGATGCCGTCGCCTACTCGGCCAAGATCCTCAAGGATTATATGACCATCTTCATCAATTTTGAAGAAGACGCCCCCGAGGCGGAGCCCGCAACGGATGAACAGGACGACAATTTGCGCTCCTTTCTCGGCAAGAGCGTGGAGGAGCTGGAGCTGTCGGTTCGCTCCTACAACTGTCTGAAGAAGGCCGAGATCAAGACCATCGGGGAGCTGGTGCAGAAGACCGATTCCGAGATGCTGCGCACCAAGAATTTCGGGCGCAAGTCCCTCAACGAGATCAAGGAGCTGCTCCACGAAATGGGACTCTCCCTGGGCATGAAGATCGACCCCGGCATTATCCCAGCGGAAAAGGAAACCGAAGAAAGCGCCTAGCCGGCGGACCTCACCCCAACTGAAAGGACCATGACATGCGCCACAGGATCGCCGGAAGGGCCCTGGGACGGACACCCAGTCACCGGACGGCCCTGCTCAAAAATCTGGCCATATCCCTGATCCGCCATGAAGCGATTGAAACGACCCTGCCCAAGGCCAAGGAGCTCCGTCGGCTGGCCGAGAAGCTGATCACCTTGGGGAAGAAGGGGAGTCTGGCCGCCCGACGGCAGGCCTTCGGGACTCTGCGGGACCTGGATCTGGTGAAGAAGCTCTTTGAGGAGCTGGCCCCACGGTTTCAGGAACGCAACGGGGGATACACCCGGATTGTGCGAACCCGGATACGACCGGGCGACGGCGCGCCCATGGCCATGATCGAATACCTGGACCGCAAGGTCAGTACCCCGGCTGCGGACATCGAGGAGGATGCGCAAAAGGAGAAGGGCGGTATTCTCAAGAAAGTCATGGGCAAGGGCAGAAAGTCCAAGGACAAGTCCTGAGACCGCCCGCCCGAGTCTGACCTGCGCCGCGCGCTGTGCAGACACACCCCCGGACGGCGGCGGTGCGGCTTTCTCTCACGTTTCCGGTGGACGGTGTGGATCAACTCCTCCTTGCCCTGCTGAAACTTCTCCCCAAAAGGCTTCTCTCTCGGTTGACCGGACGTCTGGCCCGGGTGCCGCTCCCTGTCCCGCTCAATGAGAAGTTTCTTCGCGTCTATGGCAAACTCTTTGATGTGAACTTCGAGGAGGCAGCGTGTGCGCCCTACGAGTACCGAACGTTGCAGGATTTTTTCACCCGCAAGCTCAAGCCCGGCACCCGGCCCCTCGATCCGGATCCGAAAAGCATTCTCTGCCCGGTGGACGGCCGGGTCATGCAGGTGGGCACCATCGAAGAGGGCAAACTCCTGCAGGCCAAGGGGTGGCGCTTTGCCGTGAGCGAACTGCTCGGCGACGCGCAGCGCGCCACACTCTTCGCGCACGGCACGGCCTGTACCCTCTACCTGTCGCCCGCCGACTACCATCGCATCCATATGCCGTTAACGGGGAGCGTCGAGGCCCTGCAATATCTGCCGGGCCACCTCTATCCGGTCAATCGCTTCTCGCTGAACCGCATTCGGGATCTTTTCATTGGCAATGAGCGGATCGTTCTCTTCCTCAGGACCCCCGCCGGTCTTGCGGCCATGGTGCTCGTGGGCGCCACCAACGTCGGCCGGATCCGGATTGCCTTTGACGAGATCCCCCGGGCCCGCTTCCGCAAAGGCCCATTTCAGCGGAGCTACCCCGGCGGCATTGGCGTGGCACGGGGCGAGGAGTTGGGCTGCTTCGAACTCGGATCTACGGTGATTCTGCTATTCGAACAGGATCTCGTCCGTTGGACCCTTCGGGAGGGCGATATCACTCGGGTTGGCCGAACCCTCGGTTTTATTGCTTGACCGGGAGCGGAGCGATTCGTTAAAATTCCGGACGATGCCGCAAGCACGCTTTGAGCGCCGTGTGAAAAGACCTATTTGCTCCGGAGGAGATTGTGACTGAACGAAAGAAGATGCGCAGCGACACCATCAAGAAAGGCGTGGAGCGGATTCCCCACCGGGCCCTGCTCCATGCCACCGGCGTCACCCGAGCGGGCCTCGCCAGCCCCTTCATCGGGGTGGCCAGCAGCTTCACCGACCTCATTCCGGGTCATATCGGCATGCGGGATCTGGAGCGGTTCATTGAAAAGGGGGTGCATACCGGCGGGGGCCAAGCCTTCTTATTCGGCGTGCCGGGGATCTGTGACGGCATGGCCATGGGTCATCGGGGCATGCATTACTCGCTGCCCTCGCGTGAACTCATCGCGGACATGATCGAGTCGGTCGCCCTGGCCCACTGCCTGGACGGTCTGGTGCTGCTGACCAACTGCGATAAGATCACTCCCGGGATGCTGATGGCCGCCGGTCGCCTCAACATTCCGGCCATTGTGGTGACGGCCGGTCCCATGATGACGGGCCATTACAAACTGAAGCGCCGCTCCTTCGTGCGCGATGCCTATGAAACCATCGGCAAGGTACGAAACAAGTCGGTGGGCCCCAAGGAGCAGGAGTGTCTGGAGATGGAAGCGTGTCCGGGCCCCGGTGCCTGTCAGGGACTCTACACGGCCAACACCATGGCCTGCGTCACCGAAACCCTGGGGCTGTCCCTGCCCGGCTGCGCCACCAGCCTGGCCGTTTCGGCCCGGAAGCGGCGAATCGCCTTTGACAGCGGCGTGCGCATCGTCGATCTCATCCGGGAGAACATCCGGCCCCGGGACATCATGACCCGCAATGCCTTTGAAAATGCGATTCGGGTGGATATGGCCCTCGGCGGATCGACCAACACGGCCCTGCACATCCCCGCCATTGGACACGACGCAGGGATTGACCTGCCCCTGGATCTGTTTGACCGTATCAGCCGCAAGACCCCTCACCTGACGAGCCTGGAGCCCGCGGGCGATCATTTCATGGAGGATGTGGAATACGCGGGTGGGATTCCTGCGGTGCTGAAGCGGCTCTCCCGAATGCTCAAACACGCCATGACGGTCAGTGGCGACGATCTTGTCAAGATCGCCCGCAACGCAACGGTGGAGGGGGACGACGTGATTCGGCCCCTGAAGAAAGCCTATCACCGGGAGGGAGGCATTGCCGTGCTCAAGGGCAACCTCGCACCCGCGGGGTCGGT
>CALZGC010000004.1 GCA_945786985.1 uncultured Nitrospirota bacterium | reverse complement strand
CTGCCCTCGGCCACCGACGAACAGCACCAGTTCTACGTGATCAACCTGGAGGGCAAATCGGGGGATTTCGATGTACTTGCCATGGATGTCATCTGGGTGCCGGAGTTTGCAAGGGCGGGATGGCTACAGGACATCACCCACCTGCTACCGCCTCAGAGCCGGGAGGCGTTCTTCTCCGGCCCCCTGGAGGCCGTCACCCAAGCGGGGAGGGTCTATGCCGTTCCGTGGTACATCGACGCCGGCGTTCTCTACTATCGTAAGGACCTGCTTGACAAATACGGCTTCACCCCGCCGAAGCATTGGCAGGAACTGGTCCACAGCGCATCGGTGATCACCGCCTCAGAGCCCGGACTCTACGGGTTCCTCTGGCAGGGCAAACAGTACGAAGGGCTGATCTGTGATGTCCTGGAATACCTCTGGAGCCACGGCGGTGATGTCCTGCAGGAGAACCGGGTCGTTATAGACAGTGCAGAGAACCGCCGCGCACTGTCCTTCATGAGGGATCTCATTGACACCTACGGCGTCACACCGGCGTTTGTGACCACCGCCACGGAAGAGCCGACCCGCCATATCTTCGGCAAGGGAGGGGCCGTCTTCATGCGCAATTGGCCCTATGCCTGGAACCTGTTCCAACGGGACGGCTCGGCAGTGAAGGGCAAGGTGGGCCTCTCGGCCCTTCCGGCTGCGCCCGGCCATCGCTCGGCCTCCACCCTTGGCGGGTGGCAGTTGGGCATCAACCGCTATGGCCGGCACCCCCGGGAGGCCGAGCGTTTCATTCTGTACATGACGTCTTATGAGACGCAAAAGCGTCTCTCCCTGACGATCGGTTACAAGCCGACCCGAAAGGCCCTCTATCGGGATGAAGCGCTGCTGGCGGCGCAGCCTTTTATGGCAGACCTCTATGAGGTCTTTGAGCGGGCCCGGCCGCGGCCGGTCACCCCCTATTACATGATGCTTTCCCAGGTGCTGCAGCCGGAGTTCTCTGCGGTGCTGGCCGGCATCAAGGAACCGGTCGAAGCGCTCCGCTCCGCAAGAAGGCAGATGGAGTTCATCCTGAAGATCGAAGGCCAGGGGTGGGCCCGGCCCGGGAGACGCTGATGAGTCGAAGTCGCTCGGCTTCGCGCGCAACCGTTTTTTCCTTTCTGGCCCCGGCGCTTCTGATCCTTGCGGCGGTGCTGCTCTATCCCGGTCTGTCGGTACTCTGGCTCAGCCTGCACCGCCGCCTGCTTATATTCGACATTTCCCGCTTCGTCGGCCTCGATAATTTCGCCTTTCTGATTCAGGACAGTCGATTCTGGAACGCCTTCGGCAACACGCTCTACTTCACCGCGGTCTCAGTAGCCGCCGAACTGCTGCTCGGACTGGGGGTGGCCGTTCTGCTGCACCGCGCATTTCGGGGTAAGGGGTTGATGCGAACGGTGCTCTTAATCCCGTGGGCCATCCCGACCGTGGTCTCGGCTAAGATGTGGGAATGGCTCTACAACCCGGATTTCGGGCTTCTGAACTACCTGCTGGGCTTGCGGATAAACTGGCTCGGCTCCCCCGCTCTGGCCCTCCACGCCGCCATCTTCATGGACGTCTGGAAAACCACCCCCTTCGTAGCGCTGCTGCTCATGGCCGGTCTGCAGACGATCCCCCCGGAGCTCTACCAGGCCGCGCGGATCGACGGCGCTACCGGCTGGATGGCCTTCCGGGCCATCACCCTGCCCCTCTTGAAGCCGGTCGTCCTGGTGGTGTTGATCTTTCGAACCCTCGATGCCTTCCGCGTCTTCGATGCGGTGTATGTGCTCACCGGAGGGGGGCCGGCCAACACCACGGAAACCCTCTCGATCTACGCATACAAAGTGCTCTTCCAGACCCTTCAGTTCGGCTACGGCTCGGCCATTGCCGTCACCGTCTTCTTTTTCGTCGGTGTGATCACCCTCCTGTACGTCCGGCAACTCCGGGGGGTGGCCGTATGAAACGACTCGGGTTCTTCACGCTCGTACTGCTGCTCTCTCTGTACTGCCTGGGACCATTTCTGTGGCAACTCATCACCGCCTTCAAACCGACGGCGGAGCTGACAACCCTGCCGCCCCTGCTTCCGTCGCGCCCGACACTGGGTCATTTCGCTGCCATCTTTGCAGGGCACCCCTTTCTCAGGATCATCAGCAACAGCCTCCTGGTGGCCACCGCGTGCACCGTGCTCTCCCTGGCGGTAGGGTCTCTGGCGGCCTTTGCATTGGCCAGGCTGCCGGTCAAGCGAAAGGGCCTGATCCTGGGTCTGGTCCTCTGCGGGTCGATGTTTCCCCCAATCGCAACGGTCAGCCCCCTCTATATCATCATCCGGACCCTGGGTCTGAGGGACACGCTGCTAGCCCTGATCCTCACATACACCAGCTTCACCCTGCCGTTGACGATCTGGGTCCTGACCCATTTCTTTCGAAGCATTCCCCGGGAACTCTACGCCGCGGCGCGCGTCGACGGCTGCACGCCGTTTCAGTCGTTTCGCAGGGTCATGCTCCCCCTGGGCGCGCCCGGGCTCGTCGCAACGGCGATCCTGGTCTTCATTTATTCATGGAACGAGTTTTTGTTTGCATTGACCTTCACCGCCACACCGGCGTCCCGAACCATCCCGGTCGGCATTGCGCTGTTTCCCGGTCTCCACGAAGTCCCCTGGGGGGAGATCGCCGCGGCTTCAGTGGTGGTCACGCTGCCGCTGCTGGGCCTCGTCTTTCTCTTCCAGAGGCGGATCATTGAAGGACTCACGGCCGGCGCCGTGAAGGGGTAGTTCATCATGGCAGAAATCCGCTTCCAGGACGTGCAAAAAAGGTTCAAGGACGTAGCGGTCGTCCGGGACCTGAACCTCACCATCGAGGACAAGGAATTCTTCACGTTTGTAGGGCCCAGCGGCTGCGGCAAATCGACCATCCTGAACCTGCTGGCGGGGTTGGAGGCGGTCAGCGCCGGCACCGTCTTCTTTGACGGGGAGAACGTCAATGCCCTCCCTCCCGGCGATCGGGACGTGGCCATGGTCTTTCAGAGCTATGCCCTCTATCCCCACATGCGCGTTTACGACAATCTGGCTTTCCCCCTGAAGGTGAAGAAAGTTGCCGCGGATGATATCCGGCGGAAGGTTCAGCGTGTGGCGGCCGTTCTTGGACTAGAACCGCTGCTGAGAAGGCTCCCCCGCGAGCTTTCCGGGGGACAACGCCAGCGCGTGGCTTTGGGGCGGGCGTTGATCCGACGGCCCCGAGTCTTTCTCATGGATGAGCCCCTGTCGAACCTGGACGCGCGGCTTCGGATCGAAATGCGCGCGGAACTCAAAGAACTCCACCAGCGCTTCCCGGCCACCACGGTTTACGTCACCCACGATCAGGAAGAGGCCATGGCCCTCTCCGATCGGATCGCTGTCCTCCATGAGGGCCGGATTGAACAATGCGGTCCGCCCGGAGAGATCTACGCACAACCGGCCACCCTATTCGTCGCGGGATTCGTCGGCAGCCCTCCCATGAACGTCATCGACGGTTCTCTGCTGCCCCATATTCATTGCTTTGAGTCCGGCATCGGTACGGAAAATCACGGGAACGTGGTGGCGGGGGTTCGCCCGGCCGATGTGGAAGTGGTGAGCCGGAGAGAGACAGGCACCCTGCAGGCAGAGGTCCTGCTGGTCGAACCGACGGGTAACGATACCTGGATAGACGGTTTGTGGCGGGGCATCAAGGTGAAGGGTCGGGCCGCCCCCGGGGAAACCCTGATGCCCGGCAATCTGGGTTTCTTCAAAATACCTGCGGACAGCCTGCATCTCTTCGATGAAAGAAGCGGGAGAAGGGTCCGGTAGGTCCACATCACGACGGGCGGCAGGACAGCGGCACCACACCCATCCATCGCAGAGAGAGGAGCAAGACATCCATGAAACATCTGTTGGTTACAGGCACTATCCTGGCCTGCCTTGCGGCATGCTCAGTCAACGGCCAGCTCATCCGGGAAGAGGGAACAATCCAATACATCCCGGTGGAGGGCGGCTTTTACGGCATCGTGTCGTCCAACGGCCGACGCTACGACCCGGTCAATCTGGATCCTGAATTTCGGCAGGATGCACTCAAGGTCCGCTTCAGTGGTCGCGTCCTGAAAGATCGCGCCAGCTTTCATATGTGGGGCGCTGTTTTCGAAATTCAATCGATTTCCAAGCAGGACGAATAAGAGGCGGCCGCCCCGGGGCGCGGACTATCGAGAGGAGAAAGGATCCACCATGGGTTTGCAGGAAGTGCTGGACACGGCGGTGTTCGGGGTGACCCTGAGGACCGTGGCGCGGGTCATCGTTTTCGGAGGCATCGCTTTCATTCTGATCCGCAAACTGCTGCGGAGGCTGCGTCAACCGGCCGACTCGTCCTGAGTGGGGATCGGCTCCGCCGTCTCCTCGTTCAGGTGGATCAGGAGGCGGGAGGCGATGGTTTGGACTTCCAGGGACGGATCTAGCAGCGCCTGTTGAATGAGAGCCCGCTCCTCGGAAACATCGGCAATCTCCGAAAAGGCCCGCAGGGCCCGTGCCCGTATCTCCGGAAGGGGATCTTCGATGGCTGCGTCCTGCAGAACCGTTTTCAGCTCTCCACGTCGCAGGAATTCGGCGATCATGATCGCCTTGAATTTATCCTCTTTGTTGCGGGAGCCGGAAATCTGCTCCGCCAGATGCTCATCAAGGCTCTGCATGGTGTGGTTCCGGAGTATATTGAGCTCATCGTGCCGGCCGTGCGGGATTCTGTCGATGAGCAGGGCGCAGACCGGATCCGATCGGTCCGCGATAATCCCTTTCAACAGATTCCGCACCTCCCGGTCTCGGAACTGCTCCAGAAAGTACTCCAGAAACCGCGGTTCCGCATAGTGAAACAGGGCCAACATGGCATAGGCCCGAACCCGCGCCTCCTTTTCATAGTACAGCGAATTTCGCAGAAAGGTTAGGGTGTCTGGATTTTTGATCAACCCGAGGGCTAGAATGACCCGCATCCGGACCGCCTCCTCCGGGTCATCCCGCAGTTCGCTGAGCAGTTCCGACATCGTGCCGTTTTCACTCAGGGCTATCGCGTCGACTGCCGCGCCCCGAACCGCTGCGTCGCTATCCCGCACGAAGCTCTTCAGGAGCTCTTCGATTTCGGACCCCTCCTGGTTCGCCAGGCCTCGAATCGCCTCACATCGGATCTCAGTGTCCGCCTTCTTGGCCAGGGGAACGAGTATTCGTTTCGGTTCACAGGAATCCATCTCCTTGAGCCCGCGCACCACTTTCAGGTTTCGCCTATTCGCACCATTCAAAAAGGGGATCAGCGACGGCAATTCGGCCGGCTCCACCCGATAGACTGCTTCAATTATGGCCAGGCGGAACATGGATCCTGCCTTGTCGAACCTCTCGAGGAACTTCGGGAGCGCCCGATGACTGCGGAACTGCCCTAGGGCTGAGGCGGCCATGGACCGCACTTTCTGTCTCGTATCGTCCAACATCTCCAGCAGCCGACCTTCCGCCTGAACTGCGTAAAACTCCTTGAGTGCCTGGATGCTCTCATAGCGGACTCTTGTCTGGGGATCGTCCAGGAGTTCCATGAGTTTGTGAATACAGGTCTTGTCCTGCAGATACGTGAGCACCCGCACGGCACTGGCCCGAGTCCATGGATTCTCATCGTCCAACGCCTCATGCAACAGCGGGAGGCTCTTGGCAAACTGGCTTGAATTGGTTGTCAGCAGTTTCCCCATGGCATCAATCGACGTCTTTCGCACCCAATGGTGAGGACTCTTCAAGTGACGCAGAATCAGGGGAATCGCCTCCGTGGCTTTCAGATCTGCCAGAGCCGGAATGAGACGCGATTGAACCGTCCAATCCTCGGTACTCTCCAGGAGGTCGATCAGCCGTGGAACGGCATCCGCGTTTCCGATCCTTGCCAGGAGCCGCGCCAACCGCTTGAGAGATTTCGGATCAGCCGTCTTCAGGTAGCCCAGAAATGGCTTAATACCGCCTGCCTTCCCCACCTGGGTCAGGAAACTGCCCGTATCTTCATCGAAATCGTGCAGATAGGGCCCCAGCCGTTCTTCCACCACCCCGATCTTCACCAGGGCTTGCGCTGCCGCCGCCTCCACCTTGGGGTGCTCATCCCAGAGGGCCGTGTAAAGCGTCGGGCAGGGGTCGGGATTGAGGGCGGCCAGACCTTCGATGGCACGGATTCTGAAATAATGGGTGGGGCTGAGTTTCACAATCTTGTTCAGCTCCGAGAGGGCTAGATCGGCCGGAACCTGGCGCAGGCACTCGGCGATCCGAGCCCGCACCCGGGAGGAGGGGCTCTGGCAAAGCCCCTCAATCAGGGGCCGCACGGCCGCCTCCGATCCGGTCCGTGCAATGGCTTCGGCTGCGGCCATGCAATCCTGTTCACTCCCCTGAAACAGGAATTTCTCGATCACCGGAACGATCTTCTCGCCACCGAGTTCCCCGAGGAGGTGGAGCAGCCCGAACTTGATGGCCGGCTCGGCGTTCTCCAGACGATAGAGCTCTTTCACCAGAATGTTCAGGCCCAGATCCCCAAAGGAGCGGCAGACACGCCGCAGGGTATCCTGGAGCGCCGGGTCTGCATCGGAGATGTAGGGGAGAAAGGAGCGGAGGATTTTCGCATCACGAATGCTGAGCAGGACCAGAGCTGTCCATTCGTTCACCTCGGCATGGTCCCGAAACCGGTCTCGGCATTCGAGCACTGGCGTCACTACATTTACATTGCCCACCACCGTCAGCGCGCCCATGATGAATTTCACTTCATCCACCCTGCTGACCGTTTTCAACTGATCGCGATATTTCGCACAGAGACGGTGATAGGACTTGTTCCGGTTACGCGTATATCCCTGATTCTCTTTGGATTCGATGATCGCCGCCAACCGACGAAGGTCCGCCAGATAACCGTTGAGGTGGAATTTCCTAAAGAATCCTGCCTGGGCCCACGCCTGAACCAGAGGATCTTCCCGGACCCCCTCCCAGGGAATCCGTTTCAACGAACGACGGATGCTAAATGACAGCAAACGACCGGTGACCAGGAGCAGAGCAAAGAGAAGCACCAGCAGCCCCAGGGGATAGAGAACCGGATACGCCTCCAGCAAAGACTGCAGGTGTTCGGCGATGGGCATGACACGAGGGGGGGCGCTTTCAGACGGGGGTTGTCCCGCCGCCGCCGGCGGTTGGACGATCGGCTCGACCGTCGCAAACGTTTCGGACGGCCGGTAGAGCTCATCCAGTGTGAGCTTCACCGGGAGGGCGGAACCCGTAAGGCCCGGCGCCCCCGAATCGGCTGGCGCGCTGGCTGACACGCTGCTGTACTCATCTGTGAGTGTTGAGGGCGATAGAAACCCGTGAGCGACAGACGTTGCCAGAAGAACGCAGCACAGAATCAGTAGGAGAGGTCGCATCATCACGTTATGTTTCCTTCATCGCAGCAGCAGTGAATCCGGGTTTCGTCCATTCATCAAACGCCGCCGACCCATCCAAGGCCGCAAACCGGGACGACGGAATGGAAAGCCGGGCTGAAGCTGCCATTTCCGGTGCGACAGGCTCGATCCGTCTCGGAAGAGCCGTGAGTCCTCCTGCCGATCCCTCCTTGGTAACCACGCAGGAGAGAGATCAGAGCGACATGGCCAAACATTCCAGGGGAAAATCAAACAGTTGTGTTGCCGACGATCGGAACGCACCTTTCATTCCATGTTACAATGAGCTTCGAATTTCTGTCAACAACGCATCTTGTGCTTTTTTGACAAAATATTCAGGCATTTAAGGGCCGTTACCTTGGGGGCTCGTGACTTATCGCCCTTCCCACGGGAAATGTTGACCCACCCACTCCCATATGGTAGGTTGGTATTGATTGTGCGTTCAGCCCCTAAAACCAGGGCGGGGTCGAATAGATGTTGATACGCCTAATGCTTTCATGCGTCTTGATCGCTGTCACTTTCGGGACGGTGAACGGTGAACTCTATGTCTATGCAGACGGGGAGGGCTCCGTCCATATCAGCCACACCCCAATGGAAAAGGAGGGGATGAAGCTTGTCTCCTACTACCGGTCCCAGAAGCGCCCGCGCCGGGATTACTCCTGGAGTCTGATCCGTTATACAAGAGAGATCGCGGACGCATCCGAGAAATACGGCGTCGAACAGGAACTTATCCGGGCGGTCATTATGGCCGAATCGGACTTTGATCCCTATGCGGTATCCGAAGCCGGCGCCTTGGGTCTCATGCAATTGATGCCGAAAACCGCCGAGAGAATGGGAGTGGAAGACTGCTTTGACCCCATCCAGAACATAGATGGCGGCGTACGGTACCTGAAGATACTCCACGAACGCTTTGACGACACACGGCTGGCCGTTGCCGCCTACCACGCCGGGGAAAACCGGGTGGCCGCCTACGGCGACATTCCCCCCATCCCGGCAACCCGTAAATACGTGGACCGAGTGTTGCAGTACTATCAGGACTTCAAGAAGACCGCCAGAAAAACTCGAAAAATACACCGGATTGTCCAACCCGACGGCAAGATCCTCTTCACCACATCGCCCAACCCCTGAGTCAAGCCTGACCGAAAACCTATGCGGCGCGGACACCCTGAAACCTCTCACAGGCCTGCTGCAAGTAAGGGGCCCGATCTTTTTGCCTTGACATCGAATTCTCCGCTGTGATATTTGACACTTTTGCGTTTGTATTTCACGCGAAAATGGGCCTGATCCGCTCGATCTTCCTCACCGTCTCCCGAATCAGATTTTTTTGAAAGGAAAGAAGGCGCCATGAAGAAGAGATATCTGCTGGCCCCCGGACCGACCCCCGTGCCGCCGGAGGTCCTCTCCGCCATGTCGGAGCCAATCATCCATCATCGTTCTCCCGAATTTGCAACCATCATGAAGGAGGCGCTCGATGGACTCAAATGGCTCTTTCAGACCGAAAGCACCGTCATGATACTGACAGCATCCGGGACGGGCGGGATGGAAGCAGCGGTGAGCAATTTGCTCTCCCCTGGAGATCGCGCCATCTGCGTCCGGGGCGGAAAATTCGGTGAGCGCTGGGCGGAGATATGTGAAGCCTACGGCATTTCGCCGATCAATATCGATGTCCCCTGGGGCGAGTCCGTTCAACCGGAGGCCATTGAATCAGCACTAAAGAAGGATCCGACCATCAAAGCGGTCTTCGTTCAGGCCAGCGAAACCTGTTCGGCGTCGGTTCATCCCATTCAGGAGATTGCAAGCATCGTTCGCAAGCGGGACAACACGATCCTCGTGGTCGATGCCATTACGGCCATCGGCGTCATGGATCTTCCCGTCGATGCCTGGGGGATCGACGTCTGCGTGACAGGCTCCCAGAAAGCCCTGATGCTCCCTCCCGGCGCAGCCTTTGTCAGCGTCAGCGACAAAGCATGGCATTTCAACGAAGCATCCAAATGCCCGCGGTTCTATTTTAACCTGAAAAAGGAGAAGGCCAAGGCCGAGGCCGGCCAGACCAACTTCACCAGCCCGGTGGCCATGGTGATCGGTCTGCGCAAGGTGCTCGAGATGATGCGGGAAGAGGGCCTCCAGAATGTCTTTGCCCGCCATGAGCGCCTCGCGGACGCTACCCGCACAGCCCTGCGGCAACTGGGACTGCGGCTCTTGGCAGTCGGCATCCCAAGCAATGCCGTCACGGGGGCCTACCTCCCGGCAGGAATCGACGGGGGGGCCTTTACCAAGAAGCTTCGGGAAGAATACGGCGTGACAGTCGCCGGAGGGCAGGCACAGTTGAAGGGCAAGATTTTCCGGGTGGCCCATCTGGGCTATGCCGATACACTGGATGTCATTACCGCCATGGCCGCGGTGGAACGAGGTCTGCGGGCCTTCGGGTATCCTTTGGAACTGGGTGCCGGCGTACGGGCTGCAGAAGAAATCCTTTTTGGAAACAAATAACAGAAACGGGATAGTCGACGGGGAAGGGTTCCATGAAAATACTGATCAGTGACAATCTAGCGCCCGAGGGGGTGAAGATTTTCGACGAGGCCGGTTTCGAAGTGAATGCCAGGACATCGACGACGCCCGAAGAGGTGGCGGTAATGATCGGGGAATATGATGGCCTGGTCATCCGGAGCGGAACGACCATCACCCCGGAACTTCTCGAAAGAGCCGATCGCCTCAAAGTAATCGGGCGGGCGGGCACCGGTCTGGACAACGTGGATATCCTGGCGGCCAGCCGCAAAGGGGTTGTCGTCATGAACACCCCGGGGGGGAACACCGTGACCACGGCGGAGCACACCCTCTCTATGATCATGGCGCTCTGCCGCAACATCCCGCAAGCCGCGGCCAGCCTCAAAGAAAACAAGTGGGAGAAAAAGAAATACACCGGCACGGAACTCCTCGGCAAGACCCTCGGAATCGTCGGGCTCGGCAACATCGGCAAGAACGTGGCCAAACGGGCCCGCGGCTTGGAGATGCAGGTCATCGGCTATGATCCATACATGACGGAGGACATGGCTCATTCCCTCGGCTTAAAACTGGTATCCCTGGACGAGATCTATGCCCTGTCCGACATCATTACGGTCCACACACCCCTGACGCCGGAGACTCGCCATCTCCTCCGCGCGGACACCATTGCCCGAATGAAAGATGGGGTCCGCCTCGTAAACTGTGCCCGGGGCGGTATTATCAAAGAGGACGACCTTCTGGAGGCCCTGCAATCGGGAAAGGTGGCCGGTGCCGCCCTGGACGTTTTCGAGAAGGAGCCGCCCCAGGACAATCCGTTGCTCGCCCTAACCAATGTGGTTGGAACACCGCACCTCGGCGCATCCACCAGCGAAGCGCAGATAAACGTCGCGGTTATGGTCGCAAACCAGATGGTCGAATATCTCAAGACCGGCGTCGCCCGGAATGCCAGGAACCTGGCCGCCGTCTCACCGGAAGAACTCGAAAAAATCCAACCCCACGTCTCCCTCGCGGAAAAGATCGGATCCCTTCTGGGACAGGTGGCCGACGGTCGGACCAATGAGATTGCCATGGAATTTTTCGGAGATACGGCGGAACTGAACAGCGAGCCCCTCTCGGCAGCGATCCTGAAAGGGTTCCTCTCACACTTTGCCGACGTGAATCTGGTCAGTGCTCCCTTTCTGGCAAAGGACCGGGGGATCAAGATCTCCGAAACTCGCTCTAACGAACGCCCCAATTTTCAGAACAAGATTACCGTCACGATTCGCGGGAAATACGGCCAGAATTCAGTCTCCGGGACACTCTTCAACAACCGGGACCCCCGCATTGTCATGGTCGACGGCATGTTTCTCGAAGCCATCCCGGAAGGAGAGATGCTCATCTTTCGGAACAACGACAAGCCCGGCGTGATCGGCAGCATCGGGCGGGCGCTCGCGGATGCCGGCATCAACATCGCCCGGATGCAGTTCGGCCGGGAGGAAGCCGGCGGCAAGGCCATCTCCATTGTCAATGTCGACAGCCCCGTTGCGCAGGACGTTCTGGCCCAGATGGCCACCCTACCCAACGTTATCGATATTCGCGTGGCCCGTTTGTAAATCCCCAAAGGGCGGTCGGAAGAGGCACCTTGCGGTCCTGAGTCATTCCCTGTCTCATCGGACATCCAGGCAGAATTGATGCAAAGCACACAACTGTGCACGAAAAGGAGTCACCTGTGGCGACACTAGTGGTTGTCGGATCCCAATGGGGTGATGAAGGCAAAGGAAAGATCGTGGATATCCTCACGGAGGACGCCGGACTCGTGGCCCGTTACCAAGGGGGGCACAATGCCGGCCACACGGTGGTCATCGGGGACAGTGAATTCGTGCTGCATCTCATACCATCGGGCATTCTGCACCCAAAGAAACGCTGCATCATCGGAAACGGCGTCGTCATCGACCCCGCGGCCCTGATTGAGGAAGTCGGCGGCATTGAAAAAAGAAACATCGATCTGAATGGGCGCTTTCACATCAGCCAGAATGCCCATCTGATAATGCCTTATCACCTGGCCCTGGAAAAGGGGAGCGAAAGCGCACTGGGCGACGGGAAAATCGGAACCACCTGCCGCGGTATCGGCCCCGCCTACACCGACAAGATGGCCAGATTGGGTCTGCGCGTCGCGGACCTGCTCCACCCCGAGTTTTTTGATCAGAAACTTCGTGCGAACCTGCAGCATTACAACACGGTCATCCGCGCACTCTACCAGCAGGAACCGTTGCGGGCAGAACCGATTCTGGAGGCCTTTGCCCGTTATACCGAACGGATGCGCCCCTGGATCGCAGACACCTCACTGCTGGTGGACGAGGCGATGACCCGGGGTGAGAACATCCTGTGCGAAGGTGCGCAGGGAACCTTGCTCGACATTGACCACGGCACCTATCCCTTCGTGACCTCCTCCAGCGCAACGGCCGGGGGCGCCTGCACGGGTCTGGGCTTTGGACCCGGGCGGGTGGACCACGTGCTGGGGGTCGTCAAGGCTTACACCACCCGGGTCGGCTCGGGCCCCTTCCCCAGCGAGGTGCACGGGGAGTTGGATGAAAAGTTCAGAAGCATCGGAAAAGAGTTTGGGGCCTCCACCGGAAGGGCGCGGCGCTGCGGATGGTTTGATGCCGTCGTCGTGCGTTACGCCGTGCGGCTCAATGGCCTGAAGAGTGCCGCCTTGACCAAGCTCGACGTGCTCGACACCTTCGACCCCATTCCGATTTGCACCGGCTACCGCTACAGGGGAAAGCTTCTGAGCGCATTCCCGACGGACCTGTCCGTTCTGGAAGCCTGTAAGCCGGTCTACGAGGAAGCCCCCGGCTGGAAAACCAGCACCATCGGTTTGACCGACTTTGACGCGCTGCCACAAGAAGCACAGGATTACGTGCGCCGTCTGGAGGACCTGATTCAGACGCCCTTCTCTCTCATCTCCACGGGACCTGCAAGAGCCCAGACCATTCGTGTAAGCGACCCCTACCGATAGACAGGCCCACAACGCCGGGCAGAACAGAGCCGGCCTCCAGTTGCCGATAACTCGCTCGGGACCAAGAAAAGAGCAGAACATCTGGCGGGGCGGACGAGACTCCCTTCGACAGGCTCAGGGCAAGCTCACAAACCGGCGATCTGCCCCGTGCTACCGGGACGTTCTAACCAACTGGTCTATGAACCGGCGGTCCTTGAGGCCCTTCAGCGTTTTTTCCCTGCCGGATGCCGACTTTCGATCGCCAAACGCTTCATAATATACCCGGACCCACGGGCCCCTGGCCCTGGTCGAAGGCACTCTGTTGGCATTGTGCCGCAGAACCCGGTCAGACAAACTCGCAGTATGGCCAATGCAATAGCGTCCCGTGGTCTCGCTTTGAAGGATGTAAAGATAATAAGGCATCGATGAAAAAAGAGCAGAACATCTGGCGGGGCGGACGAGACTCGAACTCGCGACCTCCGGCGTGACAGGCCGGCGTTCTAACCAACT
>CALZGC010000003.1 GCA_945786985.1 uncultured Nitrospirota bacterium | reverse complement strand
TTCGGGAGGACATTCGGCGCTTCTTCAACCATAGCACGATCTGCGATAAGCGGGAGTTGGAGTGGCCCATGGCCGTTGGAAAAGTCCATCCCCGCGGCGTGCTCAAAAGGCTTTTGTCGGCAGCCGGTTGAATAAAGGAACGGCGCCATGCGGTCGGTACTTGACAGGAGGGCAAATGCATGGCTTATGAAAAGCATAACGGGAAGGTGATAGTCAGTTGTATTCTTAAAGGCCGGACTGCCTGAGGAGACACATGGGGGGTTCGGCCTTTTTGTGTGCAGAAAAGGGCTGGCGCCGGGCTGCTCGATGGTCGGGCCGGGAGACGATGCATGGAAGCCAAGAGTTTCGAGTCTATCATCCAGGTTGAAAGAGAGATTCAGCGGATGTTGGGCGAGGAGCACCAGAAGGCCCGGGACTGGCTGGAGCACCGGAAGCAGGAAATTGAGGCCAACCTGCAGGCGGCCCTCGCTGATGTGGAGGCTGGCGCCCGGCGTGTCGAAGCGGAGGCAAAAACGGCCGCGGAGCGAAAAGCCGCGGAGATTGTGAGCCGCACGCGCCGATGGATCGATGGTCTTGAAAGCCTGGAAGACGTTTCACTGCAGCGGGTCATCCGGCAGGCAATCCGAAAAATTCTAGCGGAGGCGGGTGATGATCGTCCGGATGTCTAAAGTCGAAATCATTGGGCCCAAAGCGCTGCTGCTGGAAGTTCTCACCGTGGTGCAGCAGCTGGGGATTCTGCAGATCGAAAGCGATCTGCTGAAGCGGGTCAACGCCGGTGCCGCCCCTCACGTGAGGTGTCTGGTCCATGACGAGGCCTCCCTCGCGCAGGGGTTGCTCTACGAAGAACTGCTCCACAAGATCGATGCGATACTGGCCGGCATTCCGGAGGATTCGGTCCGGGAGGTCTATCTGCCGCCGCAGGTTGCCATCGACTCGGTGGCAAAGCTGGCCCCCAAACATATGGAGTCCTGCGAGTCACTCATCGGGCGTCGGGAGCACCTGCGGACGGAGCTGCGGCAGCTCAACCGCTACGCGTCTTTCTTGAGCGACACCGAGCCGTTGCTGAGGGAGGTCGGCCCCGACGGCGGGCTTGATTTCGTCGCCGTGGAAGTCAAGTCGGAGGAGGCGCTGGAGCAGATCCGCAGACTCGTGGCGCGGCTGAATCGGGAACGGTATCATATGCAGACGGCCCGCCGGGTTGCCGGAACCTTCATTGCACTGATCACCACCGAAAGGGAGAAGCTGGAACCGCTTCGGGACGCGCTGCGGGGCGAGCAGGTGCCTGAGCTTTCCCTCCCGCCGTATCTGGAAGCCCTTCCCTTTGCGGAGAAAATCGTTGCGGCCCGAAGGCGGCTGACCGAGCTTTCCGAGGCTGTGACCGCTGCGGAGAAGGAACTGGCCCTCTTCGCACAGCGATGGGCACCCCTCTATCGGAAAGTCCGGGAGTGGCTGTCGGACTGGATCGCCCTGCACCAGACATCGGCTTCCCTATTTGAAACGGAGATGTGTTTCGTCATATACGGGTGGATGCCGTCGGAGGCGTTGGCCGGCCTCCGGAAGACGCTGGACGAGCGCTTTGCAGGGCAGGTGGTGGTTGAGGAGAAACAGATCCTGGAGCAGGATCTCGAGCGTGTGCCGGTGGTGCTCGAGAACCCGCCCTACTTCAAACCCTTTGAACTTTTCGCGAGGCTGCTGCCGCTGCCCCACTATGCATCGTTTGATCCGACGCCATTTCTGGCGATCTTCTTTCCGATCTTCTTCGGCATGATTTTGGGGGACATGGGCTACGGCCTGTTCCTCGCGCTTGCGGCATTTACGATCATCCGGGTGTTCCGAAAGCGGCCCAACGTGCAGAGCGCCGGCAAGATTCTCCTCATCGCCTCGGTCTATACTCTCTTTTTCGGCTGGCTCTTCGGCGAGTGCTTCGGGGAGCAGGTCGCCGAGGCCCTGGGGTTGCACCCGATCTGTTTTGATCGTCGCAAGTCGATCATGACCACAATCTATTTCGCAGTTTCCGTGGGGATCGTGCACGTATCGCTTGGTCTCGTTTTCGGGTTTGTCTCGGCACTCAAGCGGCGTCTGAGACGGGAGGCGCTGTTCAAGCTGGCGACGATTGTTCTGATCCTCTGCCTGGCGTTGCTGGCAGCGGCCTTCGTGATCCCCGGGGCCGCGGCCCTGCGGAAATCGCTGCTGGTGGCGCTCCTCATCGCGGGACCGGCCGCGCTGATCTTCGGCGGCCTGATGGCTCCCCTGGAGCTGTTCAAAACCCTCGGGAACATCATCTCCTACACCCGGATCATGGCCATCGGTCTGACTTCAGTGCTCCTGGCCTATATTGCCAATGAACTGGCCGGCCACACCGGCAGTGTGCTGGCCGGCGCGGTGGTAGCGATTCTGCTGCACGGCGTCAATATCGTAATCGGCGTCTTCGCCCCGACCATCCATTCTCTGCGGCTTCATTACGTGGAGTTTTTCAGCAAGTTCATGGAACCGGGCGGCCGAAAATTCAGGCCACTGGAAAAAACACAATAGGGAGGGACATCATGGAAGCGGCACCCGGCATCGAAAAGATTCTCATCGCCTTTGCGGCGGCACTGGCTATCGGTGTAAGCGCCGTGGCCACCGCGTGGGCCCAATCGAAGATCGGCTCGGCCGGTGCCGGTGCCCTGGCCGAGAAGCCCGAGCTCACCGGCACCATTATTATTCTACTGGCCATTCCGGAGACCATGGTGATTCTCGGCTTCGTGGTTGCGGCCATGATTCTCATGATGGGCTGACGCATGGGTTATCTCGATCTCATGAATGCCCTGCGCGACAAGGGTGAAGAAAAGGCAGCCACCCTCTGGCTCCACGTGGAAGCGGAGGCGCAGCGGCTCCGCGCGGAGGCGGCCAACCGGGTCGAAGCAACCAAGGTGGAGCAGGCCCGGGCTCAGGTCCGGGCGCAGGCCTCTCTCACCAAGGGGATCCGGATGGAAGCGGAACGGACGGAGCGCCACATGTGGTCCGCGGCCAAGAGCCAGCTAGCTGAACGGTGTTATCAACTTGCCCGGCAGTCCCTTGCGGACTTGCGCAATCCCGAAAACGACAGGGTGCTGCGTGCGCTGGCAGATGAGCTGCCCGAGGAGGCCTGGGAGGAGGTCCGGGTCCATCCCGTTGACCGGGACCGGGCGGTCCGGCTTTTTCCCGGGGCCCGGGTCCTCACCGATCCCGACATCTCGGGCGGCCTCGAGGTGGTGGGGCGGAAGGGCCGCCTGCGGGTCCGCAACACCCTGGACAAGCGTCTGGAACGGGCCTGGCCGGACCTGTTGCCCGCGATCTTGTGCAAGGTTGAGGAAGAGGTGAAAGCGGGTGAACCTTCTGCGTGAGGAGAAACGGGACGGATACCCGACGCCCTACCTGTTGGCAAGACTCCGGGCCCGCCGCAGCGGGTTCACATTGGACTGGCTGCAGCGCCTCTCGCAGGATCCGGATCCGGCCGCCGCGGAGGAGATCCTGTGGCAGCGTTTTCTGGAGGAGCTCTTCTGGGTGCACCGCCAGATGAATCGAAAGCTCCGGGAGACTGTCGCGCCGGTTCTGCTTTATTTCGAACTCCGGACGCTGCTGCTTTGCCTGCGCAACAAGGCGGCCCGAAACGAAGCCGCTGTGAAAGAGCTGCTGACGTTCAGTCTGCTCCCCGACGCGGTTCGCGAGGCGTTGCGGGGGGCGGCCGATGGGCCGGCCGCTGTGGCCGATGTGACGGAGAGCCTGACGGCTCTCTCCCCCTGTTACCGAGACTTAAAGGAACGTTACGTTTCGGGGGGGCTGAGGGTTTTCGAGGAGGCCCTGGTGCGGACGTTTCTGGAGGCGCGTGTGCGCGATGGCGGACACCCGGCGGTGCGGGTCTTTTTCGCAGACGTCATCGACCTTCGCAATGTGCTAAGTGCGTACAAACAGGTCCGCTGGGAAATGGAGAACGCCCCGACGCCGTGCATCGCGGGGGGGCGGATCCCGGTCCGGCGGCTGCACGATTGGGTCCAGGCGGGGAATCCAGAGGATCTTTCGGGCTTGACGGGGCGGGAGTTCAGCGGTGGAGGGGGCGCGTCTGTCGAAATCAGCCTCTTGCGGGCGCTCACGCTTCGGCTCCATCACGCAGGGCGCGGATTCGATGCGGTGGGACCGGTCCTGGAGTATCTCTGGCGGTGCTATACGGAGATGCGCAATCTGCGCGTGCTCTACTTCGGTAAAGCCATCGATTCGGAACGCTTGGCCGTGGAGTTGATTCGATGAAACGGATCGTCTTTATAACTCCCGAGGATGCGCGCTTCGGTTTTGCCATGGCCGGCGTGCAGCAGGTCATCTGCAGGGCGGAACAACTGGAGGCAACCCTGACTACGGTTCTGGCCGAGCCCGAGACGTGCCTGGTCATCGTCGATGAGCGGCTCATAGGCCACATGCCGGAAGAGCGGTTTCACGAAATGGAAAAGCGATGGAGCGGTATCCTCATGGTGCTGCCGGCGCCGGAAGCCGGGCGGCCGCCGGGCGAGGATTACGCCCTGCGTCTGATCCGCCGGGCCATCGGTTATCAGGTGAGGCTGGACGCATGAAGGGATCGATTACAGCCATTTCCGGTCCCACGGTGACCGTAGTGCTTCCCGATCTGAAACTGTACGACCGTGTGAGCATTGGCCATGGCGGCCTCATGGGTGAGGTGGTACGGATGGAACGGGAGCGGGCCGTGGTCCAGGTCTACGAGGACACCCGGGGACTCGGTATCGGCGAGCCCGCACGGGGATTGGAGAAACCGCTGACCGTCGCGCTCGGCCCCGGGCTGCTGGCCCGTATCTTCGACGGTCTGCAGCGGCCCCTGGAGCCTCTGGGGGAGGCGCAGGGGCCCTTCATCCGGGCCGGGAAGGCGCCGGCCCCACTGGAACCGGAGCGTTCCTGGCATTTCGTCCCGGTCAAACGCGCCGGAGAGGTGGTGCAGCCCGGTGAGTTGCTCGGCTACGCCGAGGAGGGACCTTTTCGCCACTGGATTGGTGCGTTCAACGGTGGCGGGACCCTTGCCGAACTCAGGGAGGGGCCGTTCACGGTGCAGGATCCCATCGGTGCCTTTGCCGACGGCCGCCGGATCCATGCCGTGCACGAGTGGCCGGTACGCACCCCCCGGCCCTATCGCCGAAAGCTCGCGCCGTCGGAGCCGCTGGTCACGGGGCAGCGCTGCATCGACTTCTTCTTCCCGCTGGCCCGCGGCGGCACGGCCATCTTCCCCGGCGGCTTCGGGACCGGAAAGACCGTACTGGAGCAGACCATCACCAAGTATGCCGATACCGACGTCGTGGTCTATGTGGGATGCGGGGAGCGGGGCAACGAGATGGCCGAGATGCTCGAAGAGTTCGTGACCCTCACCGATCCCGGAAGCGGCCAGCCCCTGACGACACGGACCGTCATGGTGGTGAACACCTCCAACATGCCGGTGGCCGCCCGGGAGGCGTCTATTTACACAGCCGTCACCATGGCCGAGTATTTCCGGGACATGGGTTACCATGTCCTCTTTCTGGCCGACAGCATTTCCCGCTGGGCGGAGGCCCTCCGGGAAATCTCGTCGGCCCTGGAGGAGATGCCCGGGGAGGAGGGGTACCCGACCTACCTCTCGTCCCGGCTTTCCGGGTTTGTGGCTCGCTCGGGGGTCGTGGAGACGCGGGGCGGGCGCATCGGATCGCTGACGATGATTCTCTCGGTCTCCCCGCCGGGCGGCGATTTCACCGAACCGGTGACCCAGGCCTGCCTGCGCAACACCGGCGCCTTTCTCATGCTCGACACCGCCCTGGCCCACCGCCGTCATTTCCCGGCGATCAACTGGTTTCAGAGCTACTCCCTTTACAGCGATGCGGTGGCAGACTTCTTTGCCGAAACCGTGTCCTCCGAGTGGGGGGCGCTGAAGGATGAGTGCCGGGCCCTTCTGCAGCGCGAAGAGAAGCTGCGGGAGGTGGCCGAGATCGTCGGGGCCGAGGGGCTCGAGGATGAAGGGCATCTGTTGATGCATGTGGCCGAGCAGGTGCGGCAGAAATTTCTCTGCCAGAATGCCTACACGGAGGATGCCTACTCATCACTGGATCAGACCCACCGGCGGATCCGGGAGATCCTGGCCTTTTATCGGCACGCCGAAAAGCGGCTGCAGGCAGGCGAATCTCTGGAGAAGATTTTGAAGGAGGCGACGGCGTGAGACTCTCAGAGCACTGCTATGCAACGATTGCCTCCATCAAGAGCCCGCTCCTGCTGGTGGAAGCGGTGCGCTCGGCGCGCATGGGGGAGATCGTGCGGGTCGTCTTCCCCGACGGCAGCGAAATGGAGGGGGAGATCCTGAAGATCGACGGCGCCACCGTGCTGATTCAGCTCTTCGGTGAAAGCTACGGCCTTGACGTGGAGCACTCGGCCGTCGTCTTTACGGACGCGGTGAAACGGGCGCCCCTCTCCACCGACATGCTCGATCGGGTCTTCAACGGGTCATTTCTGCCCGTTGACGGCCGGCCCATGTTCGTGCCCGATCAGTGGGCGCCGGTGACCGGCTTTGCCATCAACCCCACGCTCCGGGGGAGTCCCAACGAATTCATCGAAACGGGCTATTCCGCCATCGACGGGCTCAACACGTTGGTGAAGGGGCAGAAGCTCCCCATTTTTTCTGCGGCCGGCCTTCCCTCCAAGGAGATGGCCGCGGGCATTCTGCGGTCCGCCCGCATGGTGGTTGGGGGCAAGGAGGCGGCGGTCAAGGATTTCGTCGTCATTTTCGTCGCCCTGGGGCTCACCCACCATGAATACGCCTATTATATGCAGACGCTGGAGGGGATGCGCACCCGCTTCGTGGCCTTCATCAACCTGGCCAATGACGCGGTGGTGGAGCGCCTTCTTGCGCCCCGCTTCGGCCTCACGGCGGCGGAGTACCTCGCCTTTGAGCAGGGGATGGATGTGCTTGTGGTCATTACCGACATCACCAACTACTGCGACGCGCTGCGGGAAGTCTCCACCGCCCGTGAGGAGCTGCCCGGCCGGCGGGGCTATCCCGGCTACATGTACTCCGACCTGGCGTCCCTCTTCGAGCGGGCGGGGCGCATTCAGGGGCGCCCCGGCTCGGTGACCATGCTCCCCGTGGTGACCATGCCGGAGGATGACATCACCCATCCCATTCCCGACCTCACCGGCTATATCACCGAGGGGCAGCTGGTGCTCAGCCGGGAACTGCACCAGAAGGGGATCTTCCCCCCCATGGACGTCCTGCCGAGCCTCTCCCGGCTCATGCAGCGGGGCATCGGGGAGGGGCGGACCCGCGCCGATCACCGGGGCGTGGCCAACCTGCTCTACAAGCATTACGCCAAGGGTCGGGATCTGCGCAATCTCGAGACCATCGTTGGGCGCGAGGGAATGAGCGAGAGAGACCGGGGGATGCTCGATTTCGCGGACGCCTTTGAACGGGATTTCGTCCATCAGGGGGAGGGGCGACGATCCATTGAAGAGACCCTGGACGCCGGGATCGCTGTTTTGAAGGGTCACGGGCTGGAGACCCCATGATCCACCCGACCCGCACCAACCTGCTTCAGCTCAAAGAGCGCCGCCGCGCGATCACCGGCAGCGTCCGGATTCTCAAGGCGCGACGGCAGGCGCTGATTCGCGAGCTGATAGCGTCCTCGCATCCCTTTTTGCAATCACGACGGGAGATCCGCCGGGACTACGGCGAGGCACTGGACGGGCTGCACCTGAGTCTCGGCCACGAGGGTCGGGAGAGTATCGAATCGATTGCCGGGGTCAGCCAGCGGGAGGTGGCGCTGGAGATCGAATCGAAAAACCTGATGGGTGTGAAGTACCGGGATGTCTCCGTGGGGGAGACCGTCGTGCGCCGGCCGTCGGAGCGAAATTATGACTACACGGCCACCACCCCCCATCTGGAGGAGTCGATTCACCTCTTTGAAAAGACAGTGGAAACCCTGCTCCAACTCGCCGCCTTTGAGAACAAGCTCAAACGGCTGGGCGATGAAATCGTCCGGTTGACCCGCCGCACCCGGGTGCTGGAGGAGCGGGTCCTGCCCCGTATGCAGCAAAGCATCAAGACGATTGCCCAGTATCTCGGGGAGCGGGAACGGGAGTCCTATTTTCGGCTGAAACGGTTCAAGGATCGCCGCACCGCCCGGGCCCAAGAATCGACGTAACCACTCAGGTCACCTCTCTTTTCCCGCATGACTTCGTTACGCTTTCCCCTCTGTAACAAAGTTACGGAGCGTCGCGTGCCTCGCTTAATATTATTGTTGCCGCTTTCAGCGGCTATTAAAGCAAGGTATCTTGAGGTGTTGCGGTGCTCAAATCCTCAACGTATGAAAAATACGCCTCCGGTTTTGCGCTCCTCACGCCTTGTCCTGCGGGAAAATGGAAGCAACCTGAGTCGTTACGAATGGGCTTCCTAATTTCCCGCCGTTGTTGTACAATGCCGCCACTTTGAACCGGCATTCCTCTTCAGATTCGATGCAAAAGATCCTGCTGGCCCATGGCGGCGGCGGAGAAGAGACCGGTGCGCTCATCCGGGAGGTGTTTCAGAAGCATTTTTCCAATGAAGCTCTGAACGCCCTGGAAGACGCGGCCGTGCTGTCCTGGCCCACCGACCGGATCGCCTTCACCACCGATTCCTTTACCGTCGATCCCCCCTTCTTCAGCGGCGGCGATATCGGGAAATTGGCCGTGGCCGGGACGGTGAACGACCTTTGCGTCATGGGCGCCAGAGCGCGCTTTCTCTCCGCAGGGTTCATCATTGAAGAAGGCTTTCCCCTGCAAGACCTGGAGACCATTGCCGTCAGCATGGCCCGGGAGGCATCCCTGTCGGGTCTCTCCATCGTGACGGGGGATACCAAGGTCATGCCCCGGGGGGATCTGAAGGGGATTGTCATCAACACGTCGGGGGTGGGGGAGATCCTCTATGACGGGCTGTCGGCCTCGGCCGTTGCGACGGGCGATACGATCATTGTCTCGGGAACCGTCGGCGATCACGGCGCCTGTATACTGGCCAGCCGGGAGGGGATTGATTTCAAGCTGGCCCTGGAGAGCGACTGCGCCTCCCTATGGCCCCTGGTGGCGAGCGTTCTCGATTCCGGGGCCCGTGTGCACGCAATGCGGGATCCGACCCGCGGGGGGCTGGCGGCTGTCCTCAACGAGTGGGCGCGGCAGTCCGCGGTGGAGATCGAAGTTGCCGAAGAAGCCGTCCCGGTGCACAACGCAGTGCGGGGTGCCTGCGAACTGCTCGGGATTGAGCCGACGCACCTGGCTTCAGAGGGAAGAGTGGTGTTGGCCGTGCACGCCGCCGCCGCAGAGGCGGTTTTGGCGGCCCTCCAGTCCCACAGTGCCGGGGAAGGGAGCCGGGTGATCGGGACGGTGCTGGCCTCGGAGCGACCGCGAGTGGTGCTGCGGAGCGCCCACAATACACGGCGCATCATGGATCCCCCGTCGGGTGAAATCCTTCCGAGAATCTGCTAGCGCGGATATTGCATGGGTGATCGTCATGGTCGTAGAGGCGCCACAGGCAAGGCGCAGAAAATTTTGTGGCTGAAGACATATTGCAATATTTCGAAGTCAGAGAATTTTCTGTAACGCCGCATGTGGCAGACTATCCGGCCTCGTAATAGATTAACTCATGCAATATACGGGCTAAGATGCACGAATTCTCTATCGTCCAGAGCCTGATGAACACCATCGAAGAACACGCCGCCCGGCAGGACGCACAGACGGTCACCCGGGTCGTGCTGCGGGTGGGGCCTCTGGCCGGCGTCGTTCCCCATTTGCTCAAAACGGCTTTCGACACGTTCAAGGACCGGACCGTGGCGGAGATCGCTGAGCTGGTCATTGAGATGAGCCCGCTTGAGCTCAACTGCCGGGACTGCTTGCAGACGAGTGCGACCGACACTGTCCGGTTCAAATGCCCCGAGTGCGGCTCCCTGAACGTGGAGGCCTGCGAAGGGGACGCGCTGATGCTGGAGCGGCTGGAAATGGAAGTGCCCGATGGTCCGGCTTAAACTACATCTCCAAGGGGCCGTCCAAGGGGTCGGATTCCGGCCCTTCGTCTACCGCACGGCCCGGCGGCTCGGTTTGAGCGGTTACGTCAGCAACAACCCTGCCGGTGTCTTCATCGAAGTCGAAGGTGCCCGGGGGAGGGTGGACTCTTTTCTCCGGGAGCTCGAAACCGACACACCGCCCCTGGCAAAGATCACCCACCGGGAAACGGCCCTGGCCGCACCCGTGGGCTATCGGGAGTTCGAGATTCGGCCGAGCTCGGAGCGGGGCGCCCCGGCGGCGGTGCTGCTGCCTGACATGTCGATCTGCGCGGACTGCACCCGGGAACTACTGGACGCTCAGGATCGGCGCTACCGCTACCCCTTCATCAACTGCACCAACTGCGGCCCGCGCTTTACCCTGATCGAAGGGCTTCCCTACGACCGCCCCAACACGACGATGAAAGCCTTTACCATGTGCCCCGAGTGCCAAGCGGAATACGACACACCGCGGGACCGGCGGTATCATGCCCAGCCGAATGCGTGCCCCCGCTGTGGACCGGCCGTCTGGCTGGTCGATGCGCAGGGCACCCCAAGGGCCCGGGGAGAGTCCGCGGTGCGCGGGCTGCTCGATGCCATCGAGCAAGGCGGGATTGTCGCGGTCAAGGGGATCGGCGGGTTCCATCTGATCTGCGATGCCACCCGGGAGGCAGCGGTGGAGCGGCTCCGGGCACGCAAGGGCCGATCGGAGAAGCCTTTTGCCGTCATGTTCCGGGACCTGGAACAGCTGCGTGCCTACGCAACACCGGACCCCGAGGAAGAAGCGCTGCTCCTCTCCCAGGAAAGACCCGTGGTACTGATGCGCCGGAAGGGGGAGGCCCTTCGCGCCGTCTCACCGGGACTACTGACGGTCGGTGCCTTCCTACCCTATTCGCCCCTGCATCATCTTGTTCTTGAGGGGCTGGATGTGCCCATCGTGGCAACATCGGGCAACCTGTCGGAGGAGCCCATCGTGAAGGAGAACGACGAAGCGCTTGCGCGGCTGGGCCCGCTTTGCGACGCGCTGCTCCTGCACGATCGGCCGATCCACCGGCGCTGTGATGATTCGGTTCTCAAAGAGGCGGGCGGGGCGCCCCAGTTCATTCGCCGGGCCCGGGGCTATGTCTCCATGCCCGTGCTGCTGCCGACGCGCCTGAAACGGCCGGTTCTCGCCGTGGGCGGCCAACTGAAAAACACCTTTGCCATCGGCTTCGACACGCAGATCGTCCTGAGCCAGCACATCGGGGACATGGAGAGTCCCGAGAGTCTGGCCCACTTCGAAGAGACGTTGGCGGACTTTTGTGCCCTATATCAGTTCAAGCCGGAACTCATTGTCCACGACCTACATCCCCGCTACGAAACGACCCGTTGGGCGCAGGCGCAGACCGGTGCCGACCGGGTGGGGCTGCAGCACCATTATGCCCACATTCTCTCCTGCATGGCGGAGCACGGCCTGCGGGAGTCGGTGACGGGAATCGCCTGGGACGGCACAGGATACGGGACGGACGGGACACTCTGGGGTGGCGAGGTGTTCACCTGCGATCTGACGCAGTGCGAACGCACTTTTCACCTCCGGCCCCTCCGGCTGATCGGCGGGGAGCAGGCCGTTCGGGAGCCGAGGCGCGTGGCCCTGTCCATCCTCTTTGATCTCTTCGGGGAAGAGAGCCTCGAGATGGATCTGCCGCCGGTGGCCGCCTTTGATTCCGCAGAGCGGGCCGTCCTCTGGACGGCCTGGCACCGGAAGTTCCACGCGCCTTTCTGCTCCTCGGCGGGCCGTCTCTTCGATGCCGTCGCCGCTTTGACGGGCCGGATACAGCGCTGCACGTATGAGGCTCAGGCGGCCATGATGATTGAAGACTGCTACGATCCGGATGTCACCGATCGCTATGCTTACGCGATCGATAACGGACAGGGCGACGGACAGATCGACTGGCGGCCCCTATTTCGGGACCTCCTGGCCGATCGGGATCCGGCGGGGGCTCCCACGCGGTTTCTCAACACGCTGGTGGGGATCGCACACGATGCGGCGGTCCGGGTCGGTCGGGAGATCGTCTGCCTCTCGGGAGGCGTCTTCCAGAACGGCCCCTTGCGTGCTATGATGGTGCGGCGGTTGGGAGAGGCAGGATTTCGCGTGTATCACCAGAGGGCGGTGCCCCCCAATGACGGCGGCATCTCTCTGGGGCAGGCCTATTACGGAGGCATGCTGAAACGTATCAACGGCGTCATTCACGAAGGAGGCTGAAGCCTATGTGTCAGGATTGCGGGTGCAGTGCGGGATCGGGCCGGAAGATCGTCGAGGTGCAGGAGAGCGTCCTCGCGTCGAACACGTCAAAAGCCCGTGCCAACCGGGAAATCCTGAAGCAACATGGCATCCTCGGCATGAACCTGATGAGCTCTCCCGGATCGGGCAAGACCCTGCTGCTGGAGAAAACCATCGCACGGCTGCGGGACCGCCTTTCGGTGGGGGTGATCGAAGGGGACCTGGAGACTGAGCGGGACGCCGAGCGGATTCGCAGCACCGGTGTTCCCGTCTACCAGATCGTGACGGGCCAGACCTGCCATCTGGATGCCTTCATGCTTCATGACGCGCTGCACCGCTTCCCCTTGGACACGCTGGATCTTCTCTTCGTTGAGAATGTTGGGAATCTCGTCTGTCCGGCCACCTATGAACTCGGCACCCACCTCAACGTGGTTTTGCTCTCCACGACCGAGGGGGACGACAAACCGGCCAAGTATCCCGTCGCCTTCAAGAACGCGGACCTGATGATCCTCTCCAAGATGGACCTATTGCCCCAGACCGATTTCGACGCGGCCCGCGCCATTCGGGACGCCCGGATCATCCGACCCTCTCTGGAGGTCATCCGCCTCTCGGCCAGATCGGACGAGGGGCTCTCCGAGTGGCTCGACTATATCGACGGTGCCGTGCAGCGACTCCGGGGGTGAGCCGCCCGGAGGGGACACAGGAGGTCTTTTCGTTGGCATCTTCAGCCGAGTGGTTCCGAGAATTCAGAGACGCCCGGAAGATGGAAGCTTTGGCCGCGGACATCCGTAAAATGCGGCCGGGGCGTATCAGCATCATGGAGGTCTGCGGCGGGCACACGCACGTCATCATGCGCTACGGGCTGAACCAGATGCTGCCGGCGGACATCCGCTTTGTACATGGACCCGGGTGCCCGGTCTGCATCATTCCGAAGGAGAGGATCGATCAGGCTATTGCACTCGCCCGCTGTGACGACGTGGTGCTCGTGACGCTGGCGGACTTGATGCGGGTGCCCGGATCGTCGAGTTCCCTGATCCGGGAACGGGCCGAGGGGCGCGACATCCGGATGGTTTACTCCCCCATGGATGTGCTCAAGATCGCCGGGGACGCGCCGGAAAAGCAGGTGGTCTATTTTGCCATCGGGTTTGAGACCACAGCTCCCCTCACGGCAGCTCTGGTGCACACCGTGCTGCAGAGCGGCACTGAAAACGTTCTGATCCATATGAATCATGTCCTCGTCCCGCCGGCCCTCGATGCCGTTATGGGTGCCGACGATGTTGCCATCCAGGCCTTCATCGCACCCGGACACGTGACGGCCATCACCGGAATCGGTATCTACCGGGGCCTGTGCGAGCGCCATCAGGTGCCCGTCGTCGTTTCCGGTTTTGAGCCGGTTGATATGCTGCAGAGTGTCCGGATGATTCTGGAGCAGATGGAGGCTGGGCGGGCCGAGGTCGCGATTCAGTACACCCGGGCTGTCCAGCCGGAGGGAAACCCGAAAGCCCAGGCGCTGGTCGCCGAATATTTCGCTGTACGTGATGGCTTTCGCTGGCGGGGGCTGGGGGAAATCCCAGCGAGCGGCTTGGCGCTGAAGCCCGACTACGCCGGTCTCGATGCCGAGGTGTGCTTTGCCGACAGGCTGCAGGTGGCGCCCGTGGACGATCACCGGGTCTGCATCTGCGGGGAGATCCTGCGGGGCAAGCAGGAGCCGACCGACTGCCCGGTTTTCGGGCGGGCGTGCACGCCCGGCAATCCTATGGGGGCCTGCATGGTTTCCTCCGAGGGTGCCTGCCACGCCTATTTAACCTATCAACAGGTCCGTTGAGGATCTCTCCGTCGTCCGGACGGAACGCTGCTGTTGCCCCAACCCCTCGGGCTTCGATGTTGCTTTTCCATATCACCCATCCCACATTGCCCAGATGAAATAACCGTTTGGAATAAATGGTTTTTTGAGTTTCGACACGCCCTGGGCGAGGCAATCTGTCCCGAAGGCGGGAAAGCGCCCAAACCGCGGTTCCGTGTTTTTTTGTGGGTTTCTCAATAAGTTAGAAAGTCCGTCGACCGGTGGGCATACTTATTGCAGTGCGGTGATATGAATATTCGGATATGGGAAGTCCCGACGGCGCGCTCTCTTCAGTGCCGGGGGGCCGGTAAACGGCAGGTCCCGTGATGGCAGTAGGGTCACGAAAGGTGTTCGGAATCAAGCCTATACGGGAGATCCTGTGGGAAAGGCGGCCAAGGTCGCCGTCGTACCTTTTGCGAAAGGAGGTGACAAGGAACGACTTCGTGCCAGCCCCGGGGAACCGCAGGCTGCAGACCGAAGACAGAAGACCACTACCACAGCCGGGACCGGGGATTCATGGAGCGCTGGTATGCCAGTCACTGATGGGGGGATCTAATTCGCGGGGATGATATAGAAACACGCGTTAAGGCGGCAAGCTCATCATGAGTAAAATCGTTACAACGATAGGAGCTTTCGTGAGTGTAGCGCTGGGCTATGCCGCCCTGCACGTTACCGGTGTGAAACCGTCCAGCGAGATGGGTATCGCGCCGCTGCTTCCGGGGCTCGCCGTTCTGGTCATCTGCGTCGGCAGTTATCGCCGCGGGTTCTCGCCGAAAGAGCGGGGTGATGAAGAAGCGTCCATGGGGCGGACTTTTGTCCGCCCAGAGGAAAAAGACGGATGACTTACAAACAAATCTTTCCGAAACCAAAGGAGGAGCCATCATGAAGAAGAGCATCGCAATTGCGCTGACAATCGTTGTTGCCACGGCCCTGGCGGTGTCCCTGGCGGCAGCGGACAACGGTGCCGAAGTCATCGTCATCAACCAGGTTCAGAAGAAATTTCCGCCCGTCTCGTTCAAACATCACGCCCACCAAAATCTTGAGGGGGTTCAGTGTGCCGATTGCCATCACACCGCGAAGGCTGGGGAGGCGGTGAAAGCCTGCAGTTCATGTCACGGACAGGGGAACGGTGCGCCCGAATACAAGACGGCCATGCACAAGAGCTGCCAGGGCTGCCATAAGAAGATGGCCACCGCCGGCAAGAGTGTGCCGACCAAATGCACCGGCTGCCATCAGAAAGACCTGGCGGCCCGGTAATTACGGACGGCAGGCCTGATTCCTGTGTTTTATTCGCCCGGCCCGGGTCTGGCATGACGATCACGCATGCCATATCCGGGCACGTTTTTGGATCCTGACGCCTGCGCTGTCAGAACTCCTGTCCGTATGGGTGCCCGCCGGTCGTTCTTTTCCCTTGCGCAACGGCCAGAGAGTTAGTATGTTAACTGTAACGCGTCTCATGCCCTTGAAAGAGAGCGCTTTTGCGGAGGCCGCCTGCGATGGAAACCATCGATACCCTCGGTGCCCGGATGAGAGGAGCCTTTCGCTTCTTCGAATCCCTCACGGACGATGAGCTTCAGAATTTTCTCGGCTTCTGCGACACCCGGCAGATTCCTTCCGGGGAGACCCTCTGGCATGAGGGGAATGATGACAACTATGCAGCGTTTATCCTGTCGGGAAGGATCTGCATCAAGAAGAGAACGGAATTCGAGGGGAAATATGTCATCGTCGGATTCTACGACGGCGGCTCGGTGGTGGGAGAGCTCTGTCTGCTGACGGGCAACCCGCGATCGGTGACGGCAGAGGCCATGGAGGCCTCCGATCTCCTGCTTCTGCACAGTCGGGATTTCGAACGGCTCGTCTCCAGCCATCCCATGCTGGGGCTGAAACTCCTGAAGAACATCTTCGTGACGACGACGACCCGTCTGCGGAAATCCTACGACCGCATCGCCCGCATTTTCTAGACCGTATATTGCATGGGTATCCTGCTGCAACGGCGCAGATGCCCATGTATACTGCCTTGAACTCGCCCGGAACTCGCGCGAAAGAATTCATCACCCTGGCTTATCAAGCGGTAACGTCAGCCGCCATACTGTTCTGCGTACCGGTTCTGCATCGCCCGAAGGCTTCTGAGGTAGGTCCGTTTCCGGGCAAGGTTCGACGTACCCTGCATGTCCGAGATGAGATTCTCGAGCGGTTGGCGGATATCCAGACCCCACTTATTCAGTCGGCGCTGTTCGGCCACATCCAGGATGCGCAGTGCATAATACTGGCTCAACATCCTCACCCGGGAGTCCCGCCGGATGAGGTAGGAGCTGCCCCCCAGGGTGTTCAGGAAAAACGCGGCATATTCATAGACGCCGCTCAGCGGAATCTCCACCGGGTCCTGTTGACCGCTATGCTCCTCGCTCGATGTGGGGAGCTGCCCTGATTCAATGACCTGATAGAAAAGCCCCAGCGCCGGCTCCATAAGATCCCGCTCTTTTCGGATGATATCCCGAATGAGGTAAAGGTTCTGCTTGCCGAGGACCCGGTAGAAATGCGCGCTGTTCTGCAGCACCCGCAGCAGATCATCCGTTTCGCGAACCACCGCCGGTGGTTTCGCGAGCAGGGCGGGGAGCAGGTTCTGAAAGTGTTCGTAAATGCCTCCCTTTAAACCGTACGCAGCGACATAATCCCTGCCGTCGAGATAGTTGCAGAAACGGGTCAGCCTCTCATGGAGGATCTGTCCCTGGTCTTTGCCGGCGGTCTCGGTGTCCCACGGGACGGCCGAGTGTCCGGCCCTCTCCCCGGTGGTGTCTTCAGGCGCGACACCGAAAGCTTCCTTCAGCCGCACATCGGGTATCTCCGGAGTAGCACTCTCCGCCTCCAGCTCCTCTTTCAGGGTCGCCACCTCGTCCTCGAGACCAACGATTTTCTCTTCGAGAAGCTGGGTTTCCTTCTGGACGTCACCCTCGATGATATCCCCGGCAAACCACCGGCTCACCCGTTGCCGATCGAAATAGGCATACACGCCGAGTCCGAGGAGTAGCAGCACCAGGGCAACGAGTACCGTACGCAGGGTCGTGTTTGTCTCAGGTTCCATAACGGCTCTGAAGAGATGCCGACCGGTGTCCGAAAACACAATTTGGAAAACGAAAATTGCGGACAAACGTAGCAGGATCGGGATCTTTTGTCAAGAATGACTGCCGCGCGCCGCAACCAGAGTACGCACGCTGCCGGGGTACCTCGCTTGTGCCTACCTTTCCGTCTGCGCCCAGATACCGCTTCTGCCGTTGAAGTTCAGAATGCGCTCGGAGGTCATGATGTGCACGGCGAAGTCGTGCGCCTCCAAAGTGATCAGTTTCTCCTCCGGCCACAGACGCAGGGGACGCCACGCGCCCGTGAAGGCACTGTAGGCAATGAATCGCTTGCGGGTCACCACGACGGCCACCGCGTTGGCCACGGCCTTCTGCACGATGAGCTCGTCCGCGCCCAGCCTCATTTCGTCGAATCGGCTGAGGTGGATGTTGGATGCGATCAGTATGTCGTCTTCAACCAGAAGATAGAGAAGTTTCTGCACTTCCCCGGCGGAAGCCAGGCGTGTCTCTCCCAGTGTGGCAAGAATCACACAGGCTGCACCGGTCCATGCCAAAAACCGGAAGACCCGTTTGATCATCCTGAACCTCCTGCCGATCGATACGAGATCGACCGATTCGTCCGGGTCGGTGGGCGTGTGTCGCCGGCACCGCATGAGCGCCCGCGCGCTCCGAGGATAGGGCAACGGCCGGTAAACCGCAAGCGCACGGGGCGAACCGCCGCAGTCTTGTTTGAGCGTAACATACTGAAAATAATACAAAAAAGCTCGAGATGCGCGGGCGGACGGCTCTGATCCTCCCGTCCCCCCGGGCGCGAACCTGGCGCTGGGGTCCCGTTCCCCCGGGAGTACTTGAAACATCGGTGGTCCTGCGCTATTTTAGAAGCAGCAAACAGACCGAAAGGGCTCTTATGTCCATCTGGTTGACTCCGATCCTGAAGGGTGGAAAAGTCCCGCCCCCAATTCCCCTAAAAAAAGCAAAGCAGAGGAGGTTTGCGTGATGAAGATACCGCTGCAGATTACGTTCCGTAATGTGGATCCATCGGAAGCGCTGGAGGAGAAAATCCGTCAAAGGGCCAGGAAACTGGAGCGTTTCGACAATGAGATAACCAGCTGTCGGGTGGTGGTAGAGGGGCCGCACAGACACCATCAGAAAGGGGGCGTCTACAACGTCAAGGTCGATCTATCCGTCCGGGATGGCGAGCTGGTGGCCAATCGCTCCCGCGAGCGGCGGCCTGAGCATTCGGATGTCTATATCGCTGCCAAGGATGCCTTCAATGCGGCCTGCCGGCAGTTGGAGAACCATATCCGGCGGCGCCAGGGGCAGTTGAAAACCCACGAAGCCTCGCCGTCGGGCCGCGTCTCACATCTGGTTCGAGAGGAAGGGTACGGGCGCATCGAGACGGTGGAGGGCCGGGACATTTACTTCCACAGGAACAGCGTGGTCAATGCCAGCTTCGAACGGCTCAAGATCGGGACCAAAGTACAGTTCACGGAGGTGCCGGGCGATTCGGGGCCACAGGCCAGCGCCGTCAAGATTGAGGGGAGGGGCGGTCTGGAAGCTTGAACGGATCCGGGATTAAGGTGCACAGGGTCCCAGGGGAGGTTTCCATGGATGTCGGAGAAATCTGTAATCGTGAAGTGGTCGTCATGGGCAAACAGGGCTCCATCCGGGAGGCTGCGCAGCTGATGCGGGAATTCCACGTTGGGGATATCGTGGTCGTGGAGGAGCGAAGCCACCAGCGTTATCCCATCGGCATCCTCACGGACCGCGACCTCGTGATCGAGATCCTGGCCAACGACGTGGATGTGGATGCTGTGGACGTGGGCGATGCCATGAGTTTTGATCTGGTGACGGCGCGTGAGGACGACAGCGTCTGGGACACGATCAAGCGGATGCGCAACAAGGGGGTCCGCCGCATGCCGGTGGTTGATCAGAGAGGGGTCCTCACCGGGATTCTGGCCATGGATGATCTGATCGAAATGCTTGCTGAGCAGCTGACCGACGTGGCGGCACTGATTGTCCAGGAGCAGAAGCGGGAGCGTCAACTCCGGAACTAGGCCGGGTATGGCATGAATGATCGTCATGAGAGGCCCCAGATGCACGGGAGGCGCCACAGGCGGCCCTTAGTAGATTGACTCATGCAATATTCGGCTGAGCGTCCGGACCAATCTGCAGGAACCTCGCAATAGGCGCACCCGGCGGTTTCTTGCCCAGTCCCCGTTTATCGGACAGGAGCGGGCTTGAGTGCTATTGTGCCCGGCCGGCCTTTGGTACCGTCCACCGTGTATTCCAGACCAACAAACCGTTGGATCGTCCAGAGATTGGTGAGCAGATGCTCTGTGATGCGCGAGGTGGTGAAGACGGACGCCCCGGGCGCCACGGCGAGATAGAGGACGATCTGGTCAGCCAGATGGGGGTCCAGACACGCACCGGTCGCAAGATGGCGGATCGCTTGCTCCGCCGCGTCTATGCCGACGGCCTCCGCCCTTTTCCCTCTGGCGCCGAGTGCACTGAAGCCCGCGAGGAGTGTGTCCGTTTCGATCCTCAGAAAGACAAAGCTGCCCGCCCCCGGGCCCCCGACGGCATCCGATTCCATGTGGGCCGCATAACCCTGGCGGGACAGTCTTTGCAGGCATGCCTGACGTTGCCGTCCGGCGATATGCAGCGGTAGGTTGGTGACGGCGCTGATCCCCCGGATGCTGCGCAGCTCCCCCGCTTCCGTCAGGTGAGCGGTCTGGATCGCCGCGCAGGGAGCCACCTGCACTGACACGCGCCCGCCCCCCTTCGGGTAGAATCCGTGCTGCTCCAGGTCCATGGAGACAGTGACCCCCAGACGCCGCAGGAGCGGGCAGAAGACCTCCACCAGATAGTGAAACGTCGGGCTGAAGGGGACATGGGTACCGCCGGTCAAAGAGATCTGTGAAGGGCCGTGTGCGAAAGCGAGCGGTGGGAGCACTGCCTGGAGCAGCAGCGACAGAGAGCCGGCGGTGGTAATGTCAAAGGCGAATCGACCGGCCCGCGTCTCGCCGGGATCGAACTGCAGCACGGTCGATGCGATCCCATCGCCCGAAACGGTTGCGTCCGTGATTTCCGTGAGTGCACGCACCGCGGCCAGGTGTTGCGGCATCAGGCCCGGCTTTTTCCGCGCCCTGCGGATGTTCGTGATGCGAAAGGGGCGCTGCAGAAGGGCCGAGAGGCTCAGGGACGTGCGGACAATCTGGCCGCCTCCTTCCCCATGGCTCCCGTCAATCTCAATCATGGCATCACTTTGCCACATTGCCTGGCTACCGGCAATTCTCATGGCCTTTATGTTGCAAGTAGCTGATTATATTGACTTTTAAACCATTCGCCCCCGACTGGCTCGGCTCTCTAACTCAATTATTTTCTCTCCGGCGCGTACTTTCTGCCTGTATTCTGAAATCATTATATTATTATATTCTATTTTTACGATGGCTCTGTTCTGGAATCTTGGGGGTGCACGATTGAGATTCCCGGGAGCAAGTTTTCAACCTATTTGGGAGGAAGAAAGATGAAGAAAGTCGCAGTTGCGCTGGTCGCAATTTTTGGATCCGTTGCCGTGGCCATCGCGGGTCAGGGACCGGACGTCATCAACATCAACAAGGTCAAGAAAGCCATGGCTCCCGTTGAGTTCCAGCATCACAAACACCAGGAGAGCGTAGACGGCAAATGCACCACCTGCCATCACAAGGAGAAGGAAGGGGAAACGGCCCTGAAAGCCTGCTCCGAATGTCACGCTGCCGCCGCTGCCGAGGCGCCCGGCTTCAAAGATGCCTTGCACAAGGGGTGCCAGGGTTGCCACAAGGAGCAGAAGGCTGCCGGGAAGAGTGCACCCGTCAAGTGCAATGAGTGCCACAAGAAGTAACGGAACTTTTTTATTTCGAACCGCCCTGCCGCTCTAAGTCATCGGAGGCGGTGCCTTCGAACGTCGATCCGGAGCCGGATGGTCAGGCTCCGGATTTTTTTTGCGTCCGTGGGGCACGCCCTTCGGTTTGGATTGTCTTCTCGCATGTCCCGTCGCTGCTCGCGCCAGGAGCCGCCCCTGTGGTATAGTCTCTCACATGCCGACCAATCTCCCCCCGGAGTATTTCGAAGCCGACAAGCGGTACCGGCAGGCCTCGGGGACGCACGAAAAGATCGAGGCTCTGGAGGCGCTGATCTCCACTGTACCCAAACACAAGGGGACGGACAAGCTTCGTGCCGGTCTGCGAAAACGGCTCTCCAAACTGCGGGAGGAGGGGGCCCGGAAGAAGAAGACGGGCGGTCGAGATCTCTTTACCGTGGAGCGACAGGGCGCAGCCCAGGTCTCCCTGGTCGGCCTGCCCAACTCGGGGAAATCCTCCCTGCTGGCCTCTGTGACCAATGCCCGTCCGGTGATCGCAGCGTATCCCATTTCGACCGTCCTGCCCCTCTGCGGGATGATGCCCTTTGAGGACATTCAATTCCAGTTGGTGGATCTTCCGCCCATCGGCAACGAATCGACAGACGGTCCTGTCTCAGGGATTCTGAGGATTACCGATATTCTCCTGCTGGTTGTCGACCTGGTTGACGATCCGGCCGCGCAGGCTGAGCTACTGATCGATCAGCTCATGGAATGGAAGATACCCGCCGGCGGTTGCGAAGTGGGACAGGGGGGACGCCCCACGGGAAAACCCCGAAAACCGCTGATCTTTGTTGCCAACAAGCGGGATCTTTCCGGTGCCGGGGTAGCCTTGGACCTGTTGGGCCGACAATGGGCCGACCGGTTTCCCCTGGCTGCCGTCTCCTGCAGCACCGGGGAAGGCCTGCAGGAGATGCGCCGGTTCGTCTTTGAGAACTCCCGGATCCTCCGGGTCTATGCCAAGGAGCCTGGCAAGGAAGCCGAGATGGATAAGCCCTTCACGCTGGGTGCGGGCTCGACCGTTCTGGACTTTGCCGCCATGGTTCACAAGGATTTCGTCAGCCATCTACAGTATGCCTGCATCTGGGGCTCCGGCAAGTTCGACGGGCAGCGGGTGCAGCGGACCTACGCCCTTCACGATGGAGATGTCGTTGAGCTGCACGCGAGATAATAGGCGATCCGTTGGCGAGCGTACGGCCCGCCCGCCGGAAATCACGTGTTTTTTCATTCAGATAGAGACACGCTGTGCGGCGGTCGGCGGGACAGTGGGGACGCCCCCGTTGTCCCAAGCGGGGAGCCTGGCGTCCGGCCGGGCCGGCAGGAGTTGCGCCCGAAGGCAGCTCGGAGATCTCAGGATCGTCCTGGGTGCCCGCTCGAGAGCCGCACTACCAGATCCTGGAGGACCTGCCCGATATCTTCCCGGAAAAGGACGGTCGCCAGATGATCCTGGGGGGTCTCTGTCCGGTTCACGAAGATGAGGTTGGCCCCCTCCTGATGGGCCAAACGGGGGATGGAGGCGGCCGGCTCCACCTGGAGCGAAGACCCCAGCATTAGCAGCAGGTCACACCCGGCGGCCTGCGCGTAGGCCCGGAGCATCTCGGTTTCTGGCATGGCCTGACCGAAGGAGACGGTGGCCGGTTTGACAGGGCCCTCGCAGGCATCGCATCGCGGGTCGAATTCGACGGTCTCCAGTATTGCGTCGATCTGCTCGATGGGCCACCCTTTACCGCAGTCCAGACAGAGCGCCTTCCGGTTGGTACCGTGCAGTTCCACGATACGCTCCGGGGAGTTTCCGGCCTCCTGATGAAGGCCATCGATGTTCTGGGTGATGAGGTGCTGCAGTCTTCCGGAGCGTTCGAGTGCGGCCAGGGCCCGATGAGCCCGGTTCGGTTTTGCCTCTCTCAACTCGCCAAACAGGGCATGCTTCATGCGCCAGTATTCCTTCCGGGCCTCTGCGCTCGCAAGGAATTCCTGGTACGTTACAATCCGGTAGCGATCCCAGACGCCGCCGGGACTCCGGAAATCGGACAAGCCGGATTCGGTCGAAATACCCGCCCCGGAAAAGACCGTAACCGCCGTCGCCGCCTGGAGGAGGGAGACACTCCTGGTAAGTCGTTTCTTGTATCCGTTCATCATTTCCAGACAAGAAAGAGGGATTTGCCCCGGCCTTTCTTCTGTTTCCCGCAGTATAACTTTCGGGAAGAACGAGGGCAAATGGATATCGGCAGGTCCTCCCGCCGTGGGAGCCCAAAAGACTGACACCGGTGGCATTTTATGTTGTCCGGGAACGGGGGCGGCGGTATAATTGAAAGGAAGGAAAAACTTGGTTTGGTACTACCTTTCGCCGGGGGCGGAACGCCCGAAACATTCTCTATTCAGCTTGAGAATTCGGACCTATGGAGGAAGCTCATGTCCTTTGCCAGAAAGAAAATTCTGATCGTGGACGACAGTACGTCCACCGTCATGTTCATGAAGATCGTCCTGAAAAGAATGGGCTTTGATGTGTGCTCGGCTCCGAACGGGCTGGAGGGGCTCAGGCGGGCGCAGCAGGATTCGCCGGACTTGGTGATCCTCGATCTTTCCATGCCCGTGATGGACGGGCGGACGATGCTCAAAAAACTGAGAGAGAACAACGGGTCTGCCGATCTTCCGGTGCTGATTGCATCCGCCGAAGAGAGCGAGGAGACGCTCACCGAGATAGCTCAACTGGGAATCTCGGCCCATATCAAGAAACCGATCGAGTTGGACAATCTCCATGCGGTGATCGAGGAGGCGATCTTCTCGCCGGTCGGCACAGGGAGAGGGTGTCTGCGGAGTCCTTATCCCGAGCAGGTCGTGCTTCGCAGCGGCGGGGTTTCGCGGCAGCTGAAGGCAGAAAGTCTCTCTCAGCGCGGCATTTTCGTCCGCACGGAAGACCCCCTCGAGACCGGCACCCCGGTGAAGGTCACCTTTGCCCTGGGCAAGGAGGGCCTGCTCGCGCTGGCCGGCAGGGTCATCTACCAGAAAACCTCTCAGGAGGGTCTGTCGACGAAGCCGCCGGGGATGGCCATTGAGTTTGACGAGATGCCGGCCTACGCAGCGCCACTCCTGAAAGCATTCATTGAGAAGCTGCTGGCCGGCGATCTCATCGCATTTGAGGACGAAGGGCAACGGGCGCAACAAACCGATGAGCAGCGCACACCCGCACCGGAACCGGTGGCGCAGGACTAGTGGCTTCGCCCGGGCCCGCACGACTAGAAGCCCGATGGTGGACGCTATTAGAAAGCGGGAAAGCCGACAATCCGAAGCATTGGTAGTGGGGACCGGGCCATTGGACGAGCGAATATCGGATTTTTCAGAACTTTTCGGCTATTTATTTGTAACAGCCGCCTTTCAAAGCGGTGTAAACGAGTTTTTCTGTTTAAAGTCCGCCGTATGTTTGATATATTAATAAAAGCCCATAACCTTCCACTATAGCGAGAAGCTCCATGACAGACAAGGGCAGAATCCTCGTTCTGAATCACCGCGACGGTGCGGACGAGATGCTCCGGCCCACGCTCCAGGGCAATGGCTACTCGATATGCGGTTTGGAGGGGGCGATGCCGACTTCAGAGGAGATTCACCGCCTGGCACCGGATCTTTTGCTCCTGGATCTGGACGCCCACCGTGCCGACGGGGTCCGAATCTGCAGCGAGGTGAAAGGGGATAGCCGACTGGCAAAGCTTCCCGTGCTCCTTGTGTCCCGTGAAGGCGGAAAAGAAACTGTTTACCGGTGCCTCGAGATTGGCGCCGACGATTATCTGATGCATCCCTTCGATGCGGAAGAGCTCCTTGTCAAAGTGCGATCGCTACTCCGACTGCGGCGACTGCTCGAGGATCAGGAGCAGGAAAAGAGCGATTTGCTTGCCATTCTGGACATCACCAACGCCATTACCTCTACCCTCGACTCGAAGAAGGTTCTCTTCACGATCGTCAAGAAAATCTCGGAAATGATCGAGGTGACGCGCTGCTCCATCGTGCGGGTCGATCCGGCAGGCAACCGGGGGGTTGTCGTCGCTTCGAGCGAAGACGCCGGGGTGACCGACCTCGCCATCGATCTACAGAAATACCCGGAGATCCGAAAAGTTCTCAATACGCGCGAGGTGGTCGCCATCAATGATACACAGTCGGACGATGTGGTGGCACCGGTCCGGGAGATCCTCAAGGAGGTCGGCGTTCAGGCGCTTCTCGTGCTGCCGCTGGTGATGAAGCAGAACGTGATAGGAACGATTATACTGCGTACCGCCCGCCGGGGACGCCCCTTTGAGAAGCGGGAAATCCATTTCTGCCAGATTGTCACCAACGCAGCAGCCAACGCGCTGTTGAATGCAGCTCTTTTTGAAAACATGGAGATGGCCAACCTCGATCTGGAACGCCTCGCCACGACCGATGGCCTCACCGGTGTTTACAACCATCGCCATTTTTACCGGCGCCTGGAACAGGAATTCAATCGTTCGGAACGCTACGAGGAGCCTTTGTCGCTCATCATGATCGATGTGGACAACTTCAAGGCGATCAACGACGCCTTCGGACATCAAGTGGGGGACCGCGTCCTCCGGGAATTGGCGCTCCTGCTCAGAAAGAGCACTCGCAAGAGCGACTTCGTTGCCCGATACGGCGGTGATGAATTTGCTTTGCTGCTCCCGCAGACGAGGTATCCGGGTGCCCAGGCGGAAGTTGCCCGTGTCTGCGAAGCCATTCAGAGTCATGCCTTCGAGTTTCTGAAGGGAACCCGTGTGTTTGCCACCTGTGGCATCGCCACCTACCCCATGAACGGGATTGTCACCATGGACGACATGGTCCAGATCGCCGACCGCCGTCTCTACGAGTCCAAGGCATCCAAGAAGCGCCGTCCCACCGGTTCCCAGGTTTAGACACCGTGCACAACACGGCCCGCCGGATCGCCTGGTTGGCCGGCCCGCATCCCCCGAAGCTGCCATTCTCCCTTCTTATCCCCACAATACATTTTCTTCTGTTCAAATTTTCCATGAAAGAGACCGCACTGCGGCATGTTACAGCACCCGCGTCCGGCCATGGGAGGCGGGAATCTATTCCGGAGTCTGATCACCTGCCGGACGCTGGGTTACAGAAGCATTCGCCACATCCGAATATCTCAATATGTTTTCCGCCGAAGCATATTTTGTGCTGAGTAGTTTCCTGGAGACGGGGCGAGGTAACGTCGTGGAACGAGGCGGACATCCGTGTCTGCTGCGTCTGGCTCGCTCGGTCCCTCGAGATTGGGCACCGTGCAAGAGGCGGGCCCGAAGTTGCGAAGCTCCTGTCTGCCATGTATAGTCTGTGCAGGGTGCCTCAAGATTTGGGGCGCCGCCATGCCGGCTGGATAGGGCGCCCGGGGGCCAGACAATTAGGACAGATGCCGGTGTCTCACGGCGTTATGCCCGCCAGACGCTATATCCGGGTGACGGGGAAGCGACGCCGCATGAACGGCAAGATTGAAAAAAGAGTGATGATAGTAACGGGGATCGGTGCTGTGATCGCAGGGTTCTTTATCTTCGATCTCGGTCAGTATCTCTCACTCTCCTACCTCAAGGAGTCCCAGGCCCGATTTCAGTCCCTCTATGGACAGCATCCTGTTCCGGTGATTTCGGGCTACATGCTTCTTTACATTTCAGTGACGGCCCTCTCGCTGCCGGGTGCAGCCGTCCTCACCCTGGCAGGCGGCGCCCTCTTTGGTCTGTTGGCAGGGACGGTGGTCGTCTCCTTTGCCAGCACCATCGGGGCCACGCTGGCCTGTGTCGTGGCGCGGTTTCTTCTGCGGGATTGGGTGCAGGGCAAATTCGGAGACAAGCTCGTCGCGGTTAATGAGGGGGTCCGTAAGGAAGGAGCTTTCTATCTGTTCACCATGCGCTTGATACCGGCCATCCCGTTTTTCGTCATCAACCTGGTCATGGGACTTACCCGGATGCCGCTGCGAACGTTTTTCTGGGTCTCGCAGGTGGGCATGCTGGCCGGAACGATCGTCTATGTGAATGCCGGCAAGGAACTGGGGAAGATCGACTCCTTGTCGGGCATTCTGTCGCCCACCCTGATTCTTTCGTTCATCGTGCTCGGGCTGTTCCCGATTGCGGCCAGGAAGCTGATGTCGCTCTTCCGGGCGCGCTACCGGAACGCGGTTGAGATGTAATGATTTCCGGGTACGCACACCCCGACGGGCGGATCGCGACCCCTGGAGACCCATGATGCAATTGAATCACCTCGCGCGGGCAATCCTTTTCCTGATCGGTTTGGCTGGCTGGTTCCTCGGTCCGGATGTTTCGAAGGTCTGTGCCGAAGAAAATTCCCTTTATCAGAAATTCCTCGATCAATATGTTGTGCCGGACAGGCGGATCGGTGCGTACAGGCTGAATGTGGTGGACTATGACGGCATCGTTTCCTCCCGGTCGGATCCCGGCTCTTTGTACCAAGGGGTGCTTTCCCGGCTGGCGGCGGTCAAACCCGAGGCCTTGGGCTCGCGGGACGAGAAGATCGCCTTCTGGATCAATGCCTACAACGTGGGCGCGATCAAGATGATCGTGGACCACTACCCGGTGGACAGCATTCGCAGCACCAAGATTCACTGGCTTCGGAATCCCTGGGGTAAGAAAATAATCACCGTCGACGGCCGCGATTACAGCCTTGGCGAGATTGAACACGACATCCTGATGGGGGCGTTCAAGGAGCCCATGACTCACTTCGGCATCGTCTGCGCCTCTCTCAGCTGTCCCGACCTCAGTCGCCGGGCCTACCGGGGCGCGACCGTTCATGAGCAGCTCAGGGCGCAGGCCCGTCGGTTTCTGGGCAATCAGAAGAGAGGTCTTCGGCTGGATCGGGAGGGGGGCCAGGTCTTCTTTACGCGGATATTCAAGTTTGACGACAGGAGCTTTCCCGGCGGTGCACGGGATGCGGTGCCTTTCATCGCCCCGCTTCTGGAGGGGGCCGCGCGGGACTTCCTGGTCTCCGGGAACTACCGGGTTGATTACCTCGACTATGACTGGTCGCTGAATGCGTTGTCCCGCGCGCGCTGAAGGGAATGTGCGTTCAAAGGTCTCACGGGGCGGGCGGCTCTATTCGGTCCGCTGTGTTGTGGCGACGGTTTCTTTCAACGCGAGGCCTGCCGGGCCGGTGAAAAACAAGGGAGGGGATTCATGAGTGTGATTGCACGCAGTGCCAAGGGGGTTCAAGTAGAAATCTTTGCCGGTCCCCATCAATACGTGGCGGACGAGCCGCTCGGAGTGGGGGAGGACACGGGCCCCAATCCCTACGACCTGCTGCTGAGTGCCCTCGGAGCCTGCACGGTGATGACATTGCGCATGTACGCCGAGCGCAAAGGGTGGCCGCTCAGGGCCGTGGAAGTCCGGCTCAGCACCCACAAGATTCACGCGCGAGATTGCGGGGATTGCGAAAGTAAACCGGAATCTCGGGTCGATATCATTGAGCGTGAGATGGCATTCCAGGGAGAGTTGACCGAGGAACAAATTGAGCGGCTGACCGAAATCGCAGAGCGGTGTCCGGTGCATCGGACGCTGACGAGTGAGACCAAAATCCGGACCACCATTGTGGGGACGTGAGCCTTTCAACGGGCCACGTGCCGCAGCCGGTCCACCACATCGGGGGAGGGGCAAGACGAGATGAGCGGAAAAGCGGATATCGGTTTGATCGGATTGGGGGTCATGGGCCGGAACCTGGTGCTCAACATGAATGATCATGGGGTCACCGTGGCCGTTTACAACCGAACCACGTCAAAGGTGGGCGGGTTTCTTCAGGGGAGTGCCGCGGGAACCCGCGTCATGGGAGCATACAGCATCGCTGAGCTCACGGAGATGCTCAAACCACCGCGGCGGGTGATGCTGATGATCAAGGCGGGCAAACCCGTCGATCTGGTGGTGGAAGAGCTGCTGCCTCACCTGCACGCGGGGGATATTGTGATCGACGGCGGGAATGCCAACTACAAGGATTCCATGCGGGTGGCCGCGTACCTCGAATCGAAGGGACTGCTCTACATCGGCTGCGGGGTCTCCGGCGGGGAAGAGGGCGCGCGCCGTGGTCCGTCCATGATGCCGGGGGGCTCGAAAGCCGCGTGGCCGCATGTGCGCGAGATCTTCCAGAACATTGCCGCGAAAGTGGACGACGGCACCCCCTGCTGCGACTGGGTCGGCGAAAGCGGCGCCGGCCATTTCGTCAAGATGGTCCACAACGGGATCGAATACGGCGACATGCAGCTGATTTGCGAGGCCTACGATCTGATGCGTTCCGACCTGGGTATGCGTCCCGAGGAGATCAGCACCGTTTTCTCGGAATGGAACAGGGACAAGCTCAATTCTTTTCTCATTGAAATCACAGGAGAGATTCTGGCCTACCGGGATACCGACGGTGCAGCCATGGTCGACAAGATCCTCGACCGGGCCGGACAGAAGGGCACCGGAAAATGGACCGCCGTTACCGCCTTGGAATCGGGTATTCCTTTGACGCTGATTGCCGAGGCGGTCTTTGCGAGATTCCTCTCCGCCCTGAAAGACGAGCGTGTGGCCGCCGCCGGGATCCTGGCGGGACCGGAGACCGCGTCCGTCGGTGACCGCGCCGGTTGGATCGCGGACATCCGGGAAGCTCTGTACGCCTCGAAAATCATCTCTTACGCGCAGGGCTACATGCTGTTCCGAGCCGCGTCGGAGGCGTATGGATGGGATCTCAATTACGGCGGTATCGCCCTCATGTGGCGGGAAGGGTGCATCATCCGGGCGGCCTTTCTGGACAAAATTCAGGCAGCCTTCGAGCGCAACCCCGATTTGCCAAACCTGCTTCTCGACCCCTATTTCCGGGATCAAATCCAAGCCGCCCAGGGATCCTGGCGGCGTGTGGTGGCCCGGGCCGTCGGGCAGGGGGTGCCCCTGGCGGCCATGTCCAGCGCCCTGGCCTTCTACGACGGGTACCGCCGGGAGCGGCTGCCGGCCAACCTCCTGCAGGCGCAACGAGACTATTTCGGCGCCCACACCTATGAACGTGTCGACAGACCCCGGGGTGAGTTCTTCCATACGAACTGGACCGGCCGGGGCGGTGATGTGGCCTCCGGCTCCTATACTGCCTAAGGCGACAAAATCCGGGCGGATTCCGGCGCATGCCTCCGGGAAAAAGAGAACGTGCGGAACGGATCGACAGTTGACACCGTCGGGCGGCAGGTGCTATGTTGATCGGGTTTTCACCGGAAGGGGCCCCTCCCGCTTCTGCGGTGTGCGGAGATCATTTCACGCTCTCGTTATCGGACAACGTGCAGGCCAACGGCCCGATGTCACGTTCTCTGATCGTCAGGATCTATGCGGAAGGCATTGGAACAGTTGGGGGATGAATGCCTCTACTTCCTGGAACAGGCGGGCCGAATGGGCCTCTTTCTGGTCTCCTGCCTGATCAGTCTTTTGATCCCACCCTACAAGCCGCAGGCCATCCTTAAGCAAATCCATTTCATTGGGGCCCGGTCCCTCTTTGTGATCCTTTTTACCGGGGCCTTCACGGGGATGGTCCTCGGGCTTCAGGGCTACTACACCCTGCGCCAGTTCGGGTCCGAAGGTCTACTGGGCTCCGCGGTGGCCCTCAGCCTCATCCGTGAACTCGGACCAGTCCTGACGGCCCTGATGGTCATCGGGCGGGCCGGCTCGGCCATCTGTGCGGAGATCGGCATCATGCGGAATTCGGAGCAGATAGATGCCCTGGAGTGTATGGCCATTGACCCGTATAAATACCTCATGGCGCCCAAGTTCGTGGCCGCCATTTTCTCCCTGCCCCTGTTGACCTTTGTCTTTGACGTCATCGGCATTTTCGGCGGCTTCCTGGTCGGCGTCTCCCTGCTCGGGGTCAACGAGGGGACCTATTTTCAGGGGATGTATGCCAGCGTGGTCTGGCAGGATATCGAGATGGGACTCGTCAAATCGCTGGTCTTCGGCCTGCTCATCATCTGGATATCGGCCGCCAAAGGGTATTACCTGCAGTTTGAGCGCAGCGGCGGATTCGGGGCGGAGGGGGTGAGCCGAACGACCACCAGTGCCGTTGTGCTGGCATCGGTGACCGTTCTGGTCTGGGATTATCTGATCAGCGCCATTCTGTTGTAGCTTGGAGAAGACCGGTTGGAGAGGGGTATGGGGAACGGGGAAGCCAAGAGCGTTATCGAACTGAGCGGTGTGGAGAAGTATTTCGGCGCCCAGAAGGTTCTCGATGGTGTGAACCTTTCGGTACGGGAAGGGACCACGACCGTCATCGTAGGGGCCAGCGGCCAGGGAAAAAGCGTGGTGCTCAAGCACATGCTGGGCCTGGTGAAACCGGACAGTGGCAAGGTGACGGTATTCGGGCAGGATCTGGCAACCATCCGGCGTCGCCAGTTGAAGAAGGTCCGAATGGGTTTCGGGGTGCTCTTCCAAAACGTGGCTCTCTTTGATTCCATGACGGTCTACGATAATGTGGCCTTGCCCCTTCGGGAGCGGACGGACGCAACGAAGGAGGAGATTCGGGCGAACGTGGAAGAGAAGCTGGCCATGATGGATCTGGACGGGACGACTGAAAAATATCCGGCCCAGCTGAGCGGCGGTATGAAGAAGCGGGTGGGCTTGGCCCGCGCACTGGTGCTGAACCCGAAAATTGTCTTTTTTGACGAGCCGACGACCGGCCTCGACGTGAACAAGAGCAATGAGATTTACCGTCTCTTTTACCGGACCCAGGCGGAACTCAAATATACGGCAGTGATCGTGAGTCATGATGTGCCCAAGATATTCAAACTCTCGGATTACGTGGCCCTGCTTGCCGAAGGGAAGATCCAGGGCTGTATGACGCCCGACGCGTTTCAGCTTTCGGACAATCCGCACATTCGGGCCTTTGTGGAAACGACCATGGGGCCCATTTACTCGAGTGAAAGAGAAGAGAGGGGCCTCTATGAAGAGATTTAATGTTGAAATGGCTGTCGGCGTTTTTGTGGTACTGGGGTTTCTCTGTTTTGCCTATCTCTCTGTCAAGCTGGGCGATGTGAGCCTTTTTGGGGACGACAGCTATCCGGTGACGGCCCGCTTCAATTCGGTGTCGGGATTGAAGAAGGGCGCCACCGCTGAAATCGGCGGCGTGCGGGTCGGCAAAGTGTCCTCCATCACCCTGGATTCCGAGAACTACGAGGCCGTGGTGAATCTCTCCATCGATCAAGGGGTCACGTTGCAGCAGGACAGTATTGCGTCTATCCGAACAGCCGGGATCATCGGTGACCGTTATGTGGCCATCTCCCCCGGCGGTTCGGAAGAGAACATCCTGCCGGGCGGAGAGATCTTGGAGACCGAGTCGGCCATCAATCTGGAGCAGCTGGTCAGCAAGTATATGTTTGAGAAGAACTAACCGAGGGGACCTTGCTTATGAAACATGCCGTGTCCTGCCTGCTTGCCGTTCTCCTGTTGTATGGCCATTGGAGCCCCGTTGCTGCGGAGGGTCCCCCGGCCGAACCCCTCCTGTCGGACCAGGCGGAGCCCCCGGAAGAGTTTTTTCTGGATGAGGAAGAGGAGGTCCGGGCCTTTGACCCGATTGAGCCCTTCAATCGGGGCGTCTTCTGGTTCAATGACAAGTTCTATTTCTATCTCCTCAAACCGGTGGCCCGAGCCTACCGGGTGGTCCCGGAGCCAGCCCGGGTCTCCGTTTCGAACTTTTTTTCCAATCTGTATACGCCGCAGCGATTTGTCAACAGCCTCCTGCAGTTCAGGTTCCGGGACGGTGCCGGCGAATTATTTCGCTTCGTGATGAACAGCACCATCGGGATTCTCGGGCTGTTCGACCCGGCACGCACGGTGGCGGGGATCTCGCGCAAGGACGAGGATTTCGGCCAGACCCTGGGGCGCTTCGGGGCGGGGGGCGGATTCTACATGGTGTGGCCCTTTTTCGGCCCGACCAACCTGCGGGACGGTCTGGGAGGCCTGGTGGACGGTTTTCTCGACCCCGTCTACTATTTCGACATCAAAGCCTGGGAGCGGTTCGGGATTAAAGCCCTGGATACGGTCAACGCTACATCCCTCGACAAGGACACCTACGAATCGATCAAAGAGGAGGCGCTGGATCCTTATGTGACCATCCGCAACGCCTATTCCCAGCGTCGGGAAGGGCTGATTCGCAAATGACGGCTCCCGCAGTATGGGAGCGGCAATTGTGCCGCGAGGGTCGGCTGTGGTAAACTGGGGAAACTGAAAGAGAGCGGTTTCTTCCGGACCCATACACGAAGGAGTGGACAGATGATGGGGAAGCGCTATGGGGTTTTGCTGTGCGTGCCTCTTTTGGTCGGGATGCTCTCGATCGCGCCGGCCGGAACAGGGCCCCTCGAGCAGGTGCGGGTGACCGTCGATGAAATCATCACCATTCTGCGCAACGGTCAGTTGGAGAGCGCTGTCAAGCGGGAGAAGATCAGCGCCGTGGTGCGGCAGAAGTTCGATTTCCGGGCCATGTCCCAGAGCACCCTTTCCACCAACTGGCGAAAGGCCTCCCCGGATGAGCAGGCGCGGTTTGTTGCGCTCTTCTCGGAACTCCTCGAGGAGACCTATCTTCGCCGAATCGATGCCTACACGGACGAAGATGTCAAATATGTGCGCGAGGATATTCGGGACACGCGGGCGGTGGTGGACACGGTCATCCGTTCCAAGACGGCCGACATCCCCGTCAGCTACAAGTTGGTCCTGAGGAGCGATGGCTGGCGCGTCTATGATGTGGTCGTGGAGGAGATCAGCCTGATCAGCAATTTCCGCAGCAGCTATCGGGAGATCGTTCAGAAGGAAGGCATCTCCGGTCTGCTGGCGAGGATGGAGGAGAAGATCCAGGAGCTTCGAAGTCCAGTGAGCGTGGAGGGGGCCAAGTGAAATCGGTGACACCGGCGGTCTGCGTCCGGATGAAAAATGAGCTCAGCTCTTTCCGTTTTTTCACGGAGGAGGATCTGACTAAGATCGGCGGCTATTTTGAATGTGCGCAGGCCTCCGCGGGCGATGTTCTGTGGCAGGAAGGGGAGCCGTCGGGCTGTGTCTTCTTCATCATGACGGGGCGTGTGGAAATCAAGAAGCAGACCGAGTTCAAAGGGAAAGAAGTGGTGGTCGGCGTTTACAGCCAAGGGGCCATTGCCGGGGAATTGTCCATCCTGGATGGCCGCCCGGCAGCGACCTCGGCAAAAGCGCTGGAGGATGTGTCGCTGGTGCTTCTGCGCAAAGAGAAATTCGACGAGCTCATCGAGGCGCACCCGACCCTCGGTGTCCAGCTCCTCAAGGGAATGCTCCTGACCACAGCGACTCGGCTGCGCAAATCATATGATCGTCTGGCAGCCATCTTCTGACGCGGCGCGGGGCCGTTCGTGTGTGGCGTCCCCCTGCGGTCCTTCCGCCTTGCTCCGATCCGATTTACAAACACAGGGGGTCGTCCCCGCAGAAGACCGGATGGATGAACCGTGTCTTCCGCTCTCCACACCCCTGGGGTGCTGCGGCGCGGTTTCTGATCTAGCCCGGATATTGCATGAGTCAATCTATTGCGAGGCCGGACTTGTCACGGCGTAGCATTCTGCGAAGACGGATAGCCTGCCACATTCGGCGTTACAGAAAATTTTCTGACTTCAATATGTCTTCAGCCGGTAAATTTTCTGCGTCTTGCCCATGGCGTGTCCAGTATCTCTGGGGCCTCTCATGATGATCACTCATGCAATATCCGGGCGAACGGGGTGAGTGGGTTGGAAAGCTCAGGGAAAGGTCGATCCGGTCCGAAGCGGACGTGTCTGGTGGGTGCGGCCCTCTCCCTCTTCCTCGTTCTGTCACTTCTTGGTTTCGTCCTCTGGTTTTTGAAAAGCCCTCATTTTCTTGACCTGCTTCACCGGGAACTGGCCCGCCGTTTCGAGACGGACGTCAGGATCGGTTCGCTGGAACTTCAGGACCCGCACGTCCTCGTCATCAGGGATCTCATGGTCGGGGACGCCGAAGACGGTGCCCCACGGATGGTGCTTCCCTTTGTGGCAGTGGGCCTCAGCCTCGACGGGCTGCTCAGGGGACGTGTCGATTCACTCACCCTCAGGAACCCGAAGCTTTTTTTGCGTCCTGCGAGGGCCGGGGGGCGTCCTCCCGGGGAAAAGAGTCTGTCCCTCCCGGTAAATCTGGGACGGCTTGCCGTCGAGGACGGAGAGCTCGTGTTGCACCTTGCGGAGCGGACCCTTCGCGGCGGGTTCAGTTTCGACGCGCACATGGACGAAAAGAACGGTTCCGCAGCACTCCTTTTTTCCGGCAACGTGGGGGCGGTGGGCGTCTTTGAATCAAGTGCACCCGAAACGGTGCTGGCCGGCGCGGCCGGTAAAGAGCTCGTTCGTTCGGTCTTTCTGGAGGGCACGCTCACTTCTGTGGCACCTAACCGCGTGGCCGTCGATGCCCGCGTCCGCACGGACGGACTCTCTCTTCAAGAACTCCAACAGGATCTGCTGGCGCCTCTCGGTTTCGCTGGCCAGGCAATCTCGCTTACCGGCATCCTCGAAGGCAACACCACCCTTGCGGGAACCTCCCCCGGTGAACTCCAATGGCACTCGGACATCCGGGTGGACGGTTTTGCACTGTCGTCGGCAGCACTTAGCGTCGATCTTAACGGAACCCCCCTGCACCTCGTGTTCAAGGGGACTTACACCGAAGAGACGGACCGGCTCCACTGTGAACGGCTCGAGGCAAGGCTCGGGGACGACCCGCCCTGGTCGCTGCGAGGGAACATCGAGGCCGCTGCCTCGGGGGATCCCGGATTTGACTTGCGCCTCGAAGGGACGGGGTTTCCGCTCTCCGCCCTGAAAGGACTGCTGGCAGGAACGGCCGTACAGTGGCTCCAGGCTCTGGAGATGAGCGGGCAGGGAGCGGTCCGTCTCGGACTCTCGGGGACAGCGGCATCGCCCCGGGTAGCGGGTGCGGTGCACTTGACGGGTGAACGGTTTCAGAGCGCCGGCATGCTGTTGAAGCCATTTGAAATAGAGCTCCCCTTTGCGTGCGGGTCCGGCGAATGCCGTGTGCGAGACGGACGGGCGCACGGCAAGACAGTGATGCTCGATTTTGAAAACGGGCGGGGGCTGCGCCACCGCCTCTTGAATGCCCGACTGAAAGTACCCCATCTGCGATACGCTCAAGGCGTTCTGCGAGCCCCGGAAACCGAACTGCGGGCGGACCGGATAGCCATCAGCCGGGCGCGCAGGACTTATCTCTCAGAGAGCGGCGTGGCGCTGGTAGGCGACGTGGGGATCGATCTGGACAAGAACACCATGGCACTGCGGCGCTACCGGCTGCGTTCAGATTCCCTGGGTGAGCTCTCGGGCGATGTCGATTTGAAACTGGATGAGACAGTCACCGTCCAATCCACTGTACGGCACCGGGGATTGAATCTCAAGACCTTGGCGGCCCGTTTTCCGAAGGGCTTCACCGCAGCGGGGGAATACGCCCTGGAGGGGACCGCAGGCATCCGCGGGGTGTGGACGATCAAAATCCCCAGGCAGGCGCCTACCGAGGTGCAGGGGAAAATAGATGTGACGTTCCGGGATGGCGGCTTTGCCTCACCCGATGGCACCCGTGTGGCGGCGGGAATCCGCGCGCGGGCATCGGGGCGTTTTGATTTCTCTCTTCCGATGAAAAAGACAGCCTTCGCTCTGGACACCCGGGTTTCCAATCTGGAGATGCTCTGGGGGCCCTTTTACGGCGACTTTTCGAAGCGGCCGCTCAGTCTCAAGGCTGAAGGCGCGTATCAGACGGAAACGGATCGCCTGGACCTGTCTCACCTCAGCGTTGCTCTCGCCGACGTGGGCAGTTTGCTCTTCTCCGGGTCCCTCCGGAACCTGCGCCACAACCCCGCTTACGATGCGCGGGTCCGGCTGGTCGGTCTCTCCAACGGGGATGCCTATGCTTTCTTTGTCCGCGAAACCTTCCAGGAGAGCTTCCCCCTGCTCGCCACGCTGAACCTCGATGGCCGCACCGATCTGGATCTGACCCTGACGGGGACCCGGCAGCGCCTGGGGGTCCAGGGTGAGGTGCGGGTGGCGGACACGAATCTGAGGAGTGCGGAGGCTGGGATCGGGCTGGAGGGACTCCAGCTGCGCCTCCCAGTGGATATTGCGGCAGATGAGACTCTCGCGGCCAACGCCCCGCAGCGCACTGGTTCGCTGCGCTTTGCAAATCTTGCGTGGAAAGCACTGCAGACGGGTCCCGTGGAGCTCTTCCCCTTCATCCGACAGGACGTTCTGGACTTCCGGGGCGATGTGGCCGTGCCCCTGTTCGGGGGGCGGGCCGTCTTCAAGGAGATCGCCTACCGGGATCTGTTCAGCCCCGAGAGGAATCTGCGGCTGTCGGCCGACATCGAGGACTTTGATCTGTCACAGATGAGTGTGGCTCTAGGACTGCCCCGGTTTCAGGGTACCCTTTCCGGGACCATCCCCACGGTGACTTTCGCCGGGCGGCGCCTTCGGACCACCGGTGCGATCGTTCTGACGCTCTTCGGCGGAGAGGTGACGATCGAGGGCATTTCCGTCAACAACGTTTTCAGTCCGGTGGCGTCGATGAAATCCACCGTGGCGCTTCGAGAAATCGATCTGGGTCGGCTGACCGATACCTTTGAATTCGGACATATCTCCGGGATTCTCGAGGGGTATGTCAAAGATCTGGTGATCACCAATGGACAGCCGGAGAGCTTTCTCGTCCATCTGGGGACCGTCAAACGCAAAGGCGTGGGGCAGCGGATCAGTGTGGAAGCCCTGGAGAAGATATCGATCCTCGGTTCGGGCACCTCCCCCTCCATCTTCGGGCGCGGCGTTTATCGGCTTTTCAAGGAGTACCGTTATGCCAACCTCGGTTTCAGCGGTCGACTGCGGAACGACAACTTTACCCTCCGCGGCATCGTGCGGGAAGGGGGCCTGGAGTATCTGGTCCGAGGAGGGGTGCTGCCTCCCAAGGTCAATGTCATCAACTACACGCAGGAAATCTCCTTCCGGGAAATGGTCAAGCGTCTCAAGCGGATCCAGCTTGCCGGGGAGGCCGAGAAGAGCATTCGTGAATAATTGCCCACCGGGGGGCGTCCTATGAGGGAAACGGGGGGCTTCCGGTCTGCCCGGGGACGCGCGTGCCGTGAAGAGTTGAACTTTTTGCTGAAACGGTGTATGCAATAGAGAGGCTGGATTGCCACGAACGTCCAATGGAGGATGACCCATGAGAAAACGTCTACGGCCGATGCGCTTTCTTCCGGCCTGGTTTGTGTTGGTGATTGCCTGTGTCACCATCAACATCTACTTCCCGGCCGCGGCTGTCGAGAAGGCGGCCGACAAGATCGTTGAAGAGACCTGGGGGGAGAAGGGGGCCCCGCCGGCTAAAGCGGATGGAGAGAAGCAGAGCCACCGGAAGGCTCCGCTTCGCTTCGCGGGATTTCGTCTGGGGCCGAGCGTCGCCTATGCGCAGGAGGCGGACATCAATGTCACGACCCCAGCCATTCGCGCGCTGAAGGACTCTATCCGGCAGCGGTCAGATGCCATCAAACCTTACATGGATCGGGGAAACGCCGGGATTGGCAGGGACGGTCTGCTGGTCGCTCGGAGCACCGATGGGTTAAGCCTCAAGGAGCAGGCCGGCCTGACCCGGTTGGTGCAGGCGGAGAACCGGGATCGGGAGTCCCTGTACCGTGAAATTGCCAAGGCGAACAATTTCGGACCGGACCGGGTCTCCGATATTCAGACAATCTTTGCCCGGAGCTGGATGAAAAACGCGAGGGCCGGATGGTGGATACAGGACCCCGGCGGCGGATGGCGTCAGCGCTGAAGGCTGCCGCCCGTGTTCCCCATCGGCCGGAGTCACCGGAGGGGGTGTTGCCGGCCCGATCGACCTGAGGGGCCTATGCAGGCAGGGTCGGTCGCCGGAGGGTGTGACCTCAGGGGTTCAGGGTCGGCTGAACAATGCGCACGAACATCTCGCCCACAGATCTTTCCCGCAGTCTCGCTTCGACCCGGTAGATGCCGCCTTTCTTGTCGAGGGAGTGGCGCTTCCACAGTTTGGACGATCGGATACGGTAGCCGCGGTCTTCCGCGTCATTGTACGCTTTGTTCCCCACGAATCCTACGAAGTTGACCCGCAAGTCGCTTGCGTCCCCGTGCACGGGGAACACATCCTGTACGGTTATAATGTCGGAAGGTGTGATCTCCAGTGTGTTGCCGCTAGGGATGGTCCTCTCTTCGTTGTTGACGAGAATCAGGAACTTCATCCCCGATTCTTGCCGGGCCGCCTGAACGGAAAGTGGCTTGTCCGATTTGTTGATGTCGACAAAGATCTTGCCCGCCTCAAACTTATCTTTCTTGACCAGGATGGTGGACGGTCGGCTGACGACGAACTCCTTGTTCATGTCGTTCAGGCTGCCGACCCCCTTGATGTCGGCCAGCAGTCCCCGCTCGTAATTGGCGGCGATGTGCTCTATGCGGATGCTGTCCCCGGGATTGACGTAGAGGGTCTTGCTGTCGGGGATGCCGTAAGGGAAAGACCCGTTGACGGAGACGAGTAGATACTCCAGATGGGGGTCTTTAATGGACACCTTGGGGTTCTTCGGAACGATGTTGTATTCACTCATGAAGGCGTTGATAATCATCGACTGGTACTCGACCTTGAGGTCAAGTGATTTGATGCTCTTGGATGTTTCCACACCGTAGGACTCAATCCCGTATTCCGTCAGGGCATAGTAGGTGGCGGACCCCCGTTGTTCCTTGTGGGGCGAATCGTCTTCAAAGGTCCGCGTATTGTTGTGAAAGAAGTGATGCTCCTGGTCTTCAATCTGCAGATTGACCGTGCCGATGACCCGATCGATCCGGTCCTTCATATTAAGGGTGCGCCCATCCTTGGTCACGTGGAGGTCGGTGTCGGAGATGATGGACTGCCCCCACCGCAGGGGGTTTCTCCATTTGTCGATGTATTTGGGGCGGAAAAAACCGGAACCGTCGTGCAGGTTCAGCAGCGCGTCGCTTCTGGCCATGAGTTCCATCAGTATAGCTACCACGGCCTCTTCATACTCCTCTTTTTTGTGGTTCTGATGTTTATTCCCGTTGCCGTTGACGAACTTGCGGTTCATGTCGGAGTGGACCTTGCGGTCGTTGGAGACGATGGCCGGGAAGTTGGCCCGGGGGACCACAATGAGCCGTCCCTGGCGCAGGGAGAGATCGGCATAGAGATCGGCTGAAAGATAGCCGCCCGGTTCGTTGTGCATCCCGCCGATGATCAGGAGGGTATTTCCGGGGTAGTCGCCGATGATCTCAAAGACATGAAGTTCGTAATCCGTCCCTTTGAAGTATATCTGGTGTTCGCTCTTTGCCTGGACCGCCCAGGGCGTCACGAGGAGGGCCAGCAGGACGAAAACCTGTACCAGACGTTGCCGTGTTGCATGCATAATGGAGACCTCTTTCTCGGGGTGATCTAGGCCGTTCGCCATTCTTCACCGAGGATTTTCCACTGATTGTTTTCACGTATCAAAAACAAGCGCTTGATGCCGATGTCCGAGTATCGATCGGCATGGTACTCCTGAAGGAACGAGACAATCACGTAATGGTCGTGTTGCAGGATGTTGTAAGGGGTGAGGTCCACGTCGATTTCCTTCGTGCGTTTGAATATGTTCCGTTTGTATTTGCGCCAGGCCTGCAGGTCCATTTTGCCGCTGGTGAAGGTGGACGCGTAGAACCCGATGAACCGACTGACATCCTTGGTTTCCCAGCTTTGCTCCCAACCTTCAAGCAGATGGAGCACCTCCCGCCGGAGTTGCTCCTGTTCCGAGCGCTCCACATAGGAAATCTTCTCATGCACCACGATGGGGGTTTCGAACAGCTTGATCTTTTGGGCAAGCTTCTGGATATCTTCGTTGCTGACCACCACGCAGCCCCGCGTCTTGTTCGGCAGAAAGGCCCGCAGCGGCTCATTGGTGCTGTGGAGCCAGATGCCGTTTCCGTTCTTGCCTTTCCGCACATCGAAGAGGTTGGGGTAATCCATGGGAAAGGCCATTTCCCCGTATTCCGGCTGCAGTTCGGCCTCGGTTTTCACCTCGGTGAACTGGTAGATCCCTTCCGGAGTTTTCTTGTCGCCCATACGGATCTTTTCACCGCTGTTCTTTCCGGTCGAGGCGGCAAAAGTGGACACGTGCGACACCCACCCGCTCTGATTCTGGTAGAGCAGGAGGGTTTGTTTGGATTTGTCCACCAACAGGGCATAGTCGCCCTCCCGTTCCAGGGCGGCCAGGGGTGCGGGCAGCAGATCGACGCTGTCCTTTATGATGGCATCTTGTGGGGCGTCCTGGCGCGAAGTGGTCGCCACCGGCTGCACTGCAGGGGGTTTGGTATCATCGAGGCGCATTCGCGTAATGTCCCGAATTTCACGCTCGATGCGGTCCTGGTCGGGATGCGTGTCCAAAATGGCTTCAAACTCCTTCAGCGCTTTCGTATAGGCTTTTTGTTCCTTGTAGATTTCGGCGAGGGCGAAACGCACATTCGGTTTGGGCTGCTGCTCCAGGGATCTCCGGTAGGATTCAGCGGCCGCATCCAGACGACCCAGCTGTTTCTGGGTCTTTCCGAGTTCATAGTCCACCGCCGCCGATGGACGGATTTCCCGGGCCCGCTTCAAATAGGTCTCTGCACTCTCGTAGTCATTCAAGGCGTTCTTCACCATGCCTGCGGCATAGACGGCCTCGAAATGCGCCGGGTCCGTCTTGGCCAGTGCGCTGTACTCGGCAAAGGCGTTGTCTAGTTTCCCCACTTCTTCGTATAGCTCGCCCAGTTCGAGGCGGGCACGGGCGGTGAAGGACGGGTCGAGGGAGGCGGCGTTGTTCAGGTTCTTGATGGCCTGGTTGGTGTTCCCCTCCACTCTGTTCAGGATGCCGAGATGGTATTGAAAGTCGGGATCCTGCGGATCGGACTGCAGCAGGCGGCGCACTTTGCCCCGCACCCGCGCTTCGCTCCGGTTGTTTTTGCCTGCCCGGATGACCTTGATGTACTCTTGAATCGATTGGGCCAGATAGAGATCGGCCAGGTTCAGGTGGCCCTGCTGGTAGTCGGGATTGAGGCGAAGCGTTTCCTGCAACTGCGCGGTTGCGCTCTCGTAATCCCCCCGTTGTGCATAGATGACCGCCAGATTGTTGTGTGTTTCGGCCGACGCAGGGTTGATCCGGAGCACCTCATTGAACGATTCAATGGCCCGGTCAGCCTGGCCGAGTTTGTAGTAACTGACCCCCATGGCAAAATAGGCGTCTGCGTAATTTCTTCGCTCTTTGGTGGCTTTTGTGAAGAGGTCGATGGCCTCATCATATTTCCCCATTTCCTGCAGACGCTTGCCCTGCTCGTAGGAGACAGTGGCGCCATCCTTGCGGGTCTGGGAGTCCAGCCGGGATGGCATCAGGAATGCCATGGCCATCAGAAAGACCAAAGAGAAAGTGGTGACCCTGCGGGCTCTTGTCTTCATTTCTCTCCTCACCTAAATATTCATGTTCTGGGTTTGGACTTGATTCTTCTCCAAAGGATTGGGAAGACCGAGGGTTCAGTCGACCGTCAATACAGACATTTGTTAAATGAAATCAATACGTTATTTAAAGTATCAAAAAGACAAAACATTGTCAATAAAAATATAGCGCTCTGCGGTGAAGCCTCGATTTCGCGGGAGGGGGGCCGCCTGCGTTTCTGAACAGTGGGCGATTCCGCTGCGGGTCGTTGGGGGGCGTTCTGTCACGCCAAGCCGCAGAGGCCCGAGCGGATGAATGCCTGGTGACATTGCACCGAAACGCCGCGGCCTGGAGGGGTCGTGCGGTGCAGAGGATCCGGTTTTTTGTTGCATTGAAAATAGCGTTGTGCTACCTTTTTCTATTTGAATCAATGAGGTGAGCCTCAGGGAGACGCCCGTCCATGGGTGCTTCCCGTCCGGAACGCCCGGCGCATTGCGGCGCCGGATATCACACACGCATCCCGATCCCACGGGAGGTGCGCCTTTCGGGCGTTCCCGCCGGGAAAAGACGGACGCGGAGGAGCCAAACAAACCTTTGGGAGGAAGTACAGATGCCAATCGTCACCATGAAGGAGTTGCTGGAGGCCGGGGTCCATTTCGGTCACCAGACCAACCGGTGGAACCCGAAGATGAAGAAGTACATCTTCGGCGATCGTAACGGGATCTACATCCTGGACCTGCAGAAGACCCTGCGGAACATCAAGGAAATTCACAATATTGTGAAGTCCATGGTTACCGGCGGGGGCGCCATTCTTTTCGTGGGCACCAAGAAGCAGGCCCAGGAGACGATCGAGGAAGAGGCCAAGCGCTGCGGCATGTTCTACATCAATCAGCGCTGGCTCGGCGGCACCCTGACCAACTACAACACGATCAAGAACAGCATCGCCAAGCTGAAGAAATTTGAGAAGATGAAGGAAGACGGCAGTTATGAGAGCTTCCACAAGAAAGAGGTATTGCGGTTCGAAAAGGAGCGTTTGAAACTGGAGAAATACCTCGGTGGGATCAAGGACATGAACGGGCTTCCCAAGGCGCTCTTTGTGGTGGATCCGAAGAAGGAGCGGATTGCCGTGCATGAGGCCCGCATCATGGGGATCCCCATTGTCGCCATCGTGGACAGCAACTGCGACCCCGATGAAATCGATTATGTCATCCCCGGCAATGACGACGCCATCCGGTCGGTGCGCCTCCTGACTGCCAAGATTGCCAGTGCGGTCCTGGAAGCGAAGGAGAAGGTGATGCCGGAGGTGGAGGCGGAGATGCTCCAGGCTGCGGGGGAAGACGCCGGAACGGCGCAGGCCGTTGAGGCTCAAAAACAGAGCGAAACACCCTCCATCCCCGTTCAGGAGTAGGCAGACTGCGGGGTCAACAATAATAATCGGTGAACAGCGTGTGATGTAATCAAGGAGGCAAAGCATGGGTACGATTTCAGCGGACCTGGTCAAGGAGCTGCGCGGGCGAACCGGAGCCGGGATCATGGATTGCAAGAAGGCCCTCGGTGAGACGCAGGGAGACCTGGAGGCCGCCATCGACTATCTGAGAAAGAAAGGGCTTTCGGCCGCTTCCAAGAAAGCCGGCCGCGTGGCTGCGGAGGGGATGGTTTCGTCCTATATCCACGCCGGCGGAAAGATCGGTGTTCTGGTTGAAGTGAACTGTGAGACGGACTTCGTGGCTCGCAACGAGGATTTTCAAAACATGGTCAAGGACATTGCCATGCATATCGCTGCGGCCCGTCCCCAATATCTCAGTCGGGAGGAGGTCCCAGCCGACCTGGTTGAGAGAGAGCGGGAGGTTCACCGTTCGCAGGCCCTGGAATCGGGCAAGCCGGAGAAAGTGGTCGACAAGATTGTGGAAGGGCGTATGGAGAAGTTCTTCGGCGAGATCTGCCTGCTGGAACAGGTTTTCGTCAAGGATACGGATCTGTCCATTGCAGAGGTGGTCACGCGCGGCATCGCCACCATCGGAGAAAACATCATGATCCGCCGGTTCACGCGGTATGAACTTGGCGAGGGGATTGAGAAGAAAGCCGAGAACTTCGCGGAAGAAATCCAGGCCCAGCTAAAGGCGGGCTCTTGAGCCGCAAGCTGCTTGCAGCCCCTGCCGTGATGCGATGGCAGGGATGAGGGGGGACCGGCCGCGCTGGCTACGGCCCACTTGGTCGCGCGACCGGCCCGGCAGGACGTTGGGGACCCCGGCGGGGCCCGGATGCCTGCCTGACAAGCAGGTCTTCGCCGCTGCCTTTGAAAGTCCGCCCTCTGGATGCACCCGAAAGCGCCTCCCGGTTGTTTCACCACGGTCACGAGGTACGGCCCCATGCCGGACATGACATATAAGCGAGTCCTCCTTAAGCTGAGTGGAGAGGCGCTCATGGGCTCGCAGGAGTACGGCATCGATCCTGATGTGCTTCAGAACATCGCCGAAGAAATCCTGCCAATTTATCGACTTCAGGTACAGCTCGCTATCGTCATCGGCGGCGGCAATATTTTCCGGGGAATTTCCGGTGTTGCCCAGGGGATGGACCGTGCCACGGGAGATTACATGGGAATGCTGGCCACCATGCTCAACGCCCTGGCCCTTCAGAATGTGTTGGAGAATGTGGGGGTCGACACACGGGTTCTGTCCGCGCTGGAGATGAAAGAACTGGCGGAGCCCTATATCCGGCGCCGGGCAACGCGGCACTTGGAGAAGGGGCGGGTCGTCATCTTCGGAGGCGGCACCGGAAATCCCTTCTTCACCACGGACACCGCCGCCGCACTGCGGGGCATGGAGATCAATGCGGACGTTATTCTCAAGGCCACCAAGGTCGACGGCGTCTATACGGCCGATCCGCTCACCCATGCCGATGCGAGACGGCTGACCGATCTGACCTATCTGGAAGTGCTGCAGCGACAGCTGAAGGTGATGGACGCCACGGCCATTTCGCTCTGCATGGACAACAACCTTCCGGTCATTGTCTTCAAGATGACCGAAAAAGGGAATATTCGGAGGATTCTGGAGGGTGAAACGATCGGGACCATTGTACGAGGAGGCGAACGATGATCGACGAGGCAAGAGCGCAGGCGAAGGATCTCATGGAAAAGGCCCTGGCCAGTCTGAAGAAGGAATTCAGCCGCGTCCGGACGGGGAGGGCTTCCACCGGCATATTGGATCATATCATGGTGGACTACTACGGGACGCAGACCCGTCTGAACCAGATGGCGACACTTTCCATACCGGAAAGCCGCCTCATCTCCATCCAGCCCTGGGACGCCACGGCCCTCAAGGCGATCGAAAAAGCCATTGTCGGGTCCGATCTCGGACTGACCCCGACAAACGACGGCAAGGTCATCCGGATTACCATTCCCGAGCTGACCGAGGAGCGCCGGCGGGAGATCGTCAAGGCGATCAAGAACATGACTGAAGAGTGTCGTGTGGCCGTTCGGCATGCGCGAAAAGAGGGGAACGATTTTCTGAAAAAGATGGAGAAAGCCAAAGAGATCACCGAGGATGATTACCACAAAGGGATGGAGGAGATCCAGAAACTGACGGATGCCTACATCAAGAAGGCGGACGAGACCTTTAAAAAGAAGGAAGAAGAGATACTAACGGTGTGAGACGCGCCGCACGCGGTTGTTTAGAAAGGACCCATGGAAAAAGATATTCCAGTGGCAGAGGAGATCAATCAGTCGGAGGCGCTCTATCCGGATCTCTTTCGCCGGATCGATCCCGCCGCGGTCCCCGCGCATGTGGGCGTCATCATGGACGGCAACGGACGCTGGGCGAACCGGCGGGCCTTCCCCAGAATTCGGGGGCACCGGGAGGGAGTCCACTCGGTGGATGAGGTGGTGGCCTCTGCCCGGGAAGTGGGGGTTCGTGTACTGACCCTGTATGCCTTTTCCATGGAGAACTGGCGCCGCCCCAAGATGGAAATCCAGGCCCTCATGTCTCTGCTGCGGGAGTACATCGTCAAAAAGCTTCCCGTCATGCATCAGCACGGGATCCGTTTCAGGACGATCGGACGCGCGGGTGACCTGCCACTGAATACCCGGAAACTCCTCCGGAAGGCCGAGCAGGAGACAGCGGCGTACGATGGTCTCGTGCTTAATCTGGCGCTGAGCTATGGCGGGCGAACGGAAATAGTTGACGCGGTTCGCTCCCTCGTTCAGGACGCGGCCGACGGGAAAATCGGGCCGGAGCAGGTCGACGAAGCGCTCCTGAGCGCCCGGATGTATACGGCGGATGTGCCCGATCCGGATCTGATCATTCGCACCAGCGGGGAGCACCGCACCAGCAATTTCCTTCTCTGGCAGTCCGCTTATACGGAGCTTTATTTCACGCCCACTTTCTGGCCCGATTTCAAGCGCCGGGAGTTTCTGGAAGCCATTGTAGATTTTCAGGGGCGGGAGCGACGATTCGGGCTGACCGGTAAACAGCTCAAGCCTTCCAGGTGAGTGGACGATGCCCTCTACGAGAGTCCTAACGGCGCTGGTCGGCCTGCCGCTCTTCTTGCTGCTTGTTTTCAAAGCCTCCCTCCCGGTCTTTTCGCTGGCAGTCCTGGTGGTTGCGTTGGTCGGGCTCAAAGAGTTCTACGATCTCATGGAGGGCGGCGACACCCGACTGCAGAAATTCCTCGGTCTGCTCATGGGGGCGCTGCTGATTCGGAGTTTCTACTATACTGACTTTACCCTGATCGTCCGCGTGCTGGCACTGGCGGTGCTGCTAACGCTCATCGTTCGGACTTTTTCCGGCCGTGCCGTGACCCACGCAGCTCAGGAGGTGGGCATCACTTTACTGGGATTGATGTACGTCTGTTTCTTTCTGGGTTATCTCGTGCTGATCCGTGACCAGGCCCGCGGCCAGGCGTGGATCTTCTTTCTTTTTCTGTGCATCTGGGCCGGCGATACGGGGGCTTATTACGTGGGACGTGCCTTCGGGAAACGCAAACTCCTGGAAAAGATCAGCCCCAACAAGACCGTCGAGGGTGCCGTGGGCGGGCTGGCCAGCACCGTGGCGGCCGCATGGCTCTGCCGTCTTTTTCTGTTCCCGGAAGTCGCTGTTTTTTCGATCACGCTTCTGGCGCTTGTTCTGGGACTGGCGGGGCAGGTTGGTGATCTGGCAGAATCCCTTCTGAAACGCGCGTCGGGGGCAAAAGATTCGGGAACTCTCTTCCCGGGCCACGGCGGCGTCCTCGATCGATTCGACGGCATCCTCTTTGCCTCGCCGGTTCTCTACTATGCCGTCTGGCTCGGCTACCTGCAACCCGCATAGGGTGTGAAGGAATTTAGATCTGAGGCTGCCGTTGTTGTGTAGGCTATGAAAAGATCCCCTGAAAAAATAGGTGTGGTGATTCTGGGGTCAACCGGTTCCGTGGGTGTCAACGCCCTGAAGGTGATCGCGCAGTTTCCCGAGCGGTTCGAACTCGTCGGTCTGACGGCGTACCGAAACATCGATTTGCTGGCCGAGCAGATTCGCCGCTTTCAGCCCCGCCGGGTTTCGGTGGGCCATCCGGCGGATGCGCAGCGTCTGCAGGCCTCTCGGGGGGCGAGGGATGTGCGGATTGGTGCCGGTGTCGAGGAGCTCATCGGGGTGGCCACCATGGCGGAGGCGTCTGTCGTGATCTCTGCCATCGTGGGGGCTGCCGGCCTCGTGCCCACCCTGGCCGCCGTGGAAGCGGGGAAACGGGTTGCCCTGGCCAACAAGGAGACGCTGGTCATGGCGGGACGCCTCGTTATGGAAGAAGCGAGACGGACCGGCGCCGCGATCATCCCCGTGGACAGTGAGCACAGTGCCATTTACCAATGTCTGGCCGGGGAAGAGCGGCGGCACGTCCGGCGGCTGATTCTCACGGCCTCAGGGGGGCCCTTTTTCGGAAGGACCCGGGAGGAGATGGCCGGGGTGACGGCGGCGGAAGCCCTGCGGCACCCGCGGTGGGATATGGGCAAGAAGATCACCATTGATTCGGCGACCCTCATGAACAAGGGGCTGGAGGTGATCGAAGCCCGGTGGCTTTTTGACATCCCCGTCGAGCAAATTGAAGTCCTGGTACACTCGCAGAGTATTGTGCATTCCATGGTGGAATTCGAGGATGGGTCTACGCTGGCGCAGATGGGGTTGCCGGACATGCGGCTTCCCATTGCCTATGCCCTGGCGTACCCCGAGCGCCTGGCCATCGATCTGCCGGCCCTCGACCTGCTTGCGCAGGAACCGCTCAGCTTCGCGCCGCCCGATGCCATCAATTTCCCCTGTCTGAACCTGGCCCGGGAGGCCATCCGCAAGGGGGGGCTTCTGCCGACCGTCCTGAACGCCGCCAATGAAGTGGCGGTGGCGGCATTCCTCAACGGGCAGATTGGTTTCCTGGAGATTCCCGAACTCATCGGGAAGACCATGGAAGGTTTTGAGCCCGCAGACTATGCTACGGTGGACGATGTCCTGCGCACGGACCGCAAGGCGCGAACGGCGGTCAAGCAACTCATCGCATGAACCCCGAATCCCCTGCACGCGCGGTGAACGGGCCGAGGGGGCGGTTGTGTGTGCTGGCGCCTGGTCGTCCTGACAGCCGGTTCGGGCCTTTGGAAAAGCACCTGCCTGCGCGGACTTACGGGGACGCGCCAATTTGTGATTTCCCTCTGTTTATGTTACCGTGTTAAAAACATCGGGCAGCCTCTGCGGTGCCGGCCAGGCCGCAAAGGGCACCCCCTTCCGGATTGAGTGAGGTTTAAAAAACGATTATGTTTGTCAGTATTATTGCCTTCATTGTTGTTCTCGGCATTTTGATCTTCGTCCATGAACTGGGGCACTTTCTCGTGGCCAAGCGCTTCAACGTTGGTGTGGAGAAATTCTCCCTCGGCTTCGGGCCTAAACTAATTGCCAGGCAGTACGGTGAGACGGAGTACCGGGTCTCCGCCGTTCCCTTGGGCGGCTATGTCAAAATGGTCGGCGAGGACCCAGAGGAGCCGCTCGCACCGGAGGACCGGGAGCGGTCTTTCAACAACCAGGCTCTTTTCAAGCGGTTTTTGATCGTGGCGGCCGGTCCTGCATCGAACATCCTGTTTGCCGTGCTTGTTTTTGCAGGGATGTTCATGATCGGCTACCCCTCGGAGGATACGACCATCGGTCTGGTCGAGCAGGGCTCGCCCGCGTGGGAAGCGGGCATCCGGCCCGGCGATCGGGTGCTGGCGGTGGACGGCGATGCCATTCGGTTATGGGAAGAGCTGTCCCGCCATATCCGCGAAAGTGAAGGCGCGCCCTTGTCACTCCGGATTCTCCAGGACGCGACGGAACGGACCGTGTTGGTGCAGCCCCTTATGGCCGATGGGAAGAACCTTTTCGGTGAAAAGGAGACACTGCCGCACCTCGGCATCCAGCACCACACCCTTGCCCCGGTGGTGGGAGTTTCCGATCCTGCGTCACCGGCAGGCCGCCACGGATTTCAGACGGGAGACCGGATTGTTTCGGTGAACGCCCGGGAGGTGGATAGTTTTCCCTCCCTGGAACGGGCCGTCTCCGGCATTCTTGGTCCCGCATTGCAATTCGAGGTGGTGCGGGATGAGAAGGAGCGCTCCCTCACCGTACTGCTCGACGCAGCCGAAATACAGCACTTAACGGCAGAGAGGGATCGCGTGTTGGAGGGGCTTGGATTCTCGCCCGCCGATCTTTTCGTCCACCAGGTGCAGTCCGACTCGGCCGCCGAAGCTGCCGGCATCGCCAAGGGGGACCGGATTGTAGCCATCGCGGGGGAGCGGATATCCAGTTTCTCCACGCTCCAGGAGGTCATCGGGGAGAACCCGGGAAATCCTTTGGCCCTGACGTTGATAAGGCAGGGAGAAACGTTGAGTGTGACAGTCACCCCGCAGGCGGCGCAGACCAAGGATGCCTTGGGGAACAAGATTTCCATCGGCCGGATCGGGATCCAGAGCTCCTTTTATCCGAAGCCGGGTCCCACGCTCTCCGTGCGCTACAACCCGGTTCAAGCCTCGGTAAAGGCACTGGGGATGACCTGGGAGATTACGGAACTGATCATGGTAAGCCTGGTCAAGTTGATTCAGCAGGTGATCCCGGCCGAGACGATCGGCGGGCCGATCCTGATCGCCCAGCTGGCCGGTCAACAGATACAGTACGGCATACTCGAACTCTTCAAGTTCATGGCACTGATCAGCATCAACCTGGGAATCCTCAATCTTCTGCCCATTCCCATTCTTGACGGCGGTCATATCCTCTTCTTTGCGGTGGAAGGACTCATGGGGCGCCCGCTAAGTATGCGCAAACGGGAGATCGCCCAGCAGGTCGGGCTTTTTCTGCTGATTTCCCTGATGGTCTTCGCCTTCTACAACGACCTGATGCGGGTTTTTGAATAGGACGGGGACCCGTTGAGACGCGCGGGGAATCCGATGAGACTCGAACGAAAGCCAACGCGACAGATCCGGCTCGGTCCGCTCGCCGTGGGCGGCGGCGCGCCGGTGTCGGTGCAGTCCATGTGCAACACCGACACCCGGGATGCGGCAGCGACCATCCGGCAGATCATGGTGCTGCAGGAGGCGGGATGCGATATTGTGCGGGTGGCGGTCCCCGATCGGGAGGCCGCCGGCGCGCTGGCGGCCATTCAGGAAGCCATTCGGATCCCGCTGGTGGCCGACATTCATTTTGACTACCGGCTGGCTCTGGCCGCCATCGAGGCCGGTGTTGACGGTCTCCGGATCAACCCGGGAAACATCGGCAAGCGCGAGCGGGTCGAGACGGTCGTGCGCGCCGCCCAGGCGCGCCGGATTCCGATTCGGGTTGGTGTCAATGCCGGATCACTGGAGCCCGAGCTGTGGGAGAAGCACGGCGGGCCCGCGGCCGAGGCCATGGTGGACAGCGCACTGGGGCATGTGCGGATTCTGGAGGCGCTTGATTTCCATGACATCAAGATTTCCCTCAAGGCTTCCCATGTGGGCCGGACCGTTGACGCCTACCGGCTGATCTCCCGGAAGACCGATTATCCCCTTCATATCGGGGTGACCGAGGCAGGCACGCTCCTTCCGGGGATGGTCAAGTCCTCGGTTGGTCTCGGTCTGCTGCTCGCCGAAGGGATCGGAGATACGCTGCGGGTCTCCCTGACCGACGACCCGGTGCAGGAGGTGCGGGTCGGCATCGAGATCCTCAAGACGCTGGGACTTCGGGAGGCGGGACCGGTGATGGTTTCGTGCCCGACCTGCGGGCGGTGCGAAATCGACCTCATCGCTCTGGCCCGGGACGTAGAGCAGCGCCTGGCCCGGATGCGCAAACCGATCGAAGTGGCCGTGATGGGGTGTGTCGTGAACGGCCCCGGTGAGGCCCGGGCGGCGGATTTCGGTATTGCCGGCGGCAAAGGTGTGGGGCTGGTTTTCTGCAAGGGGGAGATCGTCCGCAAAGTTCGGGAAGACGAGCTGGCCGATGCGCTGATGGAGGAAATCGGGAAGATGGAGAAGCTGGAAAATAGAAAATAGAAAATGGGAAATGGGAACGACCGAGTGTGAGGCTGCATGCGGGATAAGGACATTGACGACGTTGTACGAATTCTGAAAAGGGAGATCCGGCAGTGGAAGGTTCCCATTGTCGGGGTGGTTGCGGAGAAGACCCGGGATCCATTTCAGATCCTGATTTCCTGCGTGCTCTCGCTCAGAACCCAGGACGGTACCACGGCCGCCGCGTCGGAGCGGCTCTTTGCCGTGGCCAACACCCCCGAGGGACTGACCGCGCTGCCGGTGGGGCGCCTGGAGCGGCTCATCTACCCGGTCGGGTTTTACCGGGTCAAGGCCCGCAACATTCGGGAGATCTCGAAGCGACTGATTCGCGATTATGACGGGCGCGTGCCCACCGAGATTGATGCGTTGCTGAGACTCCCCGGCGTCGGGCGAAAGACTGCGAATCTGGTCGTCACCCTCGGGTACAATAAGTATGGGATTTGCGTTGATACCCATGTCCACCGGATTACCAACCGGTGGGGTTATGTGAGCACGCCCACGCCGGAGAAGACTGAATTCGCGCTGCGGGAGAAGCTTCCCCGCAAACACTGGAAGATCATCAACGACCTGCTGGTCACTTACGGCCAGAACCTCTGTCGGCCCATCGGACCCCGCTGCAGCGTCTGCAAGCTCTACGGGTACTGTGAACGCGTGGGTGTTGCAACCAGTGGCGGGACCGGAAGGCGCGCGAAACATTTTTCACGACCTGCAGGCAGGTAATCGCTCCCGGAAGGCAGACATGGCAGACATAAATGAGTCTTTTTCAAACGCGCAGGTGAAAGCCTACCTGGCGAAGGTGACGGAGGATCTCTCCCAGGGGCGGATCGACGCGGAGACGCTTCGCAGCGATTTTTCCTTTCATCAGGCCCGGATTGATCGGTTCGCCTTTGATGTCGACAGGGAGATGGTGACCGTGGATGTGGCCTGTGAGGACTGGCTGAAGGCCAACACGGGGACGGCCAATCCGTATCTTCCCTCGCAGCTGGTCTTCCATGATGTGGTGCAGTTCCTCTACCGGAATCACCTGGAGCGCACCGAGGTGAGGATCCACGACCTCCAGGTGCTGACGGCCTCGGAACGCTTGATGGAAGCGAAGGAGTTGTACAAGAGCCGGGTCGCCGGGGGCCGCCGGCCGATTACGCTGGACGTTCAGATGCCGCTGGAGGACACGGAAATGGTCATTCTCTGCTCGGCCCTGGACGTGCACGTGGGCAAGCGCGTCGTGACGGTGGACGGGGACGGGCTCTGAGGAGTTATGCCGATGCTGAAGGCGGATTTTCATCTCCATACCGAGGGGGACCCCTGTGACCGCGTGGGGCACTCCTGCGAAGAGATTATCGATTTGGCGGCGACCAAGGGGTATCAGGTCCTCGCGATCACGAATCACGGCGTCCTGACTTTCAGCGATCGGTTGCAGGCTTATGCCACTGAACGGGGGATTCTCCTGCTCCCCGGTGTGGAGATGAAGATCGAGGGCAAGCATGTCATCCTGATCAACTGCCGGCCGGAGCATCTTCAGATACGGGATTTTCAGGACTTGAGAGCGGCTCGGGAGGAAGGGCTCCTTGTCATTGCCCCCCATCCCTTCTATCCGGTGCGCAACTGCCTGAACGGGAAGTTCATGCCCCACCGGGGTCTCTTCGACGCGGTGGAGTTTTCCCACTACTACCATCCCCTCATCAACTTCAACCGCAAGGCAGTGCGGGTCTGTCGGGAGCACGACATACCGCTCATCGGCTCCTCCGACACCCATATGCTCAGCCAGTTCAATACGACCTGGACCCTGGTGGATGGGGAACAAGACCCGCTCGCCGTGATCCGGGCTGTACGGGCCGGCCGCGTCCGGATTGAGACACGGCCCCTGAGCCTTCTCGAAATGGTTCGGATTGCCGTCCGACTCACCTGGTTCAACTGAATTCTGGTTGCATTCCCCTGCCGATTTTGTTAAGTATACACCCGGTCTGCGGGTATGTTCCTCGCCTTTGGTGCTCCGGGGATGATGCCGCTACGGAGATGAAATCGATGCGCTACTCACAGCTGCTGCTGCCTACGCTCAAGGAGGATCCGGCGGAAGCCGAAGTCGTGAGCCACAAGCTCATGCTGCGAGCCGGCATGATCCGGAAACTGGCCGCGGGAATCTACACCTACCTGCCGCTCGGCTATCGAGTCATCCGCAAGGTGGAGCAGATCATACGGGAGGAGATGAACCGCGCGGGCGCTCAGGAAGTACTCATGCCGGCGGTGCAGCCGGCGAGCCTCTGGCAGGAGAGCGGCCGGTGGGACCACTACGGCAAGGAGCTTCTCCGCCTGAAGGACCGAAAGGAGACACCGTTCTGCATCGGCCCCACCCATGAGGAGGTGATCACCGATCTCGTGCGGATGAATGTCCGCTCCTACCGGGAACTGCCGCTCAACCTCTACCAGATCCAGACGAAGTTCCGGGACGAGATCCGCCCCCGCTTCGGGTTGATGCGGGGCCGGGAATTCATCATGAAGGATGCCTACAGTTTTGACCGAAATGAAGCCGGCGCAGAAGAGAGCTACCGGAAGATGCACGACGCCTACTGCCGGATCTTCGAGCGCTGCGGGCTGGCGTTCCGGGCCGTGGAAGCCGACACCGGGGCCATCGGCGGCAGCTTCTCCCATGAGTTCATGGTCATGGCGGACACCGGTGAGGATGCCGTGGCGACCTGCGACACCTGCCGGTACGCGGCCAACACCGAGCGGGCCGAGATCCGCCGGGAAGAGCTCGTCCATACCGAAGATGCTCCGGAAGCCCTGGCGGAGGTGGAGACCCCCGGCAAGAAGAGCGTCGAAGAGGTGGCGCAGTTTCTCAAGGTCTCCGAAGATCGTCTCATCAAGACACTGATCGTCTCAAATGGCAGCGGGGCGGCCGCGGCGGCGCTGGTGCGGGGCGGTCACGAACTCAACGAGATCAAGCTGAAGCATCTTCTCGGCTGGGAGGAGATCGCGCTGGCCGACACCGCGCTCGTCGAGCGGGTCACGGGCGGCCCCTCCGGTTTTTCAGGGCCCGTGGGATTGACGGGCATTCCCATCGTTGCGGATCACGGGATTGCCCTGGTGCGAGATGCGGTGACCGGCGCGAACCGTTTCGACCGGCATCTCTGTCATGTCACTCTGAACCGCGACTTCACCCTGGAGCGTTTTGCCGATATCCGGGTGGCCTCCGATGGCGACGGCTGCCCGCGGTGTCCGGGCACGCTCCGGATCAGCCGCGGGATCGAGGTCGGACACATCTTCAAACTTGGCACCAAGTACAGCAAAGCCCTCGGTGCCAACTTCCTCGATGAAGACGGAAAGAGCAAACCCATGGTGATGGGGTGCTACGGCATCGGCGTCGGACGCACCGCGGCCGCTGCCATCGAGCAGAACCACGACAAGGATGGCATTTGCTGGCCCCTTCCCCTTACGCCTTATTCGGTGCTGGTGCTACCGCTCAATGTGAAGTCGGAAGGAGTGGTTTCTCTGGCCGAGAAGATCTATGGGGAATTGACCGCGCAGGGCGTCGATGTCCTGCTGGACGACCGCAACGAGCGCCCGGGTTTCAAGTTCAAGGACGCCGATCTCATCGGTATTCCGCTGCGCGTCGTCATCGGCGACAAGGGACTCCAGCAGAATCTGGTGGAGATCAAGGAAAGAAAGAGCGGCACCCTCATCCAGGTGCCGCCGGATCAGGTGCCCGATCGGGTGTTGGACACCCTCAATGAGAAGAGCCGCCAGGGACTCTCGACGGCGTAATCATCCATTATGCCGTGCGCGACCTGCCGATACGCCTTCGATAAAACAGAATCGCTCCTCCTACCGCCAGCAAACACGCGGCAAACACCGCTTCCCACGGCGCCCCCGTCTTCATCAACAGAGAGGCGAACAGCACCACAGGCATGAGCAGCGTTCGGACCACGGCCCGAAGCAGCGGGCTTTCGGAAATCTGCTTCGCCAGCGGCGGGCTGTGCCGATAGTAGAAATTCACGAAGGCCCGGCCCGGCGAGTTGGTCAGGAGGTACCGGTCCCGGAAGGCCCGCAGGGTCCGGACGTGGCGCGCCAGGGGCGAGCCGAAGGCGGCCGTGGCGATGAAGCATTTCTTGTTGCTGTCATCACCATCCTCGTCCGATCCCGCAGCCGCTCCCTGGACCTGTATGGCCTGGGACGTGCCGAAGAAACCCCGCGCATCGCTGGCCTGAACGGTGGCTGTACCGCCGCCCACGGCCGTGACCACGCCCGTCTCGCGATTGACCTCGACGACGCTCGTGTTACTGCTCGTCCAGGTGTAGGGCGCCGTCCCGCCGGTAGCGGTGAAGGTGCTCGTCTCAGTCGGACTGAGAACAAAATCGTTACTACTGACGATGACCTCCTCGACATGAATCGGAGCCGACGTGTGAACCTGGCTGCTCCCGGTGGCACTCACCGTGCACACGCCGGGCCCGACGGCCGTGAAGAGCGCCGTGTTCGGGCCCGTAATGCTGGTTGTTCCCACGGTGGGATCGCTCGAGGACCAGACGCTGGCCACGTCGCCATTCAGGGAAAACGTCCGGGTCTCACCCACATTGAGTCCCGTGCCGAAGGGGACGATGACCGGAATGTCGAAATCGGCCGTCCCCGCGTCAATCTCTTTCTGGTCCTCAATTGCCCGATCGGCATTGAGTCTTCCGCCGCTGACGGTATTCTCGGTGATATCCGTGTCGGAGACGGCATCGACGCTGTTGAGAATCCGTGCTTTGATCTGGTCCGTAGTCAGAAGCGGCTGCTCCGAGAGAAGGAGTCCCGCGACCCCCGAAGCAAAGGCGGTGGCCATGGAGGTCCCTTCTTTCCAGTAATAATTGGTGGTCAAGTTCAGGTTGGGGTCCGCCGTGCCTGCGATATAGGTGCTGTAGATCTGATAACCGGGCGCGCCGAGATCGACGTCTTCGACATCGACGGCCGCCAACTCGGTGGTTCCGAAGTCACTCAGCTCGTCGGAGAGACCGGTTGCAGTGACGGCGACAATATTGTCTAGATTGAATCGGGCGGGGTATACGACGCCGAGGCTTTCGCCATTATTTCCCGCTGCAGCGACCACCAGAACACCGCGCGCACCGGCATCTTGTATGGTGTCGTAAAGAATCTGACTGAAATTGTCGACTCCCCAACTGGCGTTGATGATTTTGGCGCCGTTGTCGACGGCATAATCGATGCCGAAAACGACGTCGGAAGCCTTGCCGGTATCAGGGTCGGTGATTTCCCCATTGCCGTTCGCGTCCAGGACTTTGACGACCATCAACTGAGCGGTCCAATTCACCCCGGTGACGCCCGTGCCGTTGTTCCCGTCGGCGCCGATAATGCCACTCACGTGCGTGCCGTGACTGGTCAATGAGTCGTCGTTGGGATTGTTGTCGTTGTTCACGAAATCCCATCCCTGAAAGTCGTCCACGAAACCGTTGCCGTCGTCGTCAACGCCGGCAATGCCGTTCGGCGGGTTTTCTGGGTTGTTCACCCAGAGCTGGCCAGCAAGATCCGGATGGTCCAGATCCATACCGCTGTCGAGCACTGCGATGATCGTGCCAGAAGAGCCCGTTTGGTCGTTCCAGGCCAGGGTGGCCAGAATGTCGGCCCCGGCGGTTCCCGATGAGGTGCTGCCGGAGGGGCCCACGGTCTGGCCCGTGTTGCTCAGTCCCCACTGCTCGGCAAAGAAGGGGTCGTTCGGAACGACCAGTGGACGAACCCGGTAGTTTGGCTCTGCGTACAGGACATGGGGATCCCGTCGGTATTCTGCCAGGGCGTCTTTGACGGACTGCCCGGCAGGAAGCCGGACGTGTTGGATGTTCAGCCTTTCCAGGCCTCCCAGGCGTGCCGCACCCTTTGCGCTCAGCGAGCGGGCCACGACCGACTCGGAAACCCCCGCCTTGAAGCGGATGAGAATTTCCCCTTCCACATAATCGTGCTGCGCTGCAGCCTGTGGTATCCAGGGAGAAAAGATGAAAAGAGGCAGCATTAGAAGAGCAACCAGTCTTATTTTCATGCTCCTATCTCCTATATCGAGAGGATGGCGCCAACGACAGCGTATATTTGGCCTGGTTTTTCGATTATGCGCCTCAAAATGTACCAGATTCACCGCTTTTCGTCAATGTAATATTTTCGGCCCGTCAAGCGATCAAAATTCTTGACTTGCCCCGCGCCCGGTGATAAGCTGCCCCCGTTTTTTTCCTATCTCTTATCTTCTAAAGCAGAAATCCGCTAGAATCTGCGCCACTAACGCCTCTAGATTGCCTGAATTAATCGGCTGGAAAAATTCTGAGCAAAGGAGGTGATCTGTCTTTTTTCTGTGCGGTTTCAATCTTCCTATCATTAATCACCATTGAAAACAAGGAGGCACTACTCATGAAGCGATTCCATACAAGCAAGACGACCCTCATCATTTCTCTCGTCCTGGTCTTCTGCTTTGCGGCGCTGCCCGCTCATGCGGGGGATACCCAGGTGGCGGCAAAGCTCAAAGCCGAGAAGGTTGACCTCAACACAGCCTCCGCGGAAG
>CALZGC010000002.1 GCA_945786985.1 uncultured Nitrospirota bacterium | reverse complement strand
CATCACCACCACCCTGCCGGTGAAGGAGTTCGACGAAAAGAAATACATCATTATGGCCACCCGCAACGGGATCGTCAAGAAGACCTCGCTGGCGGCCTACAGCCGGCCCCGGTCGACGGGAATCATGGCCCTCTCTTTGGATGACGACGACCAACTGATCCGGGCGGCCATTACCAGCGGGGACCAGGACATCCTGCTCGGCACCCGGGACGGCCTAGCCATCCGTTGTCATGAATCACAGGTCCGCGCCATGGGTCGCGTCTCTCGAGGCGTCAAGGGTATTTCCATGCACAAGGGCGATGAACTCGTCGGCATGGAGGTCGTCAATCCCGGTGTGACGCTTCTCACGGTGACGGAAAACGGTTTCGGCAAACGGACCGACATCTCGGAGTATCCCATTCAGGGACGGGGCGGCAAAGGGGTCATCACCATCAAGACGACCGAACGAAACGGCAAAGTTGTCAATGTCCGACAGGTCGCCCAAGATGAGGACCTGATGATCATTACCCGCAGCGGTCAGGTCATTCGGATGAATATGGCGGGGGTGTCCGTTATTGGTCGGAATACACAGGGCGTCAAACTGATCGGTATTGGGAAAGGAGACAAAGTCAGTGGCGTTACCACGTTGGCGGAAAAGGAAGACGACGAGTAATCGGCACTGGAGCCTCCCGCTTGTGCTCATGATTCTGTTCGGGGTATTGACCGGCTGTGGGGACAAGCCGTCCTCGGCGCTGCTGCTGAAGGCAGGAGACGCGCTGCGGGAAGGGCGGGTGGATGAAGCGCTGTCCTACTACAACAAGGTGGCGACGCTCTACCCCAAAACCAAGGTGTCGCAGGAAGCGTACTACTGGATCGGCGAGGTCTATCACCTCTTCAAGAAACAGCCCGATGAGGCCATTGACTCATTGAGAAAGGCAGTGGCCGAAGGGAACGTCACCCGTTACGGCGAGAAGTCCCAGAAGAAGATCGCCGATATCCTTTTCAATGACCTCAAGGCGTACAAGAAGGCCATCCCTGAATTTCAGCGTCTCATTGATCAGTTTCCGGCGTCCAAGCTCTGCGCGGAGGCGCAGTTTCAAATCGGGCAGTGCTACATGGCCATCGGGGAATACGAGCAGGCCCGCCTCGAGTACTCCACCCTCATCGACCGTTACACAGAGAGCGAATACCGGGACGATGCGGCCTATCGCTTCTGTGTGGCCTACTACCGCGAGGGCGACTTTAAAAACGCGCGTGCAGCCTACGAGCGGTTTCTCCTCCAGCATTCGGAAAGCCCCTTTGTCGTGAATGCCCGCATGGGCCTTGTGCAGACCCTGGAGGAGTTGGGTGATGTCGACGGGGCGCTGACACTGCTGGGCTCTCTGGAGCAGGACTACCCCAACAAAGAGATCATCCTTCGCAAAGTAGACAGTCTGCTCAAGAAGAAGGACAGTGGCCAGCCCATGGCTAAACAGAAGGCCCAATAACGGGCTGGCGCGGCGGGCTAATTCGTTTGACTTCACCTGAGCATGCTGGTAACTTACCACTTTCTGTTTTTCTGACGTGCCCTTGGGACGCAAGCCATGTTTGATGCCAAGTTTGTGCGGAACAATGTCCAGGTGCTGGAGCGGATGACCGGCGCGCGGGGGGAGCCTCTTTCCCTGGATGAATTCGTACAGCTCGATGAGGAAAACCGCCATCTGCGGGGCGATCTGGAACAAGTGCAACACAAAATCAATGTGGTTTCCCGAAAGATCGGACAGCTCAAGCGGGAGGGCAAAGATGCCTCCGCCATGCAGGAGGAGATGAAAGAGGTTTCGGCGACGATCAAGACCCTCAAGAAGAAACAGTCCGATCTGGAGGGCGCCATTCAGGAGATGCTGCTTCGCATTCCCAACCTGCCCCACGAGTCGGTTCCTCAGGGGTCGGGGGAAGAAGACAACGAGGAGAACCGGAAGTGGGGGGTGGCGCCGGAATTCGACTTTCCGCCGAAGCCCCACTGGGAACTGGGAGAGACTCTCGGCATTCTCGACTTCGCGCGAGGCGCGAAGATAACTGGAGCCCGGTTCACCCTGTATGCTGGAGCGGGTGCTTTGCTGGAGCGGGCGCTCATCAATTTCATGCTCGACGTTCAGACCCGGGAGAAGGGATACCGGGAAGTGCTTCCGCCCTTTATGGTCAACCGCGCCACCATGACCGGTACCGGGCAGCTCCCCAAGTTCGAGGAAGACCTCTTCCGGGTTTCCAAGGACGAGAACGAAGACTACTACTTGATTCCGACGGCCGAAGTTCCGGTGACGAATATCCACAGCCAGGAGATCCTGGAGGCCGACCAGTTGCCGATCTACTACACCGCCTATACCCCGTGCTTTCGAAAGGAAGCGGGCTCCTACGGGAAAGACACGCGGGGGCTGATTCGACAGCACCAGTTCAACAAGGTGGAGCTGGTCAAATTCGTGGAGCCCGAGGGCTCCTACCAGGAGCTGGAGAGCCTTCTTTTGGACGCGGAGGACATTCTAAAGCGACTGGGCCTCCACTATCGCGTGGTGACACTTTGCATGGGGGATCTCGGCTTCTCGGCCGCCAAGACCTATGACATCGAGGTGTGGCTCCCCGGCCAGCAGGCCTACCGGGAGATCTCGTCCTGCAGCAACTTCGAGGAGTTTCAGGCCCGCCGCGCCGGCATCCGCTATCGGCCCGCGCCGGGGGCCAAGCCGGAGTTCATCCATACCCTGAACGGTTCGGGACTGGCAGTGGGCAGAACACTGGTGGCCATTCTGGAGAACTATCAGCAGAAAGACGGCAGCGTCGTCATTCCCGAAGTGATGCGCCCCTATATGCATGGCCTGGAACGGATCGAGCGGGAGACACCGGTCTCGGAGAGAATTCAGAAATGACGGAGGAGTGGCCGAGTGGTCGAAGGCGGCGGTCTTGAAAACCGTTGTGCGAAAGCACCGTGGGTTCGAATCCTACCTCCTCCGCCAGGAACCAGAGGACGGATGACAGAGGACAGATAAACGGCAAGAGTAGCAACATCCTTCAGGATACGGGAGGTAGGTGAGACCCACGGGGGGGTCGATCACAAGATACCTAAGTGTGAGAGCTGCCATCGGCAGCATAGATTAAGTGAAGCGGGACACGCGGCGCTCCGGAGCGAAGCGCAGGAGCGGTAAGCGTAATCCTACCTCCTCCGCCAAGAATCAGAGGACAGAAGACGGAGGACAGAAGACGGCAATTCCAGCGCCATCCTGCAGGAGACGGGAGGTAGGTGAGACCACAAGATACCTTGGTGTGAGAGCTGCCAGCGGCAGCATAGATCAAGAAAAGCGGGGGACTGGCCCGCCAGAGGCGAAGCCGACGGCGGGGAAAAGTCAAGCCACGCCGGTTCGATCCCATGATACCGAAATGGGATAGCTGCCGCAGGCAGCGTAGATGGAGTAAAGCGGGACACGCGGCGCCTCGGAGCGCAGCGCAGGGGCGGTAAGCGTAATCCCCTCTGAAGGCCGTTGGAATTATCGCCGCGGGTTGTTCGTGGAAGCCGTTGGGCACGATGCGGT
>CALZGC010000001.1 GCA_945786985.1 uncultured Nitrospirota bacterium | reverse complement strand
GCATTCAGGGTGACGCAGAACTCCTCCGGTGTGGCCAGGCGCTGCAGGCGATTCATGCTGTACGTTACCGTCGCCCCGACGGGTGAATCCCCTGAAATGTGGTAATTCCAGCTGGCCCGGGCCAGATGACGCCTGGGCAACAACGTCTCATCGGTGTGCAGAACGGTCTCGTTTTCCTGATAGGGAATGGCGCCCAAGACACGCTTCTCATCATCGGTCGCATCGACCAGCAGGCGGAGGGCCTCATCGCTGTGCGTGGCCAGAATAAGTTGATCGAAGCTCTCGGGAGATGCGTTCGCGGCCCTCACCTCCACCCGATCGAGAAAGCGGCGTACCGCTGTGACCGGCGTGCGCAGCCGCACGACATGGCTATAGGGCTTTGTCAGGGCCTCTACATAGCGCTGCGCCCCGCCCCGGATGCTCCGCCACTGCGGCTGGTTCCGGACGTTGAGAAACCCCTGGCGGTGAAAGAAGCGGCAGAAGAAAGGGGCCGGAAAGTCGTGGAAGCGGATGGGATCGGCCGACCAGATGGCCGCGCCCATGGGAAGGAGGAAACGCTCCGTAAAGGCCCGGGAGTAGCGCTTCCCCTGGAGGTATTCGCGCAAGGTCACGTTCGGTGCGTCCGGACGGAGCAGCTCGGCCGACTCCCGCCGGAAGCGGAAAATATCGGCAGTCATTCGCCAGAACCGGGGGTTCAGGAGATTGCGCCGCTGGGCAAAGAGTGTGTTCAGTGTTGAGGGAGAATACTCCAGGCCGCTTTCCTCACAGCGAACACTGAAGCTCATGGGCGCCGGCTGGCTTTCGATGCCGAGCCGGCTGATCAGAGCCGAGAAATTGGGATAATTGGCTTCATTGTAGACGATGAAACCGGTGTCGATCGCGTGGCACCGTCCCTCCGTCTCGATCTCAACGGTGCAGGTATGCCCGCCGATGTAATCGTTGGCTTCATAGACGACGAGCTCGTGATCGGCATGGAGCAGGTGCGCGGCCACCATCCCGGAGATGCCGCTCCCGACAATGGCGATTCTCATGGGTGCTCTCCCCGGACCGGTCAGGCCCGCCGGTCACAGCGATGCATTCCCGTCGATCCGGTCCCGCCGGCGGACGGCCTCCGTCACTGGGCGAAGCTCTCGCACGATGCCGAACCACGAAAAAAGCACCAACACGTAATAAGTCAGATCGATCTCCCACCAGTAGAATCCCTGGCGGGTGGAGACGGCGTGGTGGTGATGATTGTTGTGCCATCCCTCACCGAAGGTCAGCAGTGCGAGGAGCCAGTTGTTGCGGCTTTCATCATCCGTTTGGTACCGACGGCTTCCGACCATATGGCAAAGGGAGTTGATGGTCGCCGTGGCATGAAAGAGAACGACCGTCGAGATGAAGAACCCCCAGACCAGGAGCTGGGGCCCGCTGGTGTGAAGTCCGGGTGCAGCGGACTCCAGATACGCTCCCAGGAGGAATAGAAGGACGGCCAGGACCAGCGGTACCACCACGTCGAAGCGGTCGAGCCATCGCAGCTCCGGGAATTTCGCCCAGTCGCCGACCAGTTCGGTCCTGGGAAAGAAGTTCTCCCTGGAGACCAGCCACCCCACATGGCTCCACCAGAAACCCTGGCGGGCCGGTGAGTGGATGTCCTCTTCCTGATCGGCATACTGATGATGATAGCGATGGTGGGAGGCCCACCAGAGGGGACCGCGCTGCACGGCGGAATTGCCGAGCAGTCCGAAGACGAACTGCCAGGCCCGGGAGGTCTTGAAGGTCTTGTGCGAGAAGTAGCGGTGATAGAAAGCCGTCACGGCAAACATGCGAAGACCGTAGAGCAGAACCGCGATGCCGACGGCGGTCCCGCTCCAGCCCACCCAGAAAACCCCCAGGATCATCAGATGAGAAGCCAGAAAGGGAACGATCCGGAGCCAGTCGATTTCAATGGATCCGGATGGAACCGACTCTGCCTGTCCGGCAGAGGAGTCAAACCATCGCAGAAACGACAAAACCCACGGGGAATACTTCTTCTTTTGCATACTTTATGGAAACCTTCGTTGAAATTTAAGGTGAAAGTATATGTCTGAATCGATTTGATTGTCAACCCGAAGCAGCCCCCGAGCCCCGCCCTTCTGCTGTGGTTCCTGTTGCGCTTGCCAACCCGCCTGGTCGCGTCTATATTGGGTCCAACTGTTTATTGTCTTGGCCGCTTCGGGAGCTATGCAGATGAACATAAGAGATTACTTTGAGAACCGCAGTGGAACGGGATATCTCGCCACGTCCGACGCCGCAGGCCGTGTGGACATCGCCGTCTACTCGCGGCCCCATGTGCAGCAGGACGGCACGCTGGCCTTCGGCATGGCGGATCGGCTGACCCATGCAAATCTGCAGGAAAACCCCCATGCCACGTACGCCTTTAATGAAAAGGGGTTTTCCGGTGTACGTCTGTACCTCAGGAAGGTGCGGGAAGAGACGGAGGGGCCCATGCTGGAAGCCATCCGGAAACGGGCCAACGAGGTGTCGGTGCCGGGTGCCGGCGACGCCGTAAAGTTCGTCGTCTACTTCGATCTCATCAAGCAGTTGCCGCTGGTGGGCAGCTGAAATCCTGAGGGACCGTTCGAACAGATCGGGGGGCTGCGTCCCGGCTGGGCCGTCTGTTGGCGAGCGGGCCCGGACAAAGCAGAAAGGGAGCACCATGAAAAGGTTGATGACGCTGCTCGTGCAGGGAGCACTCGCCGCATTGCCCGCAGGCGCCCTTGCCGTGGAGGTGGGGGATCCGGCACCGCTCTTTGAGGCGAACTCTACGCAGGGTCCGATTCGGCTGGCCGACTATCAGGGCAAACAGAACGTGGTGCTGGCCTTTTACTATGCCGATTTCACGCCGGTCTGAAAGAACGAGCTGCTGGCCTTTCAATCGGACCTCTCCGATTTCGAAGGCCTCGACACTCAGGTACTGGGTGTCAGCTCGGACAGCCTGGAGACCCACACCGAGTTCAGCCGTAAGCAGAGTGTTGACTTTCCGCTGATCGCCGATGAGGACGGGGCCCTGCGGCGCCACTACGGGTGGGGCCGGGTCACTTTCCTGATCGACAAGGACAGCATCGTCCGTTACATCCAAAAGGGCGTCCCCCGAAACGACGATTTCCTTCGGGAGATCCGCGAACTCAACGAGGAGTCCCGTTCGCTTGAAAAGAAAACGAGCTGAGTCCCCCGCAGAAGGTCTGTCCGAGTTACAGCGCAGGATTGGTGCACTCCTGAAGACACAGAAGCTGGCGGTCCTGTCTTCGCAGGGGCCGGACGGTCCCTACGGGAGTCTCGTGGCCTTCGCCGAGACCCCCGATCTGAAGCAGCTGCTTTTTGCAACGACCCGGAGCACGCGCAAATACAACAATCTTTGCGGCAACCCCCGAGTGGCCCTCCTCATTGACAATCGGTCCAACCGGGAAAGCGATTTCTACCGCGCCATGGCGGTGACAGCGATCGGCGAAGCCCGGGAAGTTGCGGCACAGGAGAGAGAAACGCCCGTCTCCCTATATCTGACCAAACACCCCCGGCTGACCGACTTTCTCTCCTCGCCGAGCTGCGCACTCTTTTGCGTTGGCGTCGAAACCTATCTCAGTGTCAGCCGCTTCCAGAACGTTCAGGAACTGCAAATCAAAGCATGAATTACGTCCTCCCCCTGGCAGAGATCGGAAGTGAAACGCACGCTCGCGTGGGCGGCAAGGCGTGGGCGCTCGCCCGAATGCTGCAGCACGGTTCGACGGTGCCCGACGGGGTGTGCATCCTGACGGATGCCTACCACGAGTATGTGCGACGCACCGGCCTGCAGACCGGTATTCTCATGGCTCTGAACCGCAAGAACCTGGAGGGCGCGCGTTGGGAGGAGCTTTGGGACACGGCCCTGCACATTCGGGCCCTTTTCCGAAAGACCCCCCTCCCCACCGAACTGCGCAGAGCGCTTGCCGCTGTGCTGGCGCCTTACATCGACGGGAAACCGGTGGCCGTGCGCTCCTCATCCCCCGGTGAAGATGACGCCCAAAGTTCCTTCGCGGGGCTGCACGCCTCCTATCTCAATGTGATCGGAATGGAAGCCGTGCTGGATCGGACGCGGGCGGTATGGGCCTCTCTCTGGTCTGATGCGGCACTGCTCTACCGCCGGGAGCTGAAGCTCGATGTGGCCAAGAGCGCCATGGCGGTGGTGATCCAGGAGCTGCAGGCCGGCGAAAAATCCGGCGTCGCCTTCGGGATGAACCCCAATGATCCGTCCCAGTGCATCATCGAAGCGGTCCACGGGCTGAACCAGGGCCTCGAGGACGGCACCCTGGACCCGGACCGGTGGATTCTCGAACGGGATTCGGGACGGCAGCTCTCACACACGGCCGCCACGCGCTCCCATGCCGTTGCATTGAACGCACAGGGGGTTGGGGTCGAACCGCTGCCGCCGGCCCTCCGAAAGAAAGCCCCGCTCACGAACGGTGAGGTGTGCGCGGTGTACGATTCGGTCCGTGAGATGGAGAGGCTCTTCGGCAGCCCCCAGGATATGGAGTGGACCTGGTGCGGGCATCGGCTCGACCTCCTGCAGTCCCGTCCGATCACGACGCTGGCATCCAAGGATCCGAAGGATCCGCGGGGCTGGTATTTGAGCCTTCGGCGAAGCTTCGCGAATCTCAAGCACCTGCGCGAGCAGATCGAGACGATTCACATACCGGCGCTCATCGAGGAGGCCCAGGAACTGGCGCAACGGGATCTCTCAACACTGCGCGATACGGCCCTGGAGGCGGAGTGCCGGCGGCGGGCCGAGATCTACTCGAAATGGCACCGCATCTACTGGGATGACTTCATCCCATTCGCCCACGGCATGCGTCTCTTCGGCGTCGCTTACAACGAGGCCCTCCAGCCGTCGGACCCCTTCGAGTTCATGGAGGTTCTCGTCCAAGGGGATCTGGAGAGTCTGGCGCGCAATCGGCTGCTCGATCAGATGGCAGCCCGTGTGCGCTCCGACGCTGCACTGGCGACACAATTGAGCGCCGGCGAGAGCGGGAACCCGGAGTTTCAAACAAGCCTCAAGAGATTTCACGAGAAATATGGCGGGCTTTTGTCGGGCGGATCCGACCCGGCGAAAGGGTCCGACCCGGTGGTCCGCCTCGTCCTGGAGATGGCCAAAGGTCCGCCGAGAACGCCCGCGCGAGCCGGTCAGAACAAGCAAGTCCTTGAAGCGAGATTTCTCGCAGAGTACGGGAACGGCAAACGTCTTGAAGCCGAAGAGCTTCTCGATCTCGCCCGGGCGAGCTATCGCCTCCGGGACGACGACAACATCTATTTGGGGCGCGTCAAGGCGGAACTCCTCCGGGCGCAAGAGGCCCTGCAACAGCGACGGGGAACTGCTGCACCCTTGGCAGACGGGGTACCCGGGGAAATCGATCGCCTGAATGCCCTCAGGAATCCTGCAGAGACGAGGGAGGCTCGAGCCTCTGGGGTACGGGAATCTTTAGATTTTCGTATGGCAACCCGACAGATCGTGGGTCACCCGGCGGGCCCCGGCATTGCGACGGGTCGCGCGCGGGTGATCGAGAAGGTGTCGGACCTCGTCGACGTCAAGGCGGGAGAGATTCTGGTGTGCGACGCCGTCGACCCGAACATGACCTTTGTCATCCCCCTGGCTGCGGGGATCGTCGAGCGGCGGGGCGGCATGCTGATTCACGGCGCTATCATCGCCCGCGAATATGGTCTGCCGTGCGTCACGGGGGTCGCCGACGCCACCAACATTGTGCGAACGGGCGACCGGGTGACCGTCGACGGATATCTGGGGATTGTCATCATCGGTGAGGCGACGCTCCGGCCGATCAGCGCGGGGTGAGGCCGATCGACCCGGCCTGCTCAGCAGCTGCGGATTGGGCCGCTTCTTCCTGCGTCTCTATCCTGCCGTCACGCAGTCCGATGGTGCGGCCGGTCTGGGCGGCCAATTCCTTTTCATGGGTCACGAGGATCACCGTATTGCCCGCCCGATGCAAGGCCGAGAGGATCTCCATGATCTCCTGGCCGGTCGTGCTGTCGAGATTCCCCGTCGGCTCGTCGGCCAGAATCAGAGCCGGTTCTGTCACCAGGGCGCGCGCAATGGCCACCCGCTGCCGCTGACCGCCGGAGAGCTCGCTCGGCTTGTGCTTGATCCTGTCGGAGAGCCCCACCTTCTCCAGCGCCTGCACCGCCAGCTGCCGCCTTCGCCCGGAGGGGACCCCCGCGTAGATGAGGGGCAACTCCACGTTGCGCAGGGCCGTCGCCCTGGGCATCAGGTTGAAGGTCTGGAAGACGAAGCCGATTTTCCGGCTCCGAATCTCTGAGAGCTGATTGTCGCTCAGATGGCTCACGTTTTCTCCGTCCAGCAGGTACCGGCCGGCCGTCGGTGAGTCGAGACATCCCACGATATTCATCAGCGTCGATTTGCCGGAACCCGACGGCCCCATGACGGCGACGTATTCGTTGGCTTCGATCTGAAGATCGATACCACACAGGGCGGGCACGTCGATCTTTCCCAGCCGGTATACCTTTTCCACTTGTTGCATCTCGATGAGCATGGCTCTCCTCAAGGGGCGCGGGGGGCCGCGTGCCGGATCTACTCGTACCGCAGCGCCTCGATGACGTTCCGGTTGGCAGCCCGCAAAGCCGGGTAGAGCCCGGCAGCCACGCCGATGCCCGCGCAGATGGCGAAACTGTAGCCGATCCAGTTCCACGGCAGGATCAGCGCCTCCCCGGTCATGACCCGGATGAACACCAGTCCGGCGGCGAGACCTAAAACGCCTCCCAGCAGGCCCAGCACCATGGCCTCAATCAGAAACTGCAGGAGCACATGAATCTTTTTGGCCCCGATGGCCCGGCGGACGCCGATTTCCCGAATCCGCTCCGTCACCGAGACCAGCATCACGTTGGCGATCCCGATCCCGCCCACCATGAGGGAGACCAGCGCGATGAGTATCACGAAGTTGGCAATCTCTTTGGTCGTCTCCTGCACGGTGGCGAGATAGAGATCCTGGCGCCGGACACGAAAATCGTTGTCCTGGTCCGCTTGGAGCCGGTGATTGCGCCGCAGGATTGTCTCGATGTCAAAGAGAGCTTCGTCGTAGTCCCTGGAGGAACGCATCTGCGCCAGAATGGTGCTGAGGTGATCCACGCCGAAGAGCCGTTCCTGGGCCGTGGTCAGGGGGATGAAAATCTGATCGTCCGGGTTCCACCAGCTCTCCCCTTTGGCGCCCAGAAGCCCTACGACGGTGTACCGTTTGGATTTGATGGTGAGCGGCTCTCCGATGGGCGAAGCGTTGCCGAAGAGCTTCTCATGGACGGTGGCGCCGAGCACACAGACCCGGGCCCGCTGGTTTGTCTCCTCCTGCGTAAAAAAGTGCCCTTCGATGGGGCGGTCGTTGTTCACTGCTTCGTAGGCGGGCACGGTGCCGGTGATCCGGGTGTTCCAACTCTGGTCCTTGTATTGCGCGACACCCGGCGCCGTGTAGGTAGGGACGGTTTCGGCGATCACCTCCGATGTGCTCACAATCTCCCGGGCATCGCTCCACTTGAGATTGACCACGCTCTCGCCGGTGCGGACCCCGCGCATCCGGGAATAGCCGGGGCGAATCAGCAGGACGTTGGAGCCGAGGGATTCCAGACGCTGCTTGATCCGTTTCTCGGTGATCTGCCCCAGGACTACAACGTAGAGAACCGCACCGATGCCGACGGCAATTCCCACCAGGGTCAGAAAAGACCGCAGGGGATTGGCCCTGAGACTCTGCAGGGCCAGTAGAATGTTTTCACCCAGAATCATGGCAAAGGTTCCTTACTCGCCGGCCGGCTTCTTACGCTCCTTGCCGAAGGTGCGGCTGCTGCGGATCCTCTCCTCGAGACGGACGTTCTCCTCTTTGAGCCGCGAGGTCATGGGCACACCCAGAACGCTCCCTTCCGTCAGCCCCGACAGGATCTCGGCCTGCTTGAAATCAAAAGCGCCGATCTCCACCGTGCGCGCCACAAAAGCGTCCCCCTCTTTCACGAGCACCTGCCGGAGGTTCTTCCCGGCGTCCGTGCCCGAGGCAGGCTGCAGCGTCATGGCCGGCGCCAGCAGAACTTGCTCCTTCTCCACGATGGCGATCCGGATCGTCGTGTTCATGCCGGATTTGAGCTTGCCGTCGGTGTTCTCCACCTCCACGATGACATTGAACAGGGTCACGTTCTGCTCCACCCGCGCCTCCGGTGAGATCCGCACCACCTGGCCGCTAAACTCCACCTCCGGGTAGGCATCGGCCACGACCACCGCCGTCTGCCCGATACCGACCTTGCCGATGTCGATTTCATCGACCCCCGATTCGATATGGACGAAGCGCATGTCCGCGAGATCGACGATGGGGGTGCCGCCGCTTACGTTGCTCACCCCCGAGGAGATGATCTGACCCTCCT